>JAPVWO010000012.1 GCA_027493375.1 Candidatus Multivorans thiocomprendens | reverse complement strand
CGTAGCCGAGGTCGGTGGTGGAGGCGGCGAACACCCAGACGTGGCCGTTGACTTCGCAACCGTCGAGAACCTTGACGAGGACTTCCCAGTTGTCCGCGTCGAAGAACCGGAACAGGGCCGAGTCGTTGGTGCCGGCCTGGACGACGGTCGCCGGTTCGCCGCCGCCGTCCGCGGCGAACCAGTCGACGGTGACGGCGTAGCGGGAATTCCGCAGGCAGCGGGTCGCCGCGCCGCTCGCGCAGGATCCCTCGGGCGCGGCGGCCTCGACCAGGAACGTCTTCGTCGCCCTGGACTCGGCGCGGCCGTCGCCGACGGTCAGCGTGACCCGGTGGAAGCCAGGCGATCTCCACGCGTGGGCCGGGTCCCTGGCGCGCGAGGCGCCGCCGTCGCCGAAGTCCCACAGGCGGGAGCGAACGGGGCCGGCGCTGGTGTCCAGGAAGCGGACGGATTCGCCGGTGCTCACGCGGCACGGCTCTTCCGCGCAGGTCCGGTCGAGGACGAACTTCGCCTGGAGCCGACCGCCCGGCGGCGCGGGCGAGGGTGGCGGCGTCGGTCCCGGCGGCGTGGGCGAGGGTGGCGGCGCGGGTCCCGGCGGCGTGGGCGAGGGTGGCGGCGTCGGATTCGGCGGCGACCGGGCGCCGTCGTTGTCGTTCACCGGCACGCTGGCGGCGTTGCCCGGCGGATCGGCGACCACGTAGCCGTCGCCCCGAAGGAGCGTCGCGGTGATCCGGCCGTTCGGCTCGTCGGCGTCGTCGTTCACGGTGGGGCAGGTGTGGACGACGATTCCCGAGGTGCCGACGGTGACCGTGGACTCTCCCAGATCGCCGTCGGGCGCGTAGTCGCCGGTCTGGGAGAGCGTCAACTTCACCGGCAGGCCCGTTTTCGGCGCCGGCGTGGCGCTGATGGTGAAGGAGGCGGTTCCGCCTTCGGTGACGGCGGCGCCGCCGCCGATGCTGACGACGGGCACCGGGTCGTCGTTGTCGGTGACGGCGGTGCGCGCGCCGTCGCCCGGGGGCGCCGGGATGGTGTAGGCGGCGCGGTCCTCGAGGGTCGCGCGGATCCAGCCGTCCGGCTCGTCGGCGCCGTCGTTCGCGGTCGGAACCGTCAGGCTGGCGGTCTTGGCGCCCTTCGCGATCGTGACCTCGCGGGCGCCGAGGTGGTCGTCGTCGAAGAAGTCGCCGTCGGCGGTCACGGCGAGGCCGACCGGGAGGGCGGCCGCGACCGACCGGTCCGAGCTCACCGTGAAGACCGCGGCCGTTCCCTCGACGACGGTCGTCGCCCCTGCCGCGATGGCGAGCGCGGGTTCGTCGTCGGCGATGGTCAGGGTCGCGTGGGCGGGCTTCCCCCACCGAGTAGCCCGTGCCGTCGGCGAGGCTCAGAATGACGGTCTCGTCTCCCTCGCCGAGCGCGTCGTCGGTGATCGCGACCGTCAGCGAGGCGGTCGCGGCGTCCTTCGCGACCGCCAGGGTTCCGGCGCCGCCGCTCGCGCCCGCGATCGCGTAGTCGTCGCCCAGGGCGGCGGTGCCGGACAGCGTGTACTTCAGCGTGATGGCCTCGGCCGGCGCGGGCGAGAGGCTTATGCCGATCGTCGTCGATGTTCCCGCCTCGGCGACGGCGGCGGAAGCCGCGTCGAACTTCGCTACCGGCGTTTGGGCCGGTGGTTCGTCGTCGTCGTTGATCGTCACGGCGGCGCTGTTGCCGGGCGGGTCGGCGACCCGGTACTGCCGGCTGCGGGCGATCGTGGCGATGACCTTCCCGTGCGCTTCGTCCTTCTCGTCCGCGACCGTCCGGACGGTCAGATCCTTGCTGACGTCCGACTTCAACATCGAGACGGACCTCCGTCCCAGGGTGGAAGCCTCCACGAAGTCGCCCTGCTGCGTGATGTCGACGTGGACGGTGGCGCCGGTGGCGAGCTTCCGGTTCGCGTGCACGGTGAACGTCGCCGTCCCGCCTTCGTCCACCGCGTCCCCGCCGGTGATCCGGTACGTGCGGTTGCGGTCCAGGAGGACGATCTCGCCGTCGCCGGTCCGGGACCCGACCGCGGCGCCCTCGAGGTGCTTCGGTCCGAGTCTGGTGGCGCCCGTGGAGGACCTCGGGATGTCGACGACGACGGTGTCGTCCTCGATGTCGTCCGAATCCTGCCGCGCGGTGAGAGTGAACTCGGCCAGATTCTGACCGCGCTTGAACGCCAGGGTGTTCGTGGCGGCGTCGAAGTCGCCGTCCCCTCCGTGGCTCAGGTCGAACTGCTTCCCCGGCGAGCCCCCGGAGAAGAGAAGGGGGACGGAGAGAGTCTCGGTCGACCACAGCTTGCGGTTGAGCTTGACGGTGAACCTGGCGGCGTCCCATGGCCCGCCCTCCAGCGCCTCGGAATCCGTGACCTCCAGCGTCACGGTCGTCGGATCGTCGTCCAGCACGTTGACTTTCGCGGTCTCGTCCGCGCCGCGGACGTAACCCTCGCCGGCCTGAACGGTGGCCGTGAGGCTCCGGTACAGATCGTCGGTCTGGTTCCCGTCGGTCGCCACGGCGAGTTCGGCCGCGGTCTTGGCCGCCTCGATCACGACCGACTTCGAGCCTTGATCGCTGTTCGCGGCCCCTTCGGTCTTCACGATGTCGACGTCGACCGTGAGGTTGGCCAGCGGCGCCGGATCGGCGGTGAGAGTCCAGACGGCGTCGGCGCCCTCGGTGACCGCCGCGGCCTTGGCCTCGATTTCAACCTCGATGTCCGTGGCGTCGTCGATCTCGAAGCTGACGTTGCCCGCGGCGGCCTTCGCGCCGCCGCCCAGCCCCGGGCCCGCCGTGAGCGTGCCCAGGCCGACGGTCACCGTGTCGCTCGATTCCACCAGGCGGTCCGTCAGGCCTTCCAGGATCAGCGTGGCCCGGCGGGCCGCCCCGTTCTGCCCGGTGAAGACGAGGGCGGGCGGGTCCTTCGCCGGATCGGTGCTCGACAGGTTGCTGTAGCCGACCCCCTTCGGCGCCGGGTTCGGCGGCGAAAGCGAGTAGTCGACGCCGAAGACGGCCGAGCCGCCCAACGCCAGCGCGACGGTGAGTTTCTCGCCCGCCACGAGCGCGCGGCCGAGCGAGACGGTCAGCGTCTTCGACTCGCCCTCGTCGATGTCGCCTCCGGTCGCGCTCAGCGCCACCGACGTGGGGTCGTCGTCGGCCACGCTCAGGGTGGCCTCGCTTGGAGAACCCAGAACATAGCCGCTGCCGGTCGCCAGTCTCACGGTGACGGAGCCGCTCGGAGAATCGACGGCGTCGTTCGCTTGGGAGAGGAAGACGAGGGCCTTTTCGGTGTCTCCGCTCCCGATGAACGTGCGGGAGTTGAAAAAGGGAACGACCCACTGCCCCTTCTGTTCGAGGACGTAGTTGACTTGAAGACTCGAAACGGTGTTGGTTCGCTTGACGACGAACTTGATCTCGCCTCCCTCGACGGCGTCCGGTCCGGCTTCGATGGTCACCGTGGGCCCCTGGCCGATCGCCGGGGCGGCGACGGCGAACAGGAGCAGCGCGGCCGCCGGAACCCCCGGCGGCGGCCTTCGGCGCCGGCCGCGGAGGGCGACCTCCGCCCGGCGCCGGCGCGGAACGCCGGAAGCGGCTACGGGGCCATGCCTACGC
>JAPVWO010000119.1 GCA_027493375.1 Candidatus Multivorans thiocomprendens | reverse complement strand
AGGTTGGGCAGGGCGATGCGGAAGAAGATGCCCAGCTCGCTGGAGCCGTCGATGCGGGCGGCTTCCATCAGTTCAGTGGGCAGTGCCAGTGCGTACTGGCGGGCGAGGAAGATGCCGAAGGCGCTGGCGGCGAAGGGCACGATCAGCACCCAGTAGGTGTTGAGCAAGCCCCATCTGACCATCATCGTATAAAGGGGGATAAGCACGACCTCAAAGGGAAGCGTAAAGCTGGCCAATACCATGACGAAGAGAACGCGCCTGAAAGGAAAATCATATTTGGCGAAGGCGAATCCGGCCAGCATGCACAAGAAGAGGGAGAGAGCGGTGCGTCCAACGGCGACGATGGCGGTATTGAAGAACCAACGCAGGTAGAGTGTTTCGCCGAATAGGGTCGTGTAGTTGTCGAGGTAGGGATTTTTGGGGATGATCTGAACCGGGAAGGTAAAGATTTCATTTTGCGGTTTGAAGGAGGCGGAAATCATATATATGAAGGGGACGGCGGCCAGGATCACGCCGATTAGCAGCAGGAAGTTTGCCAGACTGACAAGAAACCCGTTGCGAACGCGGATTGCGGAGAATCTCGGTCCTGCTACGGTCGTGGTTTGCGCGCTTGTTGTCATTGGTTGCCTCTGTGCTGAACCGCGTTCACCTGATCAGATAGAAAGAGAGCCCTCTGAAGAGACACCTTGGAGACCATGTTTCGCGGATATGGTCCTATTGGTCCTCTCGAAATGCGCCGAAAAAGCGCAGGTTGAGAATCGCCAGGATGACGATAATTGTGACCAGGGTATATCCGATAGCTGATGCGTAGCCCAGATTGAAGTAGGAGAAGCCGGTATTGTACAGATATTGGACGATACTCAGGGACTGGTCGCGGGGGCCGCCGCCGGTAAGCAGATAGGGTTCGGCGAAGATCTGGTAGGAGCCGTTGATTGCGGTAACGGTCACAAAGAGGATGACCGGACGCATGAGGGGGATGGTGATGCCAACGAGGACCTGCCACCAGTTGGCGCCGTCGATTGCGGCGGCCTCTTCCAACTCTTTGGGGATGTTTTGGAGGCCGGCGACAAAGTATAGAGAGTTTATGCCGGTAAAGCGCCAGATGAGCAGCAGGATGATGGAAAACTTCACGACGCTGGCATTGCGAACCCAGCCCACCTTTGCCTCTTCACCAAAAAACCGCATCAGATAGCTGTTGATCAGGCCGGAGTTGTAGTCGTAGAGGATGCTGAACATGAGGCTGGCGATGACGGCGGAGGTCAGCAGGGGCACGAAGTAGGAGAGGCGGTAGAAGCTTTTTGCATTCGGCCAGGGAACAAGCCTGGAGTTGACAACGACTGCCAAAACAAAAGCAAGTGGAATTTGCAGGAGGAGACTTCCCAAGGCGTAGACTGTTGTGTTGAGCAGCGACTGTTTGAATCGAGGGTCAGCCAGGAGATTGAAATAGTTGTCGAGGCCAATAAAGGTAGGTATGCTGATCCCCTGTTGCTTATGAAAACTGAGGTAAAAGCTGCGAAGGACCGGCCAAGCAAGGAAGATGGCAAACAGGATGAAGAAGGGCGCAATGTAGAAATAGGGGATGATCGTCAGGCGATGACGGTGCCACCAAAGCTTGAACCCAGTGGGCGTTCCGGGGGCGTACCTACGTCCGGTCGGGGATATTTCGCTTGACGATGCCATGCAGAACTCCGTGGTTCAGGTCTCATATACCAAGAGTGGGCGGAGTATCTGCCCATCAAGGAACTTGCCGACAGCTGTACTGCACTCCGGGAAACCGAAATGAAGGGGAGAGGCGCCGGCCCCTCCCCATTCAATGCGAAAGTGCTGCTAAAGTCCCTACTTTCAATGCTTTTCAGTTCAAAAGGAACTGGACGTTTCGCTGTGCGGAGCCACTAGAGCGACTTAATGCGTTCCAGCTCGGGTTCCAGTTCAGCGAAGGCTGCGTCGATGTCGGCGCCGTCCTGCAGGACGGGCGTAATCACGAAGTTGTTGATGGCGGTGTGGAATTCGGGCGCCCACGGCGACTGGAAGATGCGAGGCATCTGAAGGGCGAGGTCTTTGTAGAGCTCGCCGATGACCTGGCCTTCGTAGTAGTCGTACGGCTCGTTCAGGATGGGGTCGTCGAGAACGGGAATGTAGGAGGGCCAGATGCCGCGTTCGATGGAGTCCTGGAGCACGGCTTCGGTCAGGTGTGAGTGCTCGATGATCTGCCATGCTTCTTCGGGATGCTGGGCCTGCTTGGGAATGCTGACGCTGGTACCGCCATGGGTGGCAGTGGGCCCGTTGGCACCGAAGCCGGCGGGGATGCGCTGCAAGCGCCATTCGTTCTCCTGGCCGGGGCCGATCTTATCTTCGCGGCCCAGTTTGCCATTGTGCCAGGGGGCGCCGAGGGTACAGGCGATCTGGTCCTGGCGGAAGGATTCCCAGTAGATGGGCGGCGACCAGGTGGAATCGCCGGTGACGGGGGCGGAGATGGCGATGCCGAGGTCGTGGATGGTCATGCGCTGGAACTCAAGGATCTGCTTACCGAGATCATTGATGCCGCCGAAGTCACCGTTTTCGTCGAACATTTCGCCGCCGGCAGCGAAGAGCATGATCTGGAAGTCGCCGTCATGCAGGTCGTGCCAGGAGATAACGGCCATGTCCTTGGCTTCCTTGAGGACAACGCCGGCCTCCATGAGGTCGTCCCAGGTTTCGCCGTGGACTTCGATCGGTCCTTCGATTCCGTGGAGGACGAGGGCGGTCAGGCGCTCGGGTGATCCCAGAACCCACGGGGTGTTGACGAGAGTCGGGCCCAGTCCTTCCTGGCCCCGGCCGTCGTTGTTGTGGCAGGAGCGGCAGGCGCGGTAGTGGCGGCGGCCCCGGTTGAACTGGGCGGCTTCGGCGGCGGTCATGGTGGGAGCCGCTGCAGGAGGGTCCGGGGGCTCGCCGGCGGCGGTTCCGTCCAGATTTGCGGAAAGCGCAACCTGGCGGTGGAGGGGGTCGTCCGGCTGCGCCGCGACGCGTTCGGCGAGGACGTTGCTCGCCCAGGTCGACTGCCGGGCCATGGCGCCCACGGTCAGGAGGGCCTGGGTGCGGACCTCGGGCGACGAGGAGTCGAGGAGTTCGGTGATCGTGGCCTCGCCGGCGGCGCTTCCTGCCAGCGTTTCCTCGCCGGCTCGCAGAGCGTGAACGACGAGCCAGGGATCCCGGGCTCGCAGACCCCTCTGCACGGTGGCGTCATCCAGCTCGCCGCGGCCATGGAGCGTCCACAGGGCGTGGATCCGGGAGAGCGGGTCGTCGCCGGAACGGGCGAGCTCGCGCAGGGCGCTGCGGCCCGCGTCGTCGAGTTCGTTCTCGACGAGCAGCCGCTGGGCCGCGTCACGCAACCAGCCGTTCGGGTGGGACAGGGCGGCAATGCGGTCAGCCGCGGTCGCAAGGCCCGGCACCTCGCGACGGACGGAGGCGGGGTCCTCGACGTCTCCCTCCCAGACCACGCGGTAGATGCGGCCCATGCCGACCGGGCGGTCGAGTCCGTGCTCGAGGATGTACTCGCGCAGATAGGTCGTCACATACCGGACGTGCTGGAGGATGCCGCGGTACATGTCGATCACATGGAGCGCGCCATCCGGTCCGACCTTCGCATCGACCGGACGGAAGCGCTCGTCGGTCGAGGCCAGGAACTCGCGCTCGACCCAGTTCGGATCGCCGTAGCGACGGTGCTCGGCGACCAGTGTCGGAATTCCGTTCGTCGCCGTACCGGGCGCCAGATCGAAGTGCGCGACGACGTTGCCGGCTGGTTCCGGCACGAAGACATCGCCGCGGAAGGTGGCGGGGAACTGGTCGCCGCGATAGACCACGAGGCCGCTGACCGAGGTCGTGACCGCGAGCCTGCCGTCCTCGCGCAGCATGCTGTTTACGTAGCCGCGGTTGATGCCGGGATTCACGCGGATCGAGTAGACCGTCTCATCATGCACGAGCCGTTCGCTGGCGCCGATGCCGCCGTTTCTCGGCTGGTGCTCGGCGTTGGCCAGCGCGTAGTCGGCCGGGATCAGGTCGGCGAACAGGTAACGGGAGTTCGTGTTGTAGTAGAGGCGGCCGACGTCGTCCTGGGCGATGCCCCACTGGCCCCGGAACAGCGTCGGATCGACCTCGATCGAGGCGTCCTCGGGACCCTGGCGCAGCCGAAAGCGCCGGTCGGACTTGGCGTTGTAGATCCAGTTGTCGAGCGCCCACAGCAGCCCGTTCTCCGTGTGTTCCAGGAGATCGGGGTCCGGGTCGCCGTAAGCGAGCAGCCGCTTCCGGCTTACGCAGCGGGGCAGCCCGCCGGCCTCGGCTTCGCTGCGGCACAGCCACAGGTTCGGCGGTTCGCCGATCAGGATGCCGCCCGAGACGGCGGCGATCGCGCGCGGGCTGACCAGGCCGTCCAGGTAGACCGAGTTCCGGTCCATCGCGCCGTCCGCGTCCGTGTCCTCGAGCACGACGACCCGCCCCACAGGCTCCTGTTCGCCCTCGCCGTCGACGGTCGGCATGAAGCCCCGCATCTCGACGACGTAGAGGAGTCCCCGCTCGTCCCAGGCCATGGCGACCGGGTCTTCGACCAGGGGTTCGGCGGCCACCAGCTCGACGCGGAAGCCGGGGGCCACGCGCAGCGTCGCCATCGCCTCGGCCGGCGCGAGTGGAGGCGATTCGGGCACCTTGAACCGGCGCCACACCTGATCCATCACGTGGCCCTCGCGGTCGCCTCGCTGGGCGTCCGCCGGAGGTGACACGGACAGGGCGAGCGCGATCAGGGAAGGAACTCGCCAGCGCATCGCGGTGAAGTAGCCTAGCTGAGATGCCGGAACAGTTGTCCGCCGCCGAGCGGGACGACCTGCGGGTCGGCCTGCGGATGGCCCATCCGCCCGACCCGGCGGCGCTGGCCGCGGAACGGCGGGAACTCGTTGAACTCGAGGGCAAACCCCGGACGGCCCGCTGGCGAGCGTTCGCGGGACTGATCGGTCCGGGCTACATGCAGAGCGCGATGACGCTCGGCAGCGGCACGGCGGCTTCCGCCCTGTTCGCCGGGGCCGTGTTCGGCTACCAGCTCCTCTGGGTGGCGCCGCTCGCCATGCTGCTTGGGCTCGTCATGCTCTCGGCGGTCGCCCATCAGACCCTGTCGACCGGCATGCGGCCGTTCGACGCGATGCGCCGCTTCGCGGGAGCGCCGCTGGCCTGGAGCTGGGCCCTGGGCGCGCTCATCGCGTCGATCGTCTGGCACTTCCCGCAGTACTCGCTGGCCTCCGCGGTCCTGGTCGACCTCGGAGAAGCGGCGGGGATCGAGGGGTTGCCGGCGGCGGGCCTCGGCTTCGTCGTCCTCGTCTGGGCCGTGCTCATTTCGTCGCTCTACGGTCGCCGGCCGGAGTTGATTCGCGTCTACGAGCGGCTCCTGCGCTACATGGTGTGGGGGATCGTCGTCTGTTTCGCCTGGGTGGTGATCCGCACGGGAATCTCGGACTGGGGCGGCCTCTTTCGCGGTTTCGTCGGTTTCGCGGTGCCCGGGGAACGGAACGGAGTGCTCGGCGTGACGGTGATCCTGAGCGGCTTGTCGGCCGCCGTCGGGATCAACATGGTGTTCCTCTACCCGTACTCGCTGCTCGCCCGCGGCTGGTCGCGCGAGCACAGATCGCTGGCCCGTTTCGACCTGTGGACCGGGACCTTCGTGCCCTACGTCCTGGCCGCGAGCCTGATGGTCATCGCCGCGGCGAACACGATTCACCTCGACCCCGCCTACGACGGCGTGCGGCTGAGTCCGGTCGAGGCGGCCCAGTCGCTGGCGGCCGTCGCGGGACCCGCGGTGGGACGGGTGGTGTTCGATCTGGGCGTGCTCGGCATGGCGCTGTCGACGATTACCCTGCACATGCTGGCGACCGGCTTCGTGGCCTGCGAACTGTTCGGCTGGGACTTCGGCAGCAGGAAGCACCGGCTGGCCATGCTGCTTCCGGCGCCCGGCGTGCTCGGGCCGGTGTTCTGGGGCGACATCGCGGTCTGGCTGGCGGTGCCCACGAACATCGTCTGCGGGCTCTTCCTGCCCGCGGCCTACGTCGGCTTCGTCATGCTCCAGAAGAACCGCGGCTACCTGGGCGAGGACCGTCCGTCCGGCGGTCGGGGCTGGGTGTGGTGGGGAGCGATGGTCGCCGTCACCGTCTTCCTGACGGGCTTCATGGCCTGGTACGTCTTGACGCGGGGTCCGTCCTACTTCGAGCGCTTCGCCGGTTGAGCCGGCTCACCGCCTGGCGATGCTGGAACTGAAGTCGGTCGGCATGCGCTTCGGCGCCGTCGAGGCGCTGCTCGACGTCGACCTGGAGGTCGGCGCCGGAGAAGTCGCGGGGCTCATGGGCGACAACGGCGCCGGCAAGTCGACCTTGCTGAAGATCGTCGCCGGAAACTTCGCTCCGACGTCGGGCCGGGTGCTGTGGGGCGGCGCCGATGTCGATCTCTCGCCGCTGTCGGCGCGGGAACTCGGCATCGAGGCCGTCTACCAGGATCTGGCGCTTTGCGACAACCTCTCGGCGGCCGCCAACGTGTTTCTGGGGCGCGAGTTGAGCCGCCGGCTGTTCGGGATCCTGCCGGTGCTGGACCACGCGGCGATGCGGCGGAGATCGACGGAGCTGTTCGAGGAACTCGGCTCGGACACCCGTGCGGACGACCTGGTGCGGCGAATGTCCGGCGGCCAGCGCCAGGCCGTGGCCATCGCGCGGGCGCGGTTGAGCTCTCCCCGGCTCATGCTGCTCGACGAACCGACCGCGGCGATCAGCGTGCGCCAGATCGCCGAAGTGCTGGAACTGATCCGGGGACTGAAGGAGCAGGGCGTGGGCATCCTGCTCGTCTCGCACCGGATGTCGGACGTGTTCGCGGTTGCCGATCGCATCGTCGTTCTGAGACGCGGACGCAAGGTGGCGGACAAGCCGACGGCCGAGTCGTCGCCCGAGGAGGTCACGGCCCTGATCACCGGCGCGATCGAAGCCGCGTGAAGAGCCTCCGCCGAGCACCCCAGTCGCTGTGGGTGACGCTGACGGTTGCCGCCCTCGCCGGCGTGATGAGCCTGGTCTCGGAGCCGTTCGCGAGCAGTGACAACATCTTCAACGTCAGCCGGAACTTCGCCTTCATCGGCCTGATCGCCCTGGGCCAGACGGCCGTGATCGCGACCGGCGGCATCGATCTCTCGGTCGGCTCGGTGATGGGGCTCGCGGGGATCGTGACCGGACTCGTTCTGGGTTCGGGCCAGCCCCTGGTGCTGGCCGCGGCCGCCGGCCTGGCTTGCGCGCTCCTGTGCGGCGTCGTGAACGGCGCGCTCGTGGGGTATCTCCGGCTGTCGCCCTTCGTGGTCACGCTCGGCATGCTGAGCATCGCCCGGTCGCTTGCGCTCGTCATCTCGAACAACAGGATGGTCCACGATTTCGGGCCGGACGAGGATCTCCTGCTTGGCCTGGGCGGCGGCCGTTTCCTGGGGCTGGCCAACCCGGTCTGGCTTTTGCTGGTTGCCGCGCTCGGCGCCGCGGCGTGGTTCCGGTACAGCCGGCTGGCCCGGCACGTCCTGGCGGTCGGCGGTAACGAGGTGTCGGCACGGCTGGCCGGGGTGCCGGTGGCCCGGGTCCGACTCACGGTCTACGTCCTGAGTTCCCTGCTCGCCGGGGCATCGGCGATCCTGATGATCGGCTGGCTGGGAGCGGTCACGAACGCGTTGGGGCAGGGCTACGAACTGCGCGTCATTGCCTCCGCGGTCATCGGCGGCGCCAACCTGATGGGCGGGGAGGGCGGCGCGTTCGGAGCGGTCGCCGGTGCGGCGCTGATCGAGCTGATCCGGAACAGCCTGCTTCTGCTCGGCGTCGATCCGTACTGGCAGGGCGCTTTCGTCGGGGGCTCCATCGTCGTCGCTATGCTCGTCGAACGAGTGAGAAGGACCGGTCGATGAAGCTCCGCGTGGTTGGGTTCCTGGTTCTGGTGCTGGCGGTCGGAGGCTGTGCCCGGGAGCAGGCCGGCTACACCTTCGCCCTGGTGCCGAAGGCGATGAACAGCCCGTTCTTCGACCTGGCCCGCGACGGCTGCATGCAGGCGGCCGCGGACCTCGAGGATGTCGAATGTCTGTACATCGGCCCCAGCGAACACACGGAGGCGGATCAGATCCAGGTGGTGGAGGACCTGATCACCCGCCGCGTGGATGGACTGGCCGTATCGCCCTCGAACGCGACCGCGATGGCGCGGGCACTGACCCGCGCGAACGAGGTCGGTATCCCCGTGATCACCTGGGACTCGGACCTGCTGGCGGAAGACGCGGGGTTGAGGACGACGTACATTGGCACGGAGAACCGCGCCATGGGCGTCGAGCAGGCGAAGCTGCTCCAGGAACTGAAACCGGACGGCGGCACGATCTGCATCCAGTCGGGCGGCCCGGCGGCGATGAACCACAACGAGCGGATGCAGGGGCTCCGCGAGACGCTCGCGGGAGTCGAGTCCGCCGGTCCTCCCGGTGACCGCCTCGAGAACCGGAACGGCTGGACCGAGGTCGCGGCCTGCCCGCTTTACACGAACGACGACTTTCCGCTCGCCGTCCAGCAGATGGCCGAGGTGCTGGCCTCGGAGCCGGAACTCGACGCGTTCTCGATCACCGGGGGGTTCCCGCAGTTTGTCGATCAGGCGTATCGGCAGGCGGTCGAGCCCTACCGGGCGCGGATCGAGTCACTGGATCTCGCGATCATCGGCGCCGACGTGCTGCCGATGCAACTGGACCTGCTGGTCGAGGGGCTGAGTCACGGCCAGGTGGGGCAGCGGCCCTACGCCATGGGCTATCGGTCGATGGAGGTACTGCTGCAGTTGACTCGGGGCGAGAACGTGGAAGACCCGATCTACACCGGCCTGGACGTGTTGACCGGCGCCGCGGACGTCGAGGCCTTCCGGGCCCGCGTCACCGGCCCCTGAACCCGCGCACCGACACCCGGACCTGCATCGGAGGACCGGCCGCAGGTTCCGTTGGCCTGCTCAGGTTGCCTTCAGCCGCCCGGAAGTTCGACGACCGCTTCGCGGACGAGATAGCTGCCGCTGCCGGAGGCCTCGTCCCGGACGCCGACCGCCACGTCGAACCGACCGGGCGGCAGATCGACGTTCACGACCACGAGGGCGCTCTCGAGTTCCGGTGCCAACTGCGCGTCGCTCAGTGTCACGGCCTTCTGCCGTATCGGTGTCCGCTCGCCCTTGTCGTTGCCGGCGACCAGAAAGATCCGGACCGTGCCGCTCGAGCCGGAAGGTCCCGGCAGCCGTGTGACGGCGGCTACCGGCACATGAACTTCCACCGGCAGCGTGACCTGTCCCTGGCCGGCCCCGTTCCGAACCTCGCCAAAGGTCATATCGGCCCCGAGGGCGTTCGACTGCTCCCCAAGCTTCAGGGCGGCGTACAGACGGTCGGCGAGGCGCTGTTCCTCGGATTTCAGAATGTAGGAGCGGCGGTACCGCACCCGCCAGCCGTTCTTCGGGTTCGTCAACCGGACCTCGATCTGGCGGATCGGGTGGCGCCGGTGGGGCGGAGCGGCGTAGCCAAGGGAATAGTAGGAACCGAAGTCGGCGGCAATCTCCTCCAGCGCCTCGGCCGGGCGCGCCTGGTTGAACACGGCGCGGCCTCCCGTCTCGTCCGCCAACAGGCTCAAGGGCGCCTGCAGGTTGTCGGTTCTCAATCGGTCGTTCTGGTGGCTCGGTACCAGGACGTTGGCAAGGCGGAGGCCGCCGGCGCCGCCGCCGTCATCTGCGCCCACCGGTCCCGCGACACTGACGTCCGAGGAAGAGGATGCGCGGATGCCGGCGGCATCCACCGGGTAGATGGTCACCCGGTTCGCGTTGCTGAAGGCGCTCAAGTGATTGAAACGCGTCGTCTCGTCCCGGTCGAACTGTCGCCTTTCCATTTCCTGTTGGCGCTCTGGGCATAGCTCCCCCAGAAAGTGGAACAACTCGGCACCCGGCCGCAGCGGAAGGCCGTCACTGACGTGAACCAGCGCTTTGGGACCGGGCAGGCCACCGAGGGCCAGCGCCAGTTCGCCGAGAGCCGAAAGCGAGTCCGCGACCCTCAACTGCGTCTCCGCCGCGTACTCGTCCGCCGAACCCAGGAGGTCGGCCCACATGTCCTGACAAGGTTCGCAGTCCGGCACGAAGGCGCCCCTGCTCTCGCCGAGGGCGCAGTTCTCGTAGCCGGACCGGATTCTCCGGAGTGCCTGGCGGCGAAGAAGATCCGGGTCGTGCATGGGCTTCAGGGCACGAAGCGCCACCACGAGATCGCTCGGATCCTCGGTGAAGGGTACACGGATGTTCAGGCCTGGGTCCCCGGTGGCGAGCAGATAACGGCGCCCGGCCGGACGATCCGTTCGTTCGTCCAGGAAAGCGGCGAAGTCGCTCTCGATCCGGCGCAGGCTTCCCAGACTGATCCGGAAGCGGTCGACGTACAGCGCCACCAGGAGGGGCGCGTCCGTCCCCTGCGGGCTGGCGAGTTCCTCGACTTCGCTCTCCAGCCACTCCCGGTCTTCGGTCTGCCGGGCGCTTCGAGATGCGGCGTTCAGGAAGTTCGTGATCGCCATCGGCTCGCCTTCCTCGAAGATCTCGAAGTCCTCGACGGAGAGGTCGGAGACGGGGCGGCCGCGGCGGTCCGTGACGTGGACGTCGATGTTCAGGACGTTGACCGTGACCTCCTCGACGACGGTCGCCGCGGGGTCCTGGGCGGGCCGGCCCTGGGCCAGGGCCGCGGGCGCCCCGAGCGCCACGATCAGGGCGGCGGAGCAGGCCGGAACCGGCGGTAGCAGGCGCATCGCTTCACTATACTGACGCGGATGTCCCGGGTTCCGGCGCCGCTTCTTCCTGCTCTCGCTCTCGTGGTCGCCGGAGCGGCGGCGCCGGCCGCGGCTCAGGTGTCCCGGCCGGAACCGGTCTACGAGGGTTCAGACCGAATCGAAGAGTGGTCGGCCCGCCGCATCCTGGTCGTGACGCCGCACCCGGACGACGAGACCTTCACCTCCGGCGGCACACTCGCGATGCTGGCGGCGAACGGTAACGAGATCCGCGTCGTGGTCTACACGACGGACAACGCCGGCTCCCGGGATCCTTCGATGACGAAAGACCGCCTGAAGGCGATCCGGCGGGCCGAAGAGGAGGAGGCATGCCGGATCCTCGGCATTCCGAAGGAGAACATCGTCTGGCTCGGCCATGACGACGGCATGCTGGAGTACGTCGACCGCCGGGAGCTGACGCGCCAGGTGGCCCGCGAGATCCGGCGGTTCAAGCCCGATGCCCTGTTCTCGGTCGATCCCGGCTCGCCCTACGAGCAGTACCACAAGTCGGACCATCGTTCGGGCGCGATCATCACGGTCGACGCGATCCGCGCGGCGCGCTGGCGGCTGTACTTTCCGGAACTCGAGGCTGAGGGCTTCGAGGCCTGGAGCGTGCCGCTCGTGTTCTTCTACTACAGCGCCAGCCCGAACTACACCGTCGACATCACGGGCGTTGCGGAGACGAAGGCCCGGGCCTCGGCGGCCCACATCAGCCAGTTCGGATCGATGGTGGATCGCTACGATCCGGCCGCCGTCGAGGAGCAGCGCAAGGAGTGGGCGGCGCGGCTCCTGGAACGTGCCGAGCGCGAGAACGGCAGGGTGGTGGAGCGGTTCCGGCGTTCCACGGCATACTGAGTGGTTGAGGCGCCGCCGCTGCTGGCGCTCAGCGTTCTCGATCAGTGCCCGGTCCGGGCCGGCAGCACGCCGGCGGAGGCCATCCGGGAGGCGGTGCGGCTCGCTCGGGCGACCGACCGTCTCGGCTATCGCCGCTACTGGCTGGCGGAGCACCATAACTCGCAGTCGCTGGCCTGCGCCGCGCCCGAGGCCCTGATCGGCCAGGTGGCCGCGGCGACCAGCCGCATGCGGGTGGGCTCGGGCGGCGTCATGTTGAGCCACTACAGCGCACTCAAGGTGGCCGAGGTGTTCCGCATGCTGGAGACCCTTTATCCGGGCCGGATCGACCTGGGTATCGGCAGGGCGCCCGGATCCGACCGGTTCACTGCCCACCTGCTCGCGCACGGGCCGGGACGCCTCGGCGTGCAGCACTACCCGGAGCAGGTGGCCGACCTCCTCGGCTATCTGGGCCGGGGTCACGACGACGCCCGGTTGAACGGCGTCCGGGCGATGCCCCAGGGCGAAACCCAGCCGGAGGTCTGGCTGCTTGGCTCGAGCCTCGGCTCCGCGCGGTTCGCGGCCCACTTCGGTTGCCCCTACAGCTTCGCCCACTTCATCCAGCCCCGCGATGCCGAGGCCGCGCTCGATCTCTACCGGAGCGAGTACCGACCGTCGGAGGGCCACCCCGAGCCGCGGGCGAGCGTCGGCGTCAGCGCGATGGTCGCGGACACGGAGGAGGAAGCGCGCCGCCAGTCGCTGAGCCGGTTCCTCTGGTGGATCCGGCTGACGCAGGGTCGACCGGGGCCGTTCCCGGGCCTGGAGGAAGCGGAGGCGTACGAGTTCACGGACGCCGACAGGGTCGTGATCGAGAGGATGCGGGCCCGCAGCCTGGTCGGGGAGCCGGACGCGGTGGCCGCGCGGGCGCGGGAGCTCGCCGAACGGCTCGGAGTCGGCGAACTCGTCGTGCTGACGATCTGTCCGAGCTTCGAGGCCCGGCTGCGGTCCTACGAACTGTTCGCCGACGCCGTGGGGCTGGCCGGTTGACAGCCCGGCCCTCAAGCCTGAGGATCCCATAAGCCGAAGGCGGAGTGAGAGTCGCCGCGCGCCACTCACCGCCGGAACCCTGGCCGATGCCGACGATTGACCGCGGACCCGCTCTTCGGGTCCCTGGAGAGCCGAGACGATGACGATTGCAGACAGGCTGACCGCTACGGACGAAGCGGCGGAAGCGCGCAGGAAAGGAGCGGAGCGGGAGATCTTTCCGGCTTCCAGCGGCATGGACTACTCCGTCGCCGACCTTTCGCTGGCCGATGCCGGCCGCAGGCAGATCGAACTCGCCGAGCATGAGATGCCGGGGCTGATGGAGCTCCGCCGCGGCTACCGCGAGGAGCGGCCGCTCGCCGGCGCGCGGATCACCGGCAGCCTGCACATGACGGTGCAGACGGCGGTGCTGATCGAGACCCTGATCGACCTCGGCGCCGACGTGCGCTGGGCGTCCTGCAACATCTTCTCGACCCAGGACGAGGCGGCCGCTGCGGTGGTCGTGGGTCCGCCGGCGCGGGGCGGCAGCGCGGCGGACCCGAAGGGCGCGCCGGTGTTCGCCTGGAAGGGCGAGACGCTGCCGGAGTACTGGTGGTGCACGCTGCGCGCGCTGGACTGGCCGAACGAGAGCGGGCCGACCCTGATCGTCGACGACGGCGGCGACGCTACGCTGCTCATCCACCGCGGCGTGGAGTACGAGCGCGACGGCGCCGTGCCCGACTTCGACCCGGAGACGGAGCCCGAGGAGTGGGGCGTCATTCTCGATCTGATCCGACGCGTCCGCTCCTGGGACGGGAACTACTTCACGCGGATGGCCGGCGGGCTGCGCGGCATCAGCGAGGAGACGACGACCGGGGTTCTTCGCCTGTACGAGCTGGAAGAAGCGGGGACGCTGCTCTGCCCGACGTTCAACGTCAACGACTCGGTCACGAAGTCCAAGTTCGACAACGTCTACGGTTGCCGGCATTCCCTGATCGACGGCCTGAACCGCGCCACGGACGTGATGCTCGGCGGCAAGGCGGCGGTCGTCTGCGGCTACGGCGAGGTCGGCAAGGGCTGCGCGCAGTCGCTGCGCGGCCAGGGCTGCCGGGTGATCGTGACGGAGATCGACCCCATCTGCGCGCTCCAGGCCGCCATGGAGGGCTACCAGGTCGCGTGCCTGGAAGACGTGGTGGAGACCGCCGACATCTTCGTCACCTGCACCGGAAACCGGAACGTCATCACCGCCGGGCACATGGCGCGGATGAAGGACAAGGCGGTGGTGGGCAACATCGGCCACTTCGACAACGAGATCGACATGGCCGGCCTCAAGCGGCTGCCGGGCATCACGAGCCGCAACATCAAGGACCAGGTCGACGAGTGGATCTTCCCGGACGGTCGGAGCCTCCTGGTTCTCGCCGAAGGCCGGCTGCTGAATCTCGGCTGCGCGACCGGCCACCCGAGTTTCGTCATGTCGACTTCCTTCGCCAACCAGGTACTCGCCCAGATCGACCTGCACCGCACGGCCCAGTCAAGAGGGGATCAGCCCCGGGAGAACAGGGTGTATCTCCTGCCGAGACGCCTCGACGAGGAGGTCGCCCGCCTCCACCTGGACCATCTCGGCGTCCGATTGACCGAGCTCAGCGAGGAGCAGGCCTCCTACATCGGCGTGCCGGTGAACGGTCCGTACAAGCGGGACGACTACCGGTACTGATCGCTGCCGCTGGCGAATCCGACACGACGACCCTCGGAGATGCGTAAGTCCCTGTTTTTCAGTAAGATACGAGTCTCGATGCGGAGTAACCCAAGGAGTGGCGCCCGGCTTCCCGGGCTGGTCCTGGTTTGCGCTGCGGCGCTGGTTCTGATCGCGTCGGTAACTGCGGCCGAGGAGCGCTACCACCCGGCGATCGATCCGGAGCTGTTCCCGCTGCCGGAGAACCTCGAGGCTGCGGTCGAGTTCTGGAGAGACGTGTTCGCTACCTACAGCAGCGATCAGGTCATCCTGCACGACGAGCGGCACCTGGACGTCGTCTACAGCGTCGTCGACATGGGCGACCTGCGGGCGATGGGTTCGTCCGAACTGGAGATCGACCGGACGCGGATCAGGCGCGTTCGCGCCGAGATGAACCGCGTTGCCAAGGCGCTGCGCGATCTCGCGGCGGGACGGCCGGTGTCGGGTCTGCCGGCGGATCTCCGCGCCATACCCGGTCGCATGGAGCACATCGACGGGGGCAGGGCGAAGTACAGGAGAGCAGCCGGCCTGATCCGCTCGCAGCGCGGGCTGCGAAACCGTTTCGAAGAGGCGATCGAGATCTCGGGGATGTTCATGCCGGGAATCCGGCGAATCCTCACGGAGTACGGCCTGCCGGTCGAGATCCGCTGCCTCCCTTTCGTCGAGTCGATGTTCAACTACCGCGCCCGTTCCAAGGTCGGTGCGTCGGGCGCATGGCAGTTCACCGCCTCGACCGGCCGGGCCTTCCTGCAGATGGACGAGGCCGTCGATGCCCGCTCGGATGTACTGCTTGCGGCTGAAGGCGCGGCTCGCAAGCTCCGCCAGGACCACGAGTCGCTGGAGGCGTGGCCGCTTGCGCTGACCGCGTACAACCACGGCGCCGGCGGCATGGCGAGGGCCGTGCGGCGGCTGGACACGCGGGACATCGGCGTGATCGCCGAGAAGTACCGGTCCAGGACGTTCGGCTTCGCCTCCCGGAACTTCTATCCCGAGTTCCTGGCGGCCGTGATCGTCTACGCGGAGCGTGAGAGGTACTTCCCCGGCGTCGAGCCGTTTCCCGAGATCCGGTTCGACGTCGTCGATCGGGACCGCTACGTCGCCCTGACCGACCTGGCGTCCGCCACCGGCGTGGACATGGACGATCTCGCGGAGCTGAACCCGGCGCTGGACCGCTCGGTGTTTGCCGGCTCCCTGCTGGTGCCGCCCCGGTATCCGTTGCGGGTGCCGGCGGGAACGGGGCAGGAGTTCGAACTGGCCTACGCCGAGTTGCCGTCCGAGCGCAAGCCCGATCGGCAGGCGGCGTTCGGCTATCGGGTGCGGAGGGGCGACACCCTGGGGGCGATCGCGCGGCGATTCGGATCCTCCGTTTCCGCGATCCAGCGCGCCAACCGCCTGCCGCGGGCGGACCGGATCTACGTCGGCCAGCGACTCCGGATCCCGACACCCGGTTCCGGTCGGGCGGCGCCGCCGCCGATCCGGCGAGCCGTGGTCGATCCGCCCGAGGAGAGGGCTCCGGGGACGGAGCAACCTGCTCGGACTGAGATCGTCCACGTCGTGGTGCGCGGCGAGTCGGTGAATCGCATCGCCCGCAAGTACGGCGTGACGGTCGCTACGGTGGTGGCGGCGAACGACCTGCGCCGGCCCGACCTGATCCATGCCGGGCAGCGCCTGCGGATCCCGGCGGGTGGCGGGGACGTGGTCTACCGGGTCCGGCGCGGCGACACGCTGAGCCAGTTGGCGCGGACCTTCGGAACGTCCACGGCGAAGATCCAGCGGGCGAACGGCCTGCGGAACAGCCGGATCGTCGTCGGTCAGACGTTGCGCATCCCGGCGGGATGATGGTCCTGAGTGCCGCTGAGCGTTGCGGCCCGGTCCTCGGGGCTCTGCTTGGAGCCGTCCTGGGCGGCTGTGGGGGAGGCGGTCCGGATCCGGCGGACCTGGTGGTCCTGAACGGCCGTCTGGTGACCCTGGCGAGCCCGTCCGAAGCGGAGGCGCTCGCGGCGGCCGGCGGCCGGATCGTCTTCGTCGGCTCGAGCGACGGCGCGCGCCCGTGGATCGGTCCGGACACGGAGGTCCTCGACCTGCAGGGGCGGCTGGGAGTTCCCGGGTTCATCGAAGGACACGGTCACTTCTGGAGTGTCGGGGAGGCCCGACTCCAGTTGGCGCTCGATGGGGCGCGAACCTGGGACGAGATCGTCGCGCAGGTCGCGGCGGCAGTAGCGGAGGCCGAGCCGGGAACCTGGATCCTGGGCAGGGGCTGGCACCAGTCGAAGTGGTCCGAGACGCCGGTTCCGGCCGTACAGGGACTGCCGACACATCATGGCCTGAGCGCCGTGTCTCCGGAGAACCCCGTGCTTCTCGGTCATGCCAGCGGTCACATGGCGTTCGCGAACGCGAGGGCGATGGAGTTGGCCGGCATCGATGCCGCGACGGCCGATCCGGAAGGCGGGGAGATCGTGCGGGATGCGGACGGTCAGCCGACCGGCGCGCTCAGGGAGACCGCCGAGACCCTCGTCGCCGGGCTGCGTTCCGAGACTCTCGAGCCGAACTACGCGCGGCAGGTCGTGCGGCTTGCAGGCGAAGAGTGCCTGGCCAAGGGCATCACGAGCTTCCAGGACGCGGGCTCCAGTTTCGGGCTGATCGACGCCTATCGGCAGATGGCGGACGACGGCGTCTTGCCATTGCGGCTTTGGGTGATGGTGAACGAGAGCAACGAGGCGTTGGCCAGGAGGTTGGGCCGCTATCGGATGATCGACCGCGGCGACGGCTTCCTCACCGTCCGGGGGATCAAGCGGTTGATCGACGGGGCGTTGGGATCGCACGGCGCCTGGCTGCTCGATCCCTACGAGGACATGCCGCAGTCCACGGGTCTGAACACGACAAGTCTCGACGTGATGGAGGAAACCGCCCGGCTGGCGCGGGAACATGACTTCCAGCTCTGTGTCCATGCGATCGGCGATCGGGCCAATCGCGAGACGCTGGACCTGTTCGAGCGGGTGCTGGCCGGCGACCGTACGAGGCGCTGGCGCGTTGAGCACGCCCAGCACCTCCATCCGGACGATGTCCCCCGGTTCGCTCGGCTCGGAGTGATCGCGTCGATGCAGGCTGTGCACTGCACGTCTGACGGACCCTGGGTGCCGGACCGACTCGGCGAGCAGCGGAGCGCCGAGGGCGCCTACGTCTGGCGGGACCTGATCGAGTCCGGGGCCGTGGTCACGAACGGCACGGACGCGCCGGTCGAGGATGTCGACCCGATCGCGTCGTTCCATGCCTCGGTGACTCGGCGGATGGCGAACGGCGAGGTCTTCTACGAGGAGCAACGGATGACCCGCGAAGAGGCCCTGCGCTCCTACACGATCGACGCCGCCTATGCGGCTTTCGAGGAGGGGGCGAAGGGAAGCCTGGAAGTCGGGAAGTACGCCGATCTGACCGTCCTGTCGCGAGACATCATGACCGTTCCGGAGGAGGAGATCCCGGGAACCCGGGTTGTCTACACCATCGTCGGCGGCCGGCTTGCGTACCGCCTGCCGTCGCCCCCCTCGCCCGCCGGATGAGCCGGCGCCGGTCCGGGCCGGCCAAGCGCCCCGGCGGGGTCAAGGTGCTTGGCGGCTGCTGGCGCGGGCGCAGGCTGGCGGCGCCGGAGGGTTCCCGCCCGACGCAGGCGCGTGTGCGCGAGGCCCTGTTCTCCCACTGGGGCGACCGCGTCGCCGGCAGCCGCCTCCTGGAGCTCTATGCCGGCTCTGGAGCCGTGTCGTTCGAAGCCCTGTCTCGCGGCGCCGGGTTTGCCCTGGCGGTCGACCGGAGCCCACGCGCCCGAGCCTGCATGAGGAAGAGCCGGGAAGCGCTCGGAACGGACGATCTGCTTCTGGCCACGGCGGTTCTGCCGGGGGACCTCGAGAACGTGGTGGATGGAGAAGCCGCGTTCGACCTCGTGTTCATCGATCCTCCCTACGATGCCGCCGGGCTTGCCGGGTTGCTCGCGGCCGTCTCCGCGGTCGTCGTGGAGGGGGGCGAGATCGTCCTGGAACACTCCAGCCGGCGCCAGCCGCCGGCGGCGGCCGGGAGGCTCGGTTTCCGGCGGCACAGGCGCTACGGGGACAGCGCGCTGGCGATCTACGCCTGAGCGGGCCGTGGTGCGAAAGGGGGGACTCGAACCCCCACGGTATTGCTACCACAAGATCCTGAATCTTGCGCGTCTACCAATTCCGCCACTTTCGCGGATCACGGCAATCAGCCGGCGCCGGATTGTATCCGCATATCGGCTCGTCGGCAGCAAAGTGGCAGCAGGCTGCTAGGCTCATCTCATGAGCATCTCGACCCCGGTGTGTCCGCCCGCCTGTCTTCCCAGGGCCTCCGCCCGAACGGTGGTGGTTTCGGCGATTCTGCTCGCTGGTGGAGCGGTCGGTTGCGCCGGGTCGGGGCCGGACGGCGCCTCCGTGGAGGATCGGACCGCGATCGAGACCGTGCTGGCGGACTACCTTCCCAAGCTCGGGAACGCCTACGCCAACGGCGACTTCGACGCGCTTGCCTCGGGCGCCGTGCCCAAGGAGATCGCTACGGTCAGGAAGCGCGTCCACGATCTCGAGATGGAGGCAAGCCGGACCCTGCGCCCGATGCTCAAGAGTTTCGAAATCGAACGGATCGACGTCTGGCGGTACTCCAACGCGGCAGTGACGACGATCGAGGTCTGGGACATCGACTCGCTGGTCAGCGGCACGGAACGGTTGCTGTCGTCCGGCACGGATCGCTACCGCGTCCGCTACCAGTTCAAGCGCCGCGACGAGGGCTGGATGGTGATCGATCGACGCATCGAGCATCAGTTCGAGTCCTAGGGACTTGCGCCGTAGACGCTACTCGTGAGTCGAGGCGCAAGTCCCTGGGAGAGGACGGGATGGGCCGAAGCACCGAGCCTGCGAGGTGGTTCGGGGCGGTAGCAGCGTCGCCGTCTTTCCTCCATGCCCGCCGCGATCGCCATCGTCGGTCGCCCCAATGTCGGCAAGTCGACGCTCTTCAACCGGCTGATCGGTCGCCGGCAGGCGATCGTCCACGGCACGCCGGGCGTCACGCGAGACCGCCTCGTCGGGCGCTTCGAACTGGAGGAGCAGGGCCCGGTCGAGTTGATCGATACGGGCGGTCTGGTTCCGGGCGACGATCCCCTGGGCCTGAATGCCCAGGTCGAGTTCGCGGTCGAGGAGAGCGATCTCCTGTTGCTCGTCGTGGACGGCAGGGAAGGGCTGGCGGCCGCGGACGAACAGGTCATGGAACGTCTCCGGACCCGTGGCCGGCCGATCGTCGTGGTGGTCAACAAGGCCGATACCCGGGCCGCCAGGGAGGGCTACCACGAGTTCCACGCCCTGGGCGGGGAGGCCCTGGTGCTCCTGTCGGCGGAGCACGGCAGCGGCTTCGAGTCACTGCACAGCGAGATCGCCGCCCACCTTCCCGCAGCTTCCGGCGCGGTCCTGTCGACGGCGCCGCCCGTGGCGGTCGTGGGCCGGCCAAACGTCGGAAAGTCCTCCCTGGTCAACCGTCTTCTGGGCAGGGAACGGACGCTCGTCTCTCCGACCGCCGGAACTACCAGGGATCCGATCGACAGCCTGCTGGAGCGCGAAGGCGGTCAGGACTACCTGCTCGTCGACACGGCAGGCATCCGGCGGCGTTCCCAGGTCCAGGACACTCCCGAAGAGCTGGCCGTGATGCTCGCGCGCCGCCAGATCGAGCGCGCGGAACTCGTCGTCCTGGTCGTGGACGCGGGCGAGGGCATAGCGTCCGGAGACCTTGCGATCGCCGATGTCGCCTGGCAGGCGGGCCGGGCCGCCGTCGTCGTCTGCAACAAATGGGATCTCATGGACGACGGGAAGCGGGAGCGGCTGGAGTCGGGCTGGGAACGGGTTTCCGAGCTGTTCGCCAAACCGCCTCGAGTCAACGTCTCCGCCCTGACGGGCCGTGGAGTGGGGAACGTCGTGCCCGCGCTCGACCGGGTTGGGGAGCGGCATCGCCTGCGGGTGCCTACGCCTGAACTCAACCGCGAAGTGCGCCGCATCGTTGGTCGCCACCAGCCGCCGGCGGAGCGGGGGCGGCCGTGGAGGTTTCTCTACGCGACCCAGGTGGCCGGGGCGCCTCCCACCTTTCTCCTCTTCGCGAACCGGCGTCTCAAGCGTGGTCACAACTACCGGAGGTATCTCGAGAACAACCTCCGGCAGACCTTCGGGCTTGACGGTGTTCCGCTGCGGCTCGTGGTGCGGGAACGGAGGGGAGACGCCGACGAAGTCCGCGGATCTTCACGTTTCGTATAATCCGCCCCGCGGATCACCGCGCTCAAGCCCGGAATCGTCCCCCCTCGTCCGTTGCGCTCGGGTTTCAGTTGACGCGTAGCCTGGGAGGCTCCCATTCCCAAGCAGTACAAGATCGCCGACGCGTGCAGGTTGCTGGATATCCAGGCCTACGTGTTGCGCTACTGGCAGACGGAGTTCCCGGCCCTGGCCTCGAGGAAGGTCGGCGGGGGCCGCCGTGACTTCGATGCCGAGGATCTCGAGACGATTCGTCGGATCAAGGAGCTCCTCTACGACGAGGGCTACACGATCGCAAGGGCCAAGAAGAAGCTGGCCGCGGAACTGGAGGAAGGCCGGCTCCGCGGCCGGCCACTGATTCCGGCCACGGAAGACGGGCCGAACGGCGGTCAGGCGACGGCGGACGAGGCGGGGGAGCACGCGGTCGTCGACGAGACTCCGCCGGTCGAGGAGGCTCCGCCCGTCGACACGAGCGAGATCGGGGCGCTTGCCCGACGCGTCGAGCGGCTGGAAGGGGGAGTCGCGGCGCTGGTCGCTCAGGCTCGGCAGCTCGCGGCCGAGCTCAAGCCGGAAGCGGGCACGGAAAGCGACTGACACGGAACGGCGCCGCCGTGTCGCTCCGGTCGCCGGAATCTTGCCAAGGGCCGCAAACCAATAGAGAATGCCCTTCGGTCGGGACGTGGCGCAGTCTGGTAGCGTACCTGAATGGGGTTCAGGGGGTCGCGAGTTCGAATCTCGCCGTCCCGACCATCAGCAGCGTGATCGCCCGTGCACGACGTGAAGACCGCAGTGGATGCGGCTGGCTTCCGGATCGGCCTGGTCGCGGCGCGATTCAACGGCGACATCGTTGAACGGCTGATCGCCGGTGCGCGGGACGCACTGCTACAGAACGGTGTCCCGGACGAGCGCATCGAACTGGTCCGGGTCCCCGGCGCCTGGGAGTTGCCGGCCGCTCTGGACGCGATGGCGGATACCGGGAGGTTCGACGCCCTGGTGTCGCTTGGAGCGGTGATCCGGGGAGAGACGCCGCACTTCGACTACATCTGCAAGGAGTGCGCGGCGGGATGTGCGCGGGTCACCGCACGAACCGGACTCGCCGTGGGATTCGGTGTTCTGACCTGCAACGACGCGGAGCAGGCGGCCGCCCGGGCGGGCGGCAAGGCGGGAAACAAGGGCCAGGAGGCCGCGGAAGCTGCCCTGGAGATGGCGTGTCTGCTGCGGTCGTTGAGATCATGACGAGGACCGGGGCGGCGGCGGCCGAGGTTCGCCGCCCGACGGGGAAACGCCGGCAGGCACGCGAGATGGCGCTTCAGATGCTCTACCAGCGAGAAATCGGCCGGCTGGAGCCGCCGCTGTTGGTCCGCGAGTTCGACGTCCATGCGTTTCGCGCGGAGACCGCCGACGCGGGCGCCACGCTGCGCGCCTCGAGGCTGGCGCTGGACTACGCACGCACGCTCCTGGAAGGCAGCCTCGTCAACCAGGAGGCGATCGACGCCCTGATCGACGAGCAGGCGGAGAACTGGCGGCTCGAGAGAATGCCGGTGGTCGACCGGAACGTCCTGCGGCTCGCCGTCTACGAACTCCGTCATCAGCCGGAGGTCCCTGCCGTCGTGGTGATCGACGAGGCGATCGATCTGGCCAAGAAGTTCGGATCCGAGCAGTCGGGGAGGTTCGTCAACGGGATTCTGGATGCTCTACTGGTCACTTTGGGCCGGGATGCCAGCCGCTGACTGCTAGGCTGCCGGCGATGAAGGTGGCATGGCCGGTGCGATTCGTGGCGGCGGTTTCGGCACTTGCCGCCGGCTTGCCGCTGGTCGGCTGCGGTTACACCTTGGTGGGTAGAGCCTCCAACATCCCCGAGGACATACGGCGGGTGTTCCTGCAGCCGTTCGAGAACCAGACCACGCGGGTCGAGGTCGAGCAGTTCCTCACGCAGGCGATCGCCGACGAACTGGTGACGAGGCCGCGGTTCGAACTGGTGGCGACCGAGGGCGAGGCGGACGCGGTGATTCGCGGCGCGGTGACGGCGTTCCGCGTGGCGCCGATCACGTTCACGAGCGACGGTCGCGCCCAGGAGTACGAACTGGCGATCATCACGGACGTCTCGTTCCGGCGGACTCCCTCGCCGACCGGGGAGGAAGGGGAGGTGATCTGGGCGAACGACCGCTACCAGTTCAAGGAGAGCTACGAGGTCGAGAGCGCCGACAGCGACTTCTTCGACCGTGAGAACCTCGCCATTGAAGACAGCGCCGAGCGCTTCGCCGACACGATGGTGACGGACCTGCTCGAGGGATTCTGAGTTCGATCCCCCGCGCCGCGGACGATCAGTCGGACGATTCGGCGGGAGCCGGTCCGGCGGCCGCCTCGGCGCGCCGGTTCACAAGCCTGGTCAGGCGCGACTTGCGTCGGGCGGCGGCGTTCGCGTGGATCACGCCTCTTCGGGCCGTCGCGTCGATCAGGCTGAGCGTCGAGGGGAGAAGCTCGCGTGCCTTCGTCACGTCGCTGTCCGCGGCGGTGCGAAGCTGCTTGATCGAGGTGCGGAGCCGGGACAGGGCAGCTCGGTTGCGGTCCCGCCGGATGAGGGACTGCCGGATGCGCTTCTCGGCCTGCTTGCTGTTCGCCATTTGGTGTTCTCTCCGGGCTCGGGGCCGTAGGGTTCGTGTTGGCCGAGTTGGGGGTGACCGGCGCCGGCGGCGCAGTTTACAGTTGGTCGGCCGGGTTGTCGAGTTGCTGGAGGGCCAGGGCCGCCTCATCCGAGTCGGGATACGCCTGCGTGACCCGGAGCAGTATCTCGTTGGCCCGCTCACGTTCCCCGAGTTCGATGTGAGCCATTCCAATGCGCAGCATGGAACTCGCGACCTTGTCGCTGGCCGGGTAGCGTTCAGCGACCCGGCCGAGTTCGTCGATCGCCGTGCGAAACCTCCCCTGTCCCATGCACGACTCTCCGAGCCAGTACTGGGCGCTGTCCGCGTCCTCACCGTCGGGGAAGGTCTCGAGATAGCGCTCGAAGCCGGTGGCGGCCTGTTCGTAGTCTCCGCTCAGGTAGTGCTGGTAGGCGGCGTTGTACAGCGTCTTCGGCTCTACGGATTGGGCGGGAGTCTGGCGGCTGGCCTCGAGCTGCTGGCTGAGAGTGGACAGGACCGTTTCCTGGCGCTCAAGCTGGCTCCGGAGGAGGTCGAGCTCGTCGCTCACTTGCCCGATGCGCTCGAGCGACGCGTTGAGGGCCCGTCGCTGTTCCTGGGTTGAGGTTTGCAGGGCTTCGACCTCGGCGAGGATCTGGCGGAGATCCTCTTTCAGGTCCGCCCTCGCGCTGACGTCGCTCTCGAGCAGTTCTTCCACGGCACGAGCTACGACGGTCAGGTCGTCGCGGGTGGGCGTTTGAGACCGAAACGAAGCGACCTGCTGCTCAAGGGCGGCCAGTCCGGCTTCCAGTTCCGTCAACTGGGTCGACGAGGTGCAGGAAGGCAGCGTCACCAGGAGGACAGCCGCCAGCAGGAAAAGCCACCGGGATTCCCAGCCAACAGGACGGGGAATCATGTTGGTGCAGCGGCCCGGCCCGGGCTGCGGCGAAGGACTCGCCAGAGGGCCGGGCCCCGAATCACATGCGGTCGGTTACGCGGAAGTAGGCGCGCCGGTTCAGTTGCCAGCAGTCTTCGTTCGACTCCTCGCACTGTGGCCGCTCCTCTCCGTAGCTGATCGTCTTCAGGCGGTTGCCGGAAATGCCGAGCGAGGTGAGGTAGTCGCGAGCCGAGTTCGCTCTGCGGTCGCCAAGGGCCAGGTTGTAGTCGTTCGTGCCCCGTTCGTCGCAGTGACCTTCGATCGTGATGACGAAGTTCTCGCCGTCCTGGCTCTTGAGGAAGTCGGCGTTCTTGCCGAGTTGGGACCTTGTTGCGTCGGTCAGGGTCGCCTTGTCGAATTCGAAGTAGACATCGCCCAGGAGGCCCTTCTCATGGACTTCCTCGTTCGCTTCCACGATGTCCTCGGACCATGGCGAAACGTAGGCGGGCTCGACCGGCGGTTCCGGTGGCGGCGGTACGGGTTCCGGCGGCGGCGGGTCGGCCGCGGGAGCCGGCGGCGGCGGCGGTGGCGGCGGTTCCGGTTCCGCCTTCTTGCAGGCCCCGATGGCCAGCAGGACGAGAGCCGACAGGAAGAGTGCGGAGAACCTTCTGGCCAACATGCGGGGACTACTCCTAAAGCCTGGAAACTTGGATCGTTTCGGTTGTACGGACACTACCAGAGCGCTGCTCGGGCGGCAACATCGGATTCCGCGGGGCATTCAACGCGCGTCAGTCGAAGTAGCCGGACCAGGAGGGCGAGTAGTTGTTGCCGCGCGTGGTCACCTGGCGCACGTAGCGGCCGTCTCCGCTCATGACGTAGATCTGGCGACCGCGGCCCCGCTGGCGCGACTCGAAGACGACCCACTCGCCGTTGGGAGAAAACGTCGGGTACTCGTGGCTGCCGGGCCCGGTCGTCAGCAGTTGATCGTGATCCGTGACCAGGTCGACGACCGCGATGTCGAAGCGGTCGCCGCGTTCGGTACGCCGGGCGTACACGAGCTTGCTGCCGTCCGGATGCCAGGAGGCCCCTTCGTTGTACCTGCCGTTGACGGTCACCCGCTCCAGATTGCCGCCGTCCATGTCCATCACGTAGATCTGCGGGGTTCCGGAGCGGCTGGAGGTAAAGGCGATCCGGCTGCCGTCGGGTGAACACTCGGGGTTCGTGTCCTCGCCGCTCGAACGGGTGATCTGCCGGGGCGTGCCGCCGTCGCGCTCGACGGAGAAGATCTCGGTGCTGCTCTTCCCGCTGCGCCGGACCGGGCGGGAGAAGAGGACCGTTTCGCCGTCCGAACAGACGCTGGGCGAGTACGCGGGCTGCTCCTCGAAGACGACCGCCGTCTTGCGGCCGGTCGTGAGGTCGGCCCAGTAGACGCCGGGACGCCCCTGGAAGTACGAGAGATAGGCCAGTCCGCTGCCGTCGGCGGCCCAGACCGGCGAGAGACTCGTCGAGATGTGGCCGGTGATCCGGCGCTGGGCGTGACCGTCGTAGTCCATCAGGAAGATCTCCTTGCTCCCCTGGCCTTCGCGGTCCGAGACAAAGGCGATCGAGGTCATCGCGATGCCGCGACGACCGGTGAAGTAGAGGACGATCTCGTCGGAGAGGGCGTGCGCGATACGCCGCGCCAGGTCGATGGCGCCGCTGAACCGCTTGCCGAGAATGAACTGGCCGTTCGCCAGGTCGTAGACGCGTCCCTCGAGGATCAGCTCCTCTCCGTTCAGCTTGAACTCCGTCAGGAGAGCGACCTCGTTGCCGTATGCCCGGTACTGTTCCAGGTCCCTGGCGCGGTCGCCGCTCAGGCGGACGGCCGAGAGGACTTCCGGGCCCTGAACATCGAACAGTTGGGTGAACGCCAGATCCTCGCGGAGGGTCTGCTCGAGTTCGCCCATCGCGTCGAGGAACTCCGGCCTCGCGCCGGGAGGGCGTCCGGCGCGCGGCAGCGCGAGGTTCAGACGCACCGACGCGTCGGGTTCGAGCACGAGCTGGAGGTCGGACGGAAGTGCCGCTGGATCCGCGGTGGCTGCTTCCGGCCCGGTCTGCGCCAGCACGGGGGACGCGGCGAGGAGGCAGGGCGCAGTCGCCAGAACGATCATGCGGAGGACAGGAACTCTCATCGTCTGCTCCTCTGTCGTCACCGGATCGTCATCGTCACGCCCAGGCTGGGCTTCCGGAAGCTGACGGGAAGCGGCGGCACCGGCGACGCCAGCTCGATCGCCCGCAAACCGGCGTTGTCGAATCGCGTGACACCGGACGACCGGAGGAGTTCCAGGTCGCTGACGGTGCCGTCGGTCGCGATCCGGAAGAAGACGACGGCCTCCACCCCCTCGATCGGGGGTCTGGTCCAGCGGGCCTTGATGGCGGCCATCAGCCGGGACGTGTAGTAGGCGTAAGTGAAGTCCTCGCTGTCGTAGCCGATCACCGGCGCCTCGGCATCGTCGCTCCCAGCTAGCGAGTCGTCCACGGTGCGTGAGGGCTGAAACGGCCGCTCCAGCCGGGGACGCGGTTGGGGTTCCGGTTCGGGATCAGGCTCTGGAGGTGGCGGTTCCGGTTCCGGTTCGGGCTCTTCGGGAGCAGGGGTCGGAACGTCGGGTGGCGGCTCCTCGGGCTCCGGTTCCGGTTCGGGTTCGGGAACTTGTTCCGGTTCCGGTTCTTCCTGGGGCGGTGGCGGCGGAATGGGCTCCGGCCGGATCGTCGGCAGGCGGACGATCTCGAGCGGCTGCCGTACCAGTTCCGTCCGCTTTGCAAACAGCCCCGGTCCGAACAGGAAGCCGCCGATCAGGGTGATGTGCAGGGTAAGGGACGCCGCCAGGCAAGGCCGGTTCAGACCCTGGCCGCGCCGTTCCCGGCCCGCGAGGGCGCGTTCGAGCGGAAGCGTGCGGTCGTCCTGGTTCTGCAAGAGGGTCTCGGTCCTCAATCCGCTGGTTGTACGACGAGGGACACGCGATGGATGTCCGCACGCTCAAGAACGTCGAGCACGTCGATGATTCTTCCGTAGGGGACGTCCTCGTCTCCCTTGACGAACACCGCTTCGTAGTCGCGCAGCTCGAGCATCGGGAGCAGGCGGTCGACCAGCAGCGCCGTGGCCACCGGTTCGTCCTTGATGTAGACGAGATCGTTCCGGGCGATCGTGAGAATCATCGGATCCTCGTCCCGGATGGCCAGCGACGCGGGAGATTCCATCTCCGGCAGCGTCACTTCGACGCCCTGGTGGAGCATCGGCGTCGCGATCATGAAGATGATCAGCAGGACGAGCATGACGTCCACCAGGGGCGTGACATTGATGTCGGCGAGGACGGAATCGTCGCTGTCGGTGTCCTGGAAGAACGCCATGCTGCTGCCTCCGGACTCGCGCTCAGCCGAAGTTCCGTTCGGCCAGATTCAGGAACTCGAGCGTGAAGTCGTCCATTTCGGCGCGCAACTGCCGAAGCCTCGTGGCCAGGTAGTTGTAGCCGACCAGGGCGGGAATCGCGGCAACCAGGCCGGCGGCCGTGTTCACCAGCGCCTCGGCGATGCCGGGCGCGACCGCGGTGATCGTGGCGGTGCCGGAAGTTCCAATGTCGTTGAAAGCGATCATGATTCCCCACACCGTGCCGAACAGGCCGATGAACGGGGCCGCCGCGGCGGTCGTCGCCAGCCAGGACGTGTTGCGCGCGAGAACCCGGAGTTCGACGTTGGCAGCCCGCCGGAGAGTCCGTTCGAGGCCCATCAACGATTGCAGGCGCAGGCTCTCGTCGTCTCCGTGGGGCTCGCGCAACGCCTTGATCTGCGTATCGATCTCCAGGTAGCCGGCCTGGAACAGCCCGGCCAGCGACGCAGCGCGGTGACCGGACGCGGCCTTGCCGATGTCGCTGAAGCGGGCGGCCTTGCGAAAGAGGCCCAGGAAGCTCCGATTCTGCCGGGCGGTGCGCCGGAAGAGCAGCAGACGCTGAAACAGCACGTACCAGGACGAAAGCGACATGAGCACCAGGATCCCGAGGACGATCTTCGCCACCGGACCCGAGCGGAGAAAGAAGTGGATGACCGCGGAGTCGCCGGGGGCCAGCATCGTGGCGAGAGGTATGGCGAACGAAGGCACCGTCACGAAAAGGTACCAGACAGATAGACGGACGTCTATAGTTTGGCTTACCCGGCGGACTGCCCGGCCGACGGCTTCGGCGTCCGCGGATGCGGCGCTATGCTCGCCCGCCCGGCGGAATGCCGCGACAACATGGGGCGGGAGGAACGTTTGAGGATCGGCGTCTGCATCAAACAGGTTCCGGACACGGATTCCCACCTGCGGATCGCGGACTCCGGACGGGGGATCGACGACAGCGATCTGAACTGGGTCATCTCCAGTTGTGACCTCTGCGCGCTGGAGGAAGCGCTCCTCCTGGCCGAAGCCGACGCGTCGCGCGGCGAGGAACGGCCCGAACTGGTCGTGTTCAGCCTCGGTCCGTCGCGGGTCGAGGAGGCGCTGAGGAAGGCCCTGGCGCTGGGCGCCGATCGCGCCGTTCACCTGGCCGGCGAGGCATTGCAGGGCGGCGACGCGCTCGCCGACGGACGCGCCCTGGCGTCGGCGCTGGCGAAAGAGCACTGCGACCTCGTGCTGACCGGTGCCCAGTCGGACGATCTCGGACAGGCGGCGACTCCGGCCGTGATCGCTGAAGTGCTGGGCTGTCCGTACGCCTGGCTGGTCATGGCGGTCGAACTGGACTCGCGGAAGGGCTCGCTGCGCGTCGTGCGTGAGCTGGAGGGGGGCATGAACGAGGTTCTGAGGTTGGACCTGCCGGCCGTACTGGCGATTCAGGCCGGCATCAACAAGCCGCGCTTCGCTTCCCTGCGGGGAACGCTTCAGGCCCGCAAGAAACCGCTCCGCCGCGAGGACTGCGCGGATGTGGATGCGGGCCTGGTGGGAACCGCGGGCGCCGGGACCGAGACGGAAGCCGTCGCCTTGCCGCCGGCCGGCGCCGGCGGCGTGGTGATCGAGGGCGTGTCGGCCGAGGCGGCAGCGGGAGAGCTGATCGCACATCTCGAGCGGGAGGCGGTGCTCTGAGCGTGGCGGCGCCCGTGGTGTGGCTGGTCGAAGGCGCGGGCGGCGGACCGGGGACGCAGGAAGTGCGCGCTTGCGGACGGGCTCTCGGCGGCGACTCCCGGGTCGCCCTTCTGGAGGAAGAGCGTGTCGGTCCCTACTCGCCGGGGCTCTACGCCGAGGCGCTTCGTGTCCTGATCTCTCGGGAGAGCGGCGGCGAGCCGGCGGCGCCGACAGTGGTTCTCTTGCCACACACCTACCAGTCGGCCGAGTACGCGCCAGGGCTTGCGCTACGGCTCGGCGCCGCCTACATCGCCTCCGTCAGCTCGGCGATGGTCAACGATGGCGGCGGCCTCCGTTTCGGCCGGGCCATCCTCCAGGGCAGGCTCCGGGCCGAGGTTCGACCGAAGAGGCGCGTTGTGGTCGCCACGGTGCAGATCGGCGCGTTCGGCGGCGGCGAGCCGGCGGAGTCGCCGGAGCGGGTCTTCAAGGTCGGTCGGCCGGCCGACCTCGAACGGCACCGGGAACGCGAGACTCTCGGCCGTGAAGCGGCGGGCGTGGGCGGCGTGGATCTGCCGGGCGCGGAGCGGATCGTCACTGCCGGCCGCGGCGTCGGCGGCCCGGACGAGGTCTCCGTCGCGGCCGACCTGGCCTCGGCGCTGGACGCCGAACTCGGAGCGAGCCGGCCCGTCGTCGACAACGGCTGGCTTCCCCGTGAGCGCCAGGTCGGATCGAGCGGCCACGTCGTCGCCCCCAACCTCTATGTTGCCCTCGGCGTATCCGGCTCGATCCAGCATCTGATGGGCATGAGTGGCTCCCGCGTCATCGTCGCCATCAACAAGGACCCCGAGGCCCCCATCTTCAGCGTCGCCCACTACGGCATCGTCGCGAATCTCCACGACATCGCGCCTGCGTTGACGCGTCTACTGGAGGCGCGATGTCGTGGAGATTCGCGACGATGCCGTAGTGGGCGACGCTGAAGATGGGGGCCTCGGGGTCCTTGTTGA
>JAPVWO010000118.1 GCA_027493375.1 Candidatus Multivorans thiocomprendens | reverse complement strand
GCCGATCGGACCGCCGCCGACGATCAGCACCTGCGTCTCGATGGGCCTGGCGTTCACTGCGAGGTCCCCCACTGGGTGCGCCGGCGTCCCCGCCGGCATCCGGCCCTCAGATCCCCGGATCCACTCCCGTCATCTCCACCGACAGCTCCCACAACCGCCTGCCCAGCTCCGGGTCGCGGCTGGCCGGATTCGACCGGGCCTTGACGGCCGGACCGCTCAGCTCTCCGAACCGCGACGGCCCGTAGTAGTCGCCACCCTCGACGCCGGGCCCGGTCGCAGCCAGAAGCGTCGGCCACGCCCCCATCGCCTGGGTGTTGAAGAAGGCGCGCACCAGGGGCGCGGCCATCTGGATCAGGGGGAAGTCACGGCCAATGTCGGTTTGCGCCAGGCCCGGATGGCAGGCGACGGCGATCGTTCCTGGGCGGCGGGCCTTGAGCCGCCGGTCGAGTTCGACCATGTACATCAGATTGGCCAGCTTGCTCTGCTGGTAGCGCGTCTGGCGCGAGTAGAACCTGGCGCCGTCGATGTCGTCCCAGTGGATCCGGGCGCCGCGGTGAGCGACGCTGGCCGTGATGACGACCCGGCTGCCCTCGGTTTCTTCCAGCTTCGGCAGGAGCCGCCCGGTGAGCGCGAACGTGCCGAGATGATTGACTCCGAACTGCGCCTCGAAGCCGTCGGCGGTCAGGGTGCGCGGCACCCCCATGATGCCCGCGTTGTTGACGAGTACATCGAGGCGTGGTTCGGCGCCCGCCTGCTCGGCGGCCGCGCGCACGCTCGCCAGATCCGCCTGGTCGAGCGGCAGGAACTCGAGGTCGGACTCAGGGGATTCGGCGTGAATCTTGGCGATCGCGCCCGCGGCTCGCTCCTCGGAGCGGCATCCCAGCAAGACGCGCCCGCCTTGCCTCGCCAGCACCCTGGCCGTCTCGAAGCCGATGCCAGTGTTCGCCCCGGTGACGATAAACGTCCGCCCCGACTGGTCGGGTACGTCGCGGTCCGTGAATCCTCGTGTCATCGGTTGGGTATCCCCGACACCTTGGCCTTCGTCGGTCGAGCAGGAACGGTAGCCGATGATCAGTCGACAAACGAGCCCCTGCGCTCCGCCGCGTCCCGCGAGTTCGCTTTCAACACGGCTGGTGGGGCCGCGCACTTGACTTCAAGCGAAGCCAACGACATCGTATGGAGTCGGAGGTGTTCCAGGATGGTGCAGGTAACCGCGAGGCTCCCCGAGGATCTGGTGGAGAAGGCTGACCGCGCCGCGAGTCGACTGAATCGATCTCGGGCTCAGTTGCTCAGGCAGGCGCTCGAGTACTACCTCGAGGACTTCGAGGATCTTCGCCTGGCCTTGGATCGCCTCAACGATCCCGCCGATCCGGTTCTGGATTGGGAAGATGTCAGGCGCGATCTACTCGATCAAGATCAAGGCGAGCGCGGCTAGTGCCCTCAGGAAGATCGATCCTGGCGATCGCCGGCGCATCGTCGCGGCGATCGATCGCCTGGCCCATGAGAGATCGGCCGGCTCCGCGCTGAAAGGGGAGTTCGGTGGACTGAGACGGCTCCGTGTGGGCCGCTACCGGATCATCTACGAGACGATCCACCAAGAACTCACCGTGCTGGTGGTCCGTGTCGGCCATCGCAGAGAGGTCTATCGTTAGGCGATGAATGGGCGCAGCGTCACCCTTCTCGCGCTGTCCACGGCCTTCGCGGTCGTATCTCCGCCGATGACCGGTGCGACGGCTGGCGCACAGGAGGCGTCTTCGGCCGGCGACTTCGTCCCGGTCACCGACGCCATGCTGCAGAACCCGGCGCCGGAAGACTGGCTCAGCTTCCGCCGCACCCTGGACGCCTGGGGCTACAGCCCGCTTGACCAGATCACGCGGCAGAACGTCGGGCGGATTCGGATGGAGTGGACGGGGACCATGGCCGATGGAAGCGCCGAGACCACGCCGCTGGCGTACGACGGCGTCCTGTACGTCGCCAGCAGGGAGGACGTCATCCAGGCGCTTTCGGCCGAGACCGGCGATCTGATCTGGGAGTACCGGCGCGATCTTCCGGAGGACGTCTGGGGCTACACCGGACCGCTCGCCCGCAAGACGCGCAACATCGCCATCTGGGGCGAGTACATCCTCGGCACCAGCGCCGACCACTACGCCTACGCGCTGGATGCCGTGACGGGCGAACTCGCCTGGGAGACGCGGATCCTCGACTACAAGGTCAACCCGGCCCATCACAGCGCCGGGCCGATCGTCGCCGACGGCAAGCTGATCTCCGGGCGGAGCTGCAGGCCCCTCGGCGGCCCGGACGCGTGCGTCATCCTCGCCCATGACGCGGAGACCGGTCGGGAGCTCTGGCGGCGCCGCACCCTGCCGGCGCCCGGCGAGCCGGGAAACGAGAGCTGGGGCGCCGTGCCCTACGAGGACCGCCGCCACGTCGGGACCTGGATGCCGCCGAGCTACGACCCGGAACTGGAACTCGTCTACATTGGGACGGGGGTGACCGCGCCGGCGCCGAGGTTCATGCTCGGCGGAACCGATCTCACGCACCTGTACCACAACTCGACCCTGGCGCTCGACGCCTCGACCGGCGAGATTCGCTGGTACTACCAGCACCTGAACGACTCCTGGGACCTCGACCACGTGTTCGAGCGCATCCTGGTCGATACGGCGGTCGCGCCGGATCCGGAAGCGGTCGAGTGGATCAACCCGCGGGTCGAAGCGGGAGAGGTTCGCAGGGTCGTCACCGGTATCCCCGGCAAGACCGGCCTGGTCTACACCCTCGACCGCGCCACCGGCGAGTTTCTCTGGGCGACGCCGACGGTGCGGCAGAACGTGATCACCGGCATCGACGGCGCCACCGGCGAGGTGAGCCTCAATGAAGAGGTGATCTTCCGCGAGCTTGAGCAGGTGATGTTCATCTGCCCTTCGTGGGCGGGCGGCAAGGACTGGGAAGCAGGCGCCTACAGTCCCCTCACGCGCACCATGTACTTCCCGCTGCGGCAGGCGTGCGCGGAGATGCTCGTGACGACCGACTTCACGAGCGAGAAGGTCAAGGCGCTGGACCAGATCGTCGCGCACTACGCCCTGGCCGCCAACCACATCGTGGCGCCCGGCACCGACCAGCTCGGCACGGTGCGGGCGATCTCGGCGGAGACCGGCGAGACCCGGTGGGTCTACGAAACGCGTGCCGCCACGTTCTCGCTGCTGGCGACCGGCGGCGGCCTGCTGTTCGGCGGCGACCAGGGCGGACGCTTCCGGGCCCTGGACCAGGAGACCGGCGAGGTGCTTTGGGAGATCAACCTGGGCGCGCCGGTCATGGGCTTCCCGGTCACGTACGCCGTCTCGGGCCGCCAGTACGTGGCCGTCAACACCGGTCCGGGCCGGCTGACCAACGCGCGCATGACGCCCGAGCTCCGCCCCGGCCGCGGCAGCAACCTGTTCGTGTTCGCGTTGCCGTAGAGTGCCTCCCCAACCCAGCACGCACAAGGAGCCGTCATGTCCGAAATCCGCATGCGCCAGATCTGCCTGGTCGCCCATGACCTCGATCGCATCCAGCAGCAGTGCGAGTCGGTCTTCGGCGTCGAGGTCTGCTACCGCGACCCGGGCGTGGGGAAGTACGGCCTGCACAACTTCCTGATCCCCTTCGGCGACCAGTTCCTCGAGACGGTGTCGCCTCAGCCGGGTGAGCACGACACGCCCGGCGGCCGCTACCTGAAGCGTCGGGGAGGCGACGGCGGCTACATGGTGATCATGCAGGTTCCTCAGGGCAGCTACGCCGGCTACCAGCAGCGGGTCGCTGATCTCGGCATCCGCCTGGTCTCCGAGCCGGGCCGGAACGAACGCGGCATGGGCATGCAGCTTCACCCGAAGGACGTGCCCGGTGCGATCCCGGAGTTGCGCTGGAACGTCGACGAAGAACGCCCGGACGGCTCCTGGTGGCCCGCCGGAGAAGACTGGCAGCGGGCGAAGCACACGGAGATCGTCGACGGGATCCGCGCCGCCGAGATCCAGACCGCCGATCCCGCGGCGCTGGCCGCCCGCTGGGGCGAGGTCCTGGGCGAGCCGGTCGGCGGCGGCGACGTGCCGACGATCGCGCTGCGGGATGCCGAGATCCGTTTCGTCCCGCTCCGCGACGGCCGCCCCGAGGGTCTCGGCGGCCTGGACATCCGTGTGACGGACCGCGCGCGGGCGCTCGCGAACGCCGAGGCCGCCGGCTGCCGCACCGGCGACGACCTCGTGACGATCTGCGGCATGCGCCTCCGGCTCGTCTGAGGCGCTCCTCGGTGGAATAGCCGCTCCCTGCCGGGTGTTGGCCGGAAGACACTCGTTGCGGCTTGCCCCTCCGCAATGGACTACTCCAGAGGGGCTCCACCTTGAAGCTGAGAAGACTGTTTCTGTATTCGTTCGTTCCGCTGGTTCTGGCCGCAGGCGCGGTGGGGGCGCAGGAAGAAGAACCCGCTCAGGATCCGGCGGCCGCCGAAGACCTGTTTGTCGAGGAGATCACGGTCACCGCGACGAAGCGCGAGGAGTCGCTTCAGGACGTGCCGATCGCGGTGACGGCGATCACGCCGCTCCAGATCGAGCGGTCGGGCATGCTGGACATCCGCGACCTGCCGATGCTGGCGTCGAGCTTCAACATGAACTCGTCGCAGACCGAGTCGCAGGGAACGACACTGCGCATTCGGGGAGTCGGCACGACGGGGAACAACATCGGACTCGAGAGTTCGGTCGGCGTGTTCCTCGACGGGATCTACCTGAGCCGACCGGGGATCGCGCTCGGCGATCAGCTCGACGTCGACTCGATCGAGGTGCTTCGCGGCCCGCAGGGCACCCTCTTCGGTCGCAACGTTTCGGCTGGCGCTTTGAACCTGCGCACCCGGCGGCCGAGCCTGACTGCCCAGTCCGGTTTCCTCAATCTGACGGCGGGCAACTTCAACGCCTTCAATCTCCAGGCGGGCGTGGGCGGGCCCCTTTCGGATCGGGTCGCCTACCGGCTCTCGGCCGCCGTTCGCAACCAGGACGGCTTCGTCGAGAGCGTTTCGGGAGCAGAGAGCTACACGCGGGACCGGGCGCTCCTGCGCGGGCAGTTGCTGTGGAACTTCATGGACCGCGGATCGCTGCGGATCATCGGCGACTACTCGGATGCCGACGAGGAGTGCTGCGACGCCGTCGTCCTGCTCGAAACGCCCGCGGCGGCGCTCATCGAGTCCTGGACCCAGGAGTTCCGGCTCACCGGCGACACCGAGCGGGTGAGTTGGCTGGTCGGCGGCTTCGCCTCGGGCGAGGACATTCTCGAGCACGTCGGCCTCGGCCTGCTGGGGGACTTCTCCTCCTTCGTCGACGCCATCCTCTGGAACTACGCCCTCGCTCCGGCGCTCGCCCCGGCGCAACTGCTCGGCGGCGTGCCCCTGGCCACGGGGGGAACGTTCGGAGACGTCCTGGCGGCCGACAACCAGGCGCTCGCTTTCTCAGGCGGCATTCCGGTCGGCGGCGCCTTCGCGAACAACGTCTACCGCCAGGAAGGCGACTCGTGGTCGATCTTCACGCACAACACCTTTCGCCTGTCGGACCGTTTGTCGCTGGTCGCCGGGCTGCGGTACGTCGACGAGACGAAGGACGGCAGCTTCAGGCAGCCGGCCGCCAGCAACCCCGGCTGTCTTGCGACCCTGTTGAACGCGCAGGCCCTGGCGGAGGGCGCCGCGGGAACGCCGCTCGCGCCCGTGGCGACGACGATCGGCAACCTGAACGCGGGCTTCAACTGCTTCCCCTTTGCCACGCCGGCGGATACCGGCGTGCCGATCCTTCCCGCGACGTTCGCGGACACCTTCCAGGACGACGAGCTCGTCTACACGTCACAGGCGGTCTACGAGTTCAGCGACACCGTCAAGGGCTACGCCAGCTACACGCACGGCTTCAAGTCCGGCGGCTTCAACCTGGATTCGACGGCGGCCGTC
>JAPVWO010000117.1 GCA_027493375.1 Candidatus Multivorans thiocomprendens | reverse complement strand
GGAACCAGCACCCTCGAACGGCTGATCCTCGACGACGCGCGTGCCGTCGCCATCGCCCACATCTACCGGCGCGAACATCCGGGAGCGGCGACGTACGTCCCGGCCGCCGGCGAGGGAGTCGAACTGACTGAAGTCGGCGCGCACTCGCGCGGGACGATCTTCCTGGACGCGAACGACCTCCACACGCCCGAGCTCGAACGGGCGATGAACGCGATCTGCACCGCCTACGACGGCTTCGACTTCGGCCGTCTCGACGTTCGCGTCCCCAGCGCCGAAGCCCTGCGGCGCGGCGAGAGCCTCCGCGTGCTGGAAGTCAACGGCGTCACCTCCGAGGCGACGCACATGTACGACCCCCGCTACGGCTTCTTCGCCGCCCACGCGATTCTGCGGCGACAGTGGGCAATGGCATTCGACCTCGCCGCTGAGCGAATTCGAGAAGGCGTTCAGCCGACGACCGTGAGTGAGATCGCCCGCGCCGTCCGGGCTGAACGACGAGCGCGCCGGGGCGCGGCGTAACCACCCTCCTGCGGGGCGCGCCGGCGAAGTCGTTCCTACCCCGCCTTCGCCGACGCCTTCTTCTTCGTCGTCCGGCGCCGCAGCTTCGGCTTCTCCAGGGCGTCGAGCCGCGCCTCGACCGCGCTCAGCCGCTCGATCACCGCCTCCAGGTCGGCCTTGCCGGGGACGCCGAGCTTCTCGATCCGGCGCTCCAGGTGCTCGTCGATTCCCGTCCGCGCCTTGGCCCGGGTCTGCTCGATTCCCTTTTCGGCCGCGGAGCGCACCTGCTGCACCTTCTCCTCGGCCTTGTCCCGCCAGTTGCCCAGGGAGTCCCGGCCCTGGCTCTCGACCTTCTCGCCGCGCGCGACCAGCCGGTCGAAGACCTTGGCCCCCGCATCCGCCGCCTCGCCCGCCGCGCCGACGCCGGCAAGCGCCACCTTGTGGGCCTTGTCGACGGCGGATTCGACCACCGACCGCGCTCTCGACTCGCTATCCCTGGTTTCCGCCGCGGATGCTGCTGTCATCTCGTTCTCCCCTTTTCTGTTGCGGCTGCCGCGAAGCAGGCAGCGATCCCGTCAGGAGCCCCGCGCCTCTGCCAGCCGCCGCTTCACGGTCTCGATGGGGTTGCGGTAGTCCACCGTGCCGAGACCGCGGTTGGTCAGCTTGTAGCCGATCAACGCCTGCAACTTCTCGGGCATTTCCACCACCACTTCCCACGGCACGCCGACGAACTGGTTCTCCCGCTGCTTGAGCCACGCCAGGTTGAAGTTGAAGTTGAGAGACCGTCGATACCCGCTCTGCGTCGAGTTCCCGCCGCCCCGGTGCCAGACAGCGCCGTCCCAGAGGAACAGGGCTCCGGCCGGCATCTCCACCGTCAAAGTCGGCACGTCGGGATCGACCGGATCGGCCGAACGATGGCTGCCTGGAACGATCTCCGTGGCCCCGTTCTCCGCGGTGAACGGATCGAGCGCGATCAGCGTGTTCGCGATCAGGGGAACGTGCGGACGCGGAAGCGGATAGTGGCCGTCGTCCTGGTGCATTCGCTGGGGACGGTCGCCCGGGCCCGGCCGCATCGCGGCGACGCCGGAAACCTGGTAGTCCGGGCCGAGAACCGCCTCCACCAGCCCCAGCAGACGGTCGTCCATGAGCAGCTCGTCGACGGCCCGCGTCTTGGCCAGCAGGTTGTGCGTGTGGATCGTCTGCTGGCCGTAGTCGCCCGTCATCCGGCTGCCGATCTCGTCGAAGACGGGAGCAAGGTCGCGGAGCAGCCGCTCCAACATCTCTTCACTCAGAAAGTCGGGCTCAACGGTGTAGCCGTCTTCGCGGACGCGCCGTGCTGCGCTCTCGATATCCATGGATTCCTGTGAGTAGTGTCCGATTGATGACGCGCGGCAGCGTAACAAAGCAGGTAGCCTTCCACCCCATGAGAAGAGAGACGATGTATCCGCGACCGATGTTCCGGGCCGTCCTGACGACGCTGATCGCGCTCGTCGCCTTCACCGGCGCCTACGCGCAAGCCGACGCCTCAACCCAGTCCTTCACTGCCAGCGACGGCGTCGAGATCCACTACCTCGTCGAGGGCCGCGGCGACCCGGTCGTGCTGCTTCACGGCATCACCGGCACCGCCGCCTCGAACTGGGGCGGCCCCGGCATCATCGGCCGGCTGGCCGAAGAGTTCCAGGTCATCTCTGTCGACCAGCGCGGCCACGGCAAGAGCGGCAAGCCGCACGACGCGGCGAGCTACGGCGAGCGCATGGCCCTGGACGTCGTCGACCTGCTCGACCATTTGCGGCTGCAGCAGGCGCACGTCGTCGGCTACTCGATGGGCGGCTTCATCACGATGAAACTCGTCGCCCTGGCCCCTGACCGGCTGATGTCGGCGGTTGTCGGCGGCGCCGGCTGGTCGAGCCCCGAACTGCGCGACGACGCGATGTTCGACGCGCTGGCCGCCTCCCTCGAGGCGGGTAAGGGCGGCGGTCCCCTGGTCGAGTTCCTGTGGCCCGGCGAGGAACCGCCGACCCCCGAACAGGTTCAGGCGATCGGCCAGGCGATGGTCGCCTCGAACGACCAGATGGCCCTGGCGGCCGTCGTCCGCGGCATGCCCGCCCTCGACGTAGGCGCCGAACTCCTCCGCATCAACAAGGTGCCGACCCTCAACATCATCGGCAGCGACGATCCCCTGAAGCGCAACGCCGACGCCCTCGTATCTGTCATGAAGGAGCACCGCCTCCACATCATCGAAGGCGCCAACCACATGAACACCCTGAGCTCCCCGGAGTTCCTCGACACCGTCCGCGCCTTCTTCATCGAACTCTGCAACTGCGCTTAGCGACGGCAACCGCGCAGCGACGGTAGTAACACCCGCCTGCCGAGAGTCCGGGGGGCGCGGTCCCAGGCGGACGTTCGCGCTCGCTCAGACGATGGGGAGTGGGCGCTCACTTCACTCCGCTCGCTTCGGTTCGGTGTCGGTAGATGAGAGGTAGTGGGGAGTCGCTCGCTCCGAGCCCGCTGGGACCGCGTCCCCCGGACTCTCAGCAGGCTGGACGTCGTCGTCGAGAACACTCCGCAGGGGACCCGTCCTGTTCAGTGTGCACGAAGTCCGACAACGTCCAGCCCGGCACGGGGCCGCAGGGGAGGGGTTCCCTGCGGGCTCGCAGCGAGCGACTCCCGGCGACCTGGCCGCAAGCACCGACCATCCGAAGCGAGCGGAGTGAAGTGAGCGTCAGCTTCCCCACCTCCGAGAAAACGCGCACCCATGTGGCGCGTCTCCGCGCCACATGCGTCGCAGTCCGTGCGTCCGCTGGCGGACGCGCGGATGCCACGGCCGCATGGAACCCCTCCCCTGCGGCCCCGTGCCGGGCGGGTGCTACCGATGCCGTTACGCGGACAACTGCGTCTCGACGAGGGTGGTCCAGTAGCGCATGCCGATGGGGAGGACGTCGTCGTTGAAGTCGTAGCGGGGGGTGTGGAGGCCGGCGCTGTTGCCGTTGCCGAGGAACATGAAGGCGCCGGGGCGTTCCTGGAGCATGTAGGCGAAGTCTTCGGAGCCCATCACGGGGGCGAGGCTGGTGTTGACCTCGCTGCCGACTTCGCGGGCGGCGTTGGCGGCCTTCTCGGTCTGGTCGGCGTGGTTCACCGTGGCCGGGTAATAGTGGCGGTACTGGAACTCGAAGCCGGCGCCGTGGGCGGTGCAGATGCCGCGGCCGATCTGCCGCATCCGGCGTTCGACGAGCTTCTGTACCTCGGGCAGGAACGCCCGGACACAGCCGCCGTGAACGACCCGGCTCGGGATCACGTTGTCCGCGTGACCGCCGTGGACACGGGCCACCGTGATCACCGCGCTATGGAGCGGATCCACGTTGCGGGCGACGATCGTCTGCAGGGCGAGGACGATCTCGGCCCCGATCGGGATCGGGTCCACCGTGCCGTGCGGGAATGCCGCGTGGCCGCCCGCGCTGGTCACCGCGAACTCGAACACGTCGATCGCCGCCATCAGCGGCCCGGCGCAGAGGCCGAAGTTGCCGACCTCCATTCCCGGGTAGTTGTGAACGCCGTAGACCTCCTCGGCGGGGAACTGCTCGAACAGGCCCTCCTCGATCATCACCCGGGCGCCGCCGTCCTTCTCCTCGGCGGGCTGGAAGAAGAAGTAGACGGTGCCGTCGAAGGACCGGTTCTCGGTCAGATGTTTGGCCGCGCCGAGCAGCATCGCGGTGTGGCCGTCGTGGCCGCAGGCGTGCATCTTGCCGGGGTTCCGGGAACGGTGCTCGAAGTCGTTCTCCTCCTCGATCGGCAGCGCGTCCATGTCCGCCCGCAGCGCGATGCTGCGATCCGACGAACCGGACCTGAGCACGCCGACGACGCCAGTGCCGGCGAGGCCGCGATGGACCTCGATGCCGCCGAAGGATTCGAGCAGTTCGGCCACCTTGCCGCTCGTCACCTTCTCCTCGAACGCGAGCTCAGGATGCCGGTGGAAGTCCCGCCGCCAGGACCTCATCTGTTCGTGCAGCGGATCCATGAGCTTCGATGGTAGCGGACGGTACACTCCGCTGCCGTGCCGGAGCTTGCCGGCTGAGCGCCTCGACGCAGTGCACCCCATGACGCAGATGACGACCAGGGACCAACCAGCCCGGCCCCGCCGGCATATCTACGACGCCGCCGAAATCGAGCCGAAATGGCAGCGGATCTGGCGCGAACACGACGCCTTCCGCACCCCGGACGACCCCGAGATCCTGGAGAGCCGGCCGAAGTACTACGTCCTGGACATGTTCCCCTACCCCTCCGGCGCGGGCCTGCACATCGGCCACCCGGAGGGCTACACGGCGACCGACGTGGTCGCGCGCAAGCGGCGCATGGAGGGGTACAACGTCCTTCACCCGATGGGCTGGGACGCCTTCGGCCTGCCGGCGGAGCGCGCCGCGGTGCGCGAGAATCAGCACCCGCGGCTCATCACCCAGCGGAACGTGGCCAACTTCCGCCGCCAGATCGAGCGCCTCGGCTTCTCCTACGACTGGGAGCGGGAGGTCAACACGTCGGCGGCGGACTACTACCGCTGGACGCAGTGGATCTTCCTCGAACTCCACAAGCGCGGCCTCGCCTACCTGGAGGACGTGCCGGTCTGGTGGTGCCCGGCCCTGGGCACGGTGCTGGCCAACGA
>JAPVWO010000116.1 GCA_027493375.1 Candidatus Multivorans thiocomprendens | reverse complement strand
TGCATGCCTCACGAGCTCGCCCGTGGGACAGCGACCGGTAGGCCAGGTTCCAGGCGCGACTTCCTCGAAGCGTCTTGCCGACCAGAGTGTCTGCGCAGGACCGCGCCAAGCAGTGAAAGAGAGCGTAGTAGACGGTGCTCACCGTGCGACGAAGGTGAGTCTGCAACGGCCGCCCGCGGCCGGAAGGGAGCTGCTGCCCAGCGGAAACGAGGAGATCAGAGGCCTTCAGGGCGCCAGTCTCCCGCATCGGACCGGGTGACCAGGTGAATGCTGGGAGTCACCTCCAGATCCTGGTCCCAGAGCAGGTCGCGGACTCTTCTGCGGAACGAGATCAGGCCCTCGACCTGTTCCTGTGCCTCAACCTCGCCCTCGTAGATCGCCCAAACGTCGACGACTTCGTCGCCGTACCAGGATCTGGTGGGCTGCACCCAGACGTTCGTGAACCGCAGGCCCGGGAAGACCTCGTGGACAATCCGGTGGACCTCGGCCCTGATGTGGGGAAGCTCCTCGCGGAGACTCCGGCTGACCTCCTTAAGCGACTGGCTAGTCATGTCGTTCCTTTCTGAGGACGATACTCGCTCGGTAACGGCGGCCTCAAGGACCTAGACGGATTTGGCTCTTCCGTGCTCGTTGCGAGCGACCGACGGTCGGAACCGCTGGAGAAGGGCCTCTCGTCTTGCGATCACGGCCATGCGCGTCGCGCGACGGCGACTCCACGCGGAGCCCTGCTGACTGGGCCTCCGCGTACGCGCGCCTCACTCGTTCCTGGCTCCGTCCCCACTTCCGGGGGGCGTAGAATCCGACCGCGGCGACTCAGAACGACCGTATGGTCAAGGAGTTGGTCGGAGTCTTGGCAGGCGTGGGACGGAAGTCGAAGTTCCAAGCCGGAAGTCGGACGCTGCGCACTCGGAGGGTCACTCGGGCGTTGACCAAGTGGGGGCTAGGCCACGGACTGCACGTGTATGCGAAGGGACTGCCAAGGCGCCTCAAGCGCAAGAACCTCGGCAAGACCGACGGAGAGTGGCTCTTCGATGTCACGTGTCTGGAGTACGGTGACGGCGACTACCTGCAGCGGGCGGTGCTGGCCGTAGAGTCGGAGTGGGGCCACGAACAGGACATCTATGACGACTTCGAGAAGCTGCTCGTCTGCCGCGCGGAACTCCGCCTGTTCATCTTCGACCGGGCGGCACTGAAGTTCAAGTGGCTCCGCCGGTGCATTCAGCGCGGACCGGTCCAAGCGGGGGATATCTACCTTCTCGCCGGCTACGACGACAAGGCGAAGCTCTTCGAATTCCGTCGGGTGGACGTCGATGCGGATCTGCGCGCCATTGCTGCGACAGCCCAAGGTAGCTCGTAACACAGCCCCATCTCGCGGATGGACCATGACCGCGACGGGCGGCGGCATGGCGCACGCGACCTTGCGACCGATGATCAGGAACTGCTTTGCGCGCTACGTCATGTCCACCCGCGAGGCACGTGAGAACGTGGCCGCGTCCCTACCGCCGTGTCGGAGTCGCTGATCCTGGGCGATTCGGCCGTTCTCGTGGGAGCGTCTGCGCTCCCGGTACCCGCTTGGCACCCTTCTCTGGACCGTTTCCGACGACGGTTTGCCGGTGAAGCCTCATGCACGTTTACGGGCGGTTGAGCCCGGAAGCGGCTCGACTGGGCTGCAGGCACCTTGCGGGCGATAGAAACCCGGATGCGGTGGGGAATCGCGGCCTTGGCAGCGGAGCTTGACTGGCCGTGGCAGGAGCCTGCAAACCCCGCAGGCCTTTGAGACCTTGAACCGTTACGACGCCCCGTCGCTTGCCGGCTCCTGGAGTCGCCAGACTGCGCTAAGCCGGCCGATCAACTTACGCTGACGCTGCTTCAGGACCTCGGGGGTCCATTCGGACCCGTCCTTGACGCTCTGGGTGAGCAGGAACGGCGTGCGGCCTTCCTTATCGAGAAGGTAGGTGTCGATCTTCTCTCGGAACGGGCGGTTGGACGCAGCCGTGTTCCTCCGGCGGGAGAGGAGCACGAGGTTGGCCAGCTTGTGCGTCCACTCTTCCCTTTCCTCATCGGTAAACCACTGCCGCCACTCGGAGCCCTCGGGCGGCGTCTGTGGCAGCACATGCTCAACTGTGGTGATTCCTCGGTCGTAGGTCGCTCCACCGTGGGGCTCGAGGAACGTGCTGTCGAGCTTCTGGAGGAGGGGGCGCATCACCCGAGAGCCACGAGAGTAGATGTCCTGCCCGAGCCGTTGCAGGAACGCCTCGACCTCATCCCGACCAAGTTGTAGACGACTTCGATCACCCGCGAGATCGCCACCGTCGTCCAATTCCTTGAGAACCTCGGCATAGCGGTTGATCCGCTGCGTCTGGTACGCGCGCGTCACGAACAGGAAGTACGCCAAACGCTCCAGGTCTTGGAAGAACCGGCGACAGTGCTCGTCACGAGGTTTGGAGCGAAGATATGCGATCGCCGGAGGAATCCAGTCGAAGTTGTCGAGGTGCCGTAAGTGCTCGATGCAGGCCGCCCAAGAAGGTGCCTCGGGGTCAGACACTCTCGTATCGAGGATCTCCCGATAGACATCCGCCGAAGGAGCCAGCTCGCCATTAATGAAACCGTCACCGGGCTGAGTCCCCAGGACGTTCTCCAGGAAGTCCTCGTGGAGGGTTCTGCGGAGCTTGCTCTTGAGCCGGATCATGCGCAAGTGTGTGAAGAGATCACGGAAACGTTCGCGACCCAGGCCGTCCTCGATCTCCTCCCACTTCTGGCTGTATCGGTCCTCCGCATCCGTCGGCAACCTGCCGATGATCTCCGCCTTCAGGATGTCGGTGGGTGACAGCGGAAGGCCGCGATCGTTCAGTACGGAGAAGATCCTGTACGCCGACTCCCGGTTCGTCGTCGCGACAACGACCAAGTAGCAGTTGTTGACGACGTACTTTGCGAGGCGATCTTGGTCTGAAGAGGATCGATCCTTGAGCCTGCTGCGGAGCCGTTCGGCATTTTCCCAGAGCCGCTTTCGGCTGTCGGTCCACTTCCCAATGTCGGGCCTTGGCTCCAAGAACGCCGACAGGCCACCGCGAGCCTGGATGTTCTGCCGGAAGAAGTCGATGTCCTTTCTGCCGACCGTCAGGTGACAGTGGCCCGGCACGTCGTCGAGGGGGTCCTCGTGCCACACCCTCTGGTGAAGACCTACAGCTCTCTCTGGGGAGTCGGAGATCTCGCGCAAGACACAGAGCAGGGTGGTCAGGGTGGTGAGGCGTTGCTGACCGTCCACGACATCAGAGGCGGGCATCGTCTTGGCCGGCTTCACCAAGACGATGCTGCCGAGAAAGTAGGGTGCTGGCGGCTGTGCTTCTGCTGCGGTCGTAAGGTCGTCGAGTAGTTCGTCGGCTTGTTCGCGGGTCCAGGAGTAGGGGCGCTGGTAGAAGGGAACCTTGAACGCAAACTCGCCATTGAAGACCTTCCTGAGTGGAAGCTCAAATGCTTGTAGTTCGTAGTTCATGGCCGGATCACCACTGACCGAGAGGTCGTAGCTAACGTTGTAGAGGCGGCCGCCGAGGGCGTCGCGCTAGCGTCTCCCGATTCAGTTCCCCGTCGGGATGTCGTTGTACGGGACGTCGCGGTCGACGCGAATCTCGCCGGGGAGGCCGAGGACGCGTTCGGCGATGATGTTGCGCAGGATCTCGTCGGTGCCGCCGGCGATGCGGAGGCCGGGGCTGTAGAGGAAGGACTGCTGGAACAGAGCGTCGGAGGGCATGAGGGATGGGTCGGTGATCACGCCGCCCATGTCCATCAGGTCCGCGCCGAAGGAGGACACGTTCTGCAGTTTCGAGGCAGAGACGACCTTGCCGATCGAGTTCTCGGGCCCCGGGACCTTGCCTTGGGAAAGGGCCGTCATCGTGCGCGCCTTCGTGTGCTTCATGCCCATCGCCTCGACATACCAGTCGGCGATCTTCTCGCGAACGGAGGAGTCCTCGAGGGCGGACCGGCCGTCGAGTTCGCAGGCGGCGGCGAGCTTCATCACCTCGCGGAAGTCCGGCGGCGGCGCGTCGCCGACGGCGAGTCGCTCGTTCATCAGCGTCGTGATCGCCACCTGCCAGCCTTCGCCGATCGCGCCGAGGCGCTGGCTGTCCGGCACCCTGACGTTGGTGAAGAAGACCTCGTTGAAGTTGGAGCCGCCGTTGATCTGCTTGATCGGCTTGATGTCGATTCCGGGCGACTTCATGTCGATGAAGAAGAAGGTCAGGCCCTTGTGCTTGGGGAGCGACGAATCGTGGCGGGCGACCAGGATGCCCCAGTCGGAGTAGTGGGCCCCTGAGGTCCAGACCTTCTGACCGTTGACCACCCAGTCGTCGCCGTCACGGTGACAGCGGGTGCGGAGACCGGCGACGTCGGAACCTGCCGCGGGCTCGGAGAACAACTGACACCAGACCTCTTCGCCGCGCATCAGCGGCGGAATGAAGCGGGCCTGTTGCTCTTGGGTCGCGTACTGCGCCATGACCGGGCCGCACATGCCGAGACCGATGCTGAAGAAGCCGGTCGGCACGTCGAAGTTCGCCTCTTCCTGGTCGTAGATGATCGTCTCGATCATCGGCCTGCCCTGGCCGCCATGCGCGACCGGCCAGTGGCGGCAGGCGTAGCCGGCGTCCGCCTTCTTGGCCTGCCATCGCTTGGCGAGTAGCAGGCCCTCCTCGGCGTCGAGCCGTCTGCTGACGCTGGGGCGGTCCTTGCGCGGTTCCGCGTTGGCGCTGAGCCAGGCGCGGACCTCGTCGCGATATGCGGCCTGTTCGGGGGTGTCGTTGAAGTCCATCAGGCGGCCTCCTGCCGTTCCAGTCCGGAGATGAGCCGGTCCTTCCACACTCTCTCGCTGCCGATGCTGAGCGCGAGCAGCTTGGAGCGGCGGTAGTAGAGGTGGCAATCGGATTCCCAGGTGAATCCGATGCCGCCGTGCGTCTGGATGTTCTCCTTCGAGGCGAAGTGGAAGGCCTGCGTCGCGGCAACGCGGGCCGCGGCCGCCGCGACCGGCAGTTCCGGCGCGTCGGTCGACAGCGCCCAGGCGCCGTAGTAGCAGTTCGCCCGGGCGAGTTCGTTCTTGATGTAGATGTCGGCGAGCTTGTGCTTGATCGCCTGAAAGGAGCCGATCGGCCGGCCGAAGGCGTAGCGGCCCTTCGCGTAGCCGATCGCCATCTGGAGGCAGGCGTCGGCGCCGCCGAGCTGTTCCATCGCGAACAGTACGGCGGCGCGGTCGAACACGCGGTCCTTGAGCGCCCAGCCCTGGCCGGCCTCGCCGAGCGGTTCCGCTTCGGCGCCGTCGAACGTGATCCTGGCGTGGGAACGGGAGGGATCGAGGGTCTCGACCGCTTCGCGGGAAACCCCGCTTCCTCCCAGGTCGAGGAGCGCGAGCGAAACGCCGTCTCCTTCCTTGGCGACGACGACGCAGAAGTCGGCGATGTCGCCGTCAGGTACGGGCATCTTGGTGCCCGACAGGGTGCCGTCCCTGAACGACGCCTGCAGGTTCGCCGGGGTTGCGAGACCGGGGCCTTCCGAGAGAGCGAAGGTGCCGATCGTCTCGCCAGTCGCCAGCCCGGGCAGCAATCGCTGCTTCTGCTCTTCCGAGCCGCCGAGGAGCACCGCCTCCGTGGCCAGGTAGACCGAGGAGGAGAAGGGCACCGGCGCCACCGCGCGCCCGAGTTCCTCGGCGACGACGCAGAGTTCGAGATAGCCGAAGCCGATGCCGCCGTACTCCTCGGGAACCGCGATGCCGGGGGATTCGTTGGCGCCGATCTGCTGCCACAAATCGCGCGCGAAGGGTTCGTCCGCGTCCTCCAGCACCCGGCGGGGGACCGTCGTATCGCAGGCCGCGCGCAGGAAGTCGCGCGTCTGCTGCTTCAGTGCCTTCTGGGCATCCGAGAAATCGAAGTTCATTGCTGCTCCTGGTCAGTTTCGGACGCGGAGTGTAGCAAGCGAGAACGGGCTATGCCGGCCGCTCGCCGAACCCTTCAGACCTCGTAGGTTCGGCCCTCCACGGCGGTCTCGATCTCAAGGTCGGAGCGTTCGAGCATGTCGTCGCCGAGGTGAGTGAGGAGCATCCGGCCGCAGTCCAGGTGAGGCCTCCGGGCGAGCAGCTCGACGTAGTTCAGGTGGTTCGGGACGGGCCGGTCGTAGAAGTTGCACTCGCAGATGAAGAGATCCGCGCCAGCGGCTGCGTCGATCAGCGCTTCGGTCCACTCCGTGTCACCGGAGAACGTGAGCGTTCGGCCGCCGTACTCGACCCGCAGGGCATAGCTCGGCGCCCCGGAGGGATGGACGACCTCGAACGCGGTCACCCGGAGCCCGTTGACGGAGACGGTTTCGCGCTCGTGGAGCTCGACGATCTCGAGGTCGAACGCCAGCTCACGCCTGGAGGAGCCTGGGTACAGAGCTTCCGCCGCCTGCCCGATTCTCTCCCGTAGCCCTGGCGGGCCGGCGAGGGTGAGGGGTGTGGTTCGGCGGGCCCGGTAGTGGGCGTCGCTCAGGAGAAAGGGCAGGCCGCCGAAGTGGTCGCCGTGCAGATGGGTGATGAGGATGGTGCGGATGGTTGCCGGTTCGATGCCCCGCCGCTTCATCGCCGCCAGCGAGGTCGCGCCGCAGTCGAGCAGAGTCGGAGCAAGGGAGTCCTCGCCCGTCTCCCCTCCGAGCAGGAAGCAGGTGTGCAGGCGGCCGCCGCTGCTGAAGGCGTCGCCGCAGCCGAGGATCTGGAGCTGGAGCGTCATGGGCTGGGAATCGGGATCCGGGCGTTGGCGCGCGGCCGTGGCCGTGGCCGCTTGGCGGACGGCATGATAGAGCACCAGTCGACGTGGTACGGGACGGCTTGAAGGGGCCGGCGAAGGTGTCGGCTCGTCGACCAGGAGGAGCCAGCCAATGGGGGAGCGGACCGGTTTCGAGACCATCAGGGTGGAGAGCGACGGAAACCTCGGATTCCTGACCCTCGCGCGACCCGAACGGCTGAACGCCGTCGACGGAACGATGCTTGGCGAACTGGCCCAGGCTGCCGCCTGGTTCGACGGCCGGAGCGAGATCGATGTGGTCGTGCTCCGCGGCGAGGGCCGCGCGTTCTGCGCCGGTGCCGATCTGAAGGCGATGGGTGCGGCTTCGGAATTGAACTGGCGCCAGCGCCGGGAGGCGGGTCAGCTCGGCCGCCGGGCGATGGACGCACTGGAGGAGATGCGGGCGCTGACCGTGTCCCAGGTCCAGGGGTACGCGGTCGGCGGCGGTTTCCTGCTGATGGCGGCCTGCGACCTGCGGGTCGTTGCCAAGGACGCCGTGTTCTTCATTCCCGAGGTCGAGTTGGGGCTCCCCCTGGCATGGGGCGGCGTGCCGCGGATGGTGCGCGAGATCGGACCGGCCTTGACCAAGGAGTTGATCATCACCTGCCGCCGCTTCGGCCCCTCGGAGGTGGCCCCGATGGTCAACCGGATCGTGCCGCCGGAACGGCTCGAGGAGGAGACCCTGGACCTTGCCCGGTCCCTGGCCGCGATGCCCACGGTGCCGGCGGCGATCACGAAGGACCATGTGAACGCAGTGAGCCGGGCCATCGCCGGCGCCACCGACTTCGCCGACGGCGACACCCTGCAGTGGGTCAGGGGCGACGCCGAGTCCGAAGCGGCCCGGCTGCGCTACACGGAGCGCACCCTCGGCGGCAAGCGGGCCTAGCCCGGGGCCTTGTGGACCTGGCCGACCCGCATGACGAAGCGCACGTCCTGGAGCTTCGTGACGTCGGCGATCGGGTCGCCCTCGACCGCGATCAGGTCCGCCGCCTTGCCGGCCCTGATCGAGCCGGTCTCCTCCCAGATGTCGAGCAGCTTCGCCGTCACGACCGTGGCTGACTGGATCGCCGTCATCGGCGCCATGCCCCCTTCGACCATGTAGAGGAACTCCTGGGCGTTGCTGCCGTGGGGGCAGACGCCGCAGTCCGTGCCGAAGGCGATCGGCACGCCCGCCCGGTGGGCCTTGGCGAACGTCTCCTGGATCACCGGACCGATGGCGGCCGCCTTGGGCCGGATGATCTCCGGGAAGTAGCCCGGCACCGCCGCCTTCTCGGCCACGAAGTTGCCTGCCGAGATGGTGGGGATGAACCAGGTGCCGTGCTCCTTCATCAGCTCGAACGCTTCTTCATCCATGTAGGTGCCATGCTCGATCGTCGTGACGCCGGCCCGGATGGCGCGCTTCATGCCCTCCGCGCCGTGGGCGTGGGCGGCGACCATGAAGCCATAGTCGTTCGCCGCCTCGACGATCGCCCGCATCTCCTCTTCCGTGAACTGCGGGTTCTGGCCGCTCTTGGCCAGGCTGAGGACGCCGCCGGTGGCGGTGATCTTGATCAGGTCGGCGCCCTCCTTGTAGCGCTGCCGGACCGCTTTGCGCGCGTCCGCGACGCCGTTGACGATGCCCTCCTTGGGACCGGGATCGCCGGTCAGATCCGCCCTCATGCCGTTCGTCCGGTCGCCGTGGCCGCCGGTGGAGGCCAGGGAGATCGTGGCCGCGAAGATCCGCGGTCCCGGCATGTCGCCCCGGGCGATCGCGTTGCGCACGGCGAGAATCGCCGTCGTCTCGCCGCCCACGTCGCGCACCGTGGTGAAGCCGGCCAGCAGCGTCCGCTCCGCGTAGATGAGACCCTTGATCGCCAGGTCCGCGGGGTTCTCCTGGAAGCGGTCCAGGTACGAGGCGGCGCCGGCCTGCTGCGAAGTCAGGTGGACGTGCATGTCCATCAGGCCGGGGAGGACCGTGTGGCCGGAGAGGTCGATCAGCGTGTCGCCGTTCTCCGGATCGGCGAGCCCTTCCTGGACCGCCGTGATCGTCTCGCCTTCGACGACGATCGTGTGCCTGCCGAGGACCTCGCCGGCCTCGACGTCGACAAGGGAGCCGGCGTGGATCACGGTGCGTCCGTCAGCGCCGAGGGCGGAGGTCGCCCCGAGTAGGCAGACCGCGGCCGCGTAAAGAGGGGCGAGGCGAGGCAGGCAGGTGTTTCGACACATTTCGGCGACTCCGGCGTTGAAACGGTGTAAGCGGGGAGGGACTGTAGCGCAGCGGGACTGGGTGAGCCGGCGTCCTGTCGACTGGGTGCGCCGGCGTCCCCGCCGGCTTCCGGGAAAGACGCGCCGCGTACCGACGACGATTCCTCCGGCGACTATGTCGTCGTTTCGGCTGGGACCCGTCCGAGCCGGCCCACGCCCCAGGTCAGGACGAAGCCGGCGGCGGCCAGGACCACCGCCGATCCGAGCTGGACGGCGCCTGGCGGGGAAGCCTCGAAGGGCCAGAGGCCGACGACGGCGCCCAGCAGAAGGCCCAGCAGCACACCCAGGGTCGCCTGTCGGAAGCGTCGCAGCGCGAGCTGCACCGCGTTGCTGATCACCGTCGCGCCGAGGGCGATGCCGATCAGGACCGGGAGCAGAACGGCGCCCGCCTGGAGCAGGTCCGCCGCATCGAGTCCTCTGAGCCCCTGGAAGAGAAGATCGACGGCGCCGAGGACCGTCTCGTACTGGCCCAGGACGAGGAGCAGGTAGGCGCCGCTCAGACCCGGCAGGATCATCGCCGCGGCGCCTGCCGCTCCGGCGACGGCGAGGAGGAACGGCCCGCTGCCGGCCAGTCCTTCGGAGGCTGGAGTGCTCTGGGCGATCACGAGCGCCGCCATCGCCGCGAAACCGCCTGTCGTGCCGCCCCAGAAGCTCCGGTCGGCCGGTTGGGCGAGGCGCCACACCAGTGGCGCGCCCCCCAGGGTCAGACCGATGAAGGCGCTGTACATCATCCAGCGCTGGTGAACCACCAGGTCGCGCAGGAGGCCCGCCAGGAGTAGAATCGCCAAGCCGCCTGCAACGGCTACGACGGACAGGAGCAGCAGCGGCTGGAGGCGCAGCCGCAGCCGGGTCGTATCCGCTACCGCCTCGATGAAGCGCGGGTAGATGCCGACGGCCAGCAGCATCGTGCCGCCGCTGATTCCGGGCACCAGGTTCGCGAGGCCCATCAAGACGCCGCCAGCGACCGCGCGCGGCGCCCAGGAGGCGGCTCCGGGGCCTCCGGGGGCTCCGGGCCCGGTCTTGCTGTCGGCCATTGAGTCGAGTCTAAGGGCGCGTGGCGATTCCGCGCCCGATTGGTCTAGCGTTGCACCCATGACGGACTACGACTACGACCTCTTCGTGATCGGCGCGGGTTCGGGCGGCGTTCGCGCCAGCCGGATGGCGGCCGGTCACGGCGCGCGGGTGGCGGTGGCCGAGGAGCGGTACCTCGGCGGCACCTGCGTCAACGTCGGCTGCGTGCCGAAGAAGCTACTCGTCTGCGCCTCGGCCGTCGCGGACCACTACCGCGAGGCGGCGGGTTTCGGTTGGGCGGCGGAGCAACCCGCCTTCGACTGGGCACGGCTGATCGCGAACAAGAACCGGGAGATCGAGCGCCTCAACGGGATCTACCGCGGCCTGCTCGATTCAGCCGGCGTCGAGCTCGTCGAGGGCCGGGCGGGGCTGCTCGATCCGCACACGGTGGAGATCGATGGGGGAGACGCAGGCCGCCGACGGGTCACGGCAGACCAGGTCCTGGTCGCCGTCGGCAGTTGGCCGGACATGCCACCCATTCCCGGGATCGAGCACGCGATCAGCTCGAACGAGGCGTTCTACCTGGAGCGCTTGCCGGAGCGCTTCGCGGTCGTCGGCGGCGGTTACATCGGGGTGGAGTTCGCGGGCATCTTCGCCGGACTCGGTTGCGACGTGACCCTGGTCTATCGCGGTCCGCTGTTCCTGCGCGGTTTCGACGAAGAGATTCGCACTTACCTGGCCGGGGAGATGAGGTCGCGTGGCATCGAGCTCCGCTTCGACAGCCGCGTGGAGTCGATCGAGGAAACAGCCGGCAGTGGCGATCGGCTGCGGCTGCATCTCGACAACGGCGAAGCGATCCGATGCGGCGAAGTGCTCTACGCCACCGGCCGGCGGCCCCTGGTCACCGACTTGGGACTGGAGAATTGCGGCGTGGCGCAGGGCGAGTTGGGCGAAGTCCTCGTCGACGAGTACTCGCGCAGCAACGTGCCGAACATCTGGGCGATCGGCGACGTGACGGACCGCCTGAACCTGACCCCGGTGGCGATTCACGAGGCGATGTGTCTGAGCCGGACCCTTTACGGCGGCGAGCCGACTCCGGTTGACCACGAGAGCGTCGCCACCGCCGTGTTCAGCCAGCCGCCCCTCGCCGCAGTGGGTCTGACCGAAGAGGAGGCGCGGACCCGGTACGGCGAGGTCGACGTCTACCGGAGCCGGTTCCGCCCGCTCAAGCTGACGCTGACCGACAACCAGGAACGCACCTTGGTCAAGCTGATCGTCGACCGTGCGAGCGGTCGGGTGCTGGGCGCCCACATGCTCGGCGCGGACGCGCCCGAGATCATCCAGGGCCTTGTGATCGCGGTGAAGATGGGCGCCACGAAGGACGACTTCGACGCCGCGATGGCGATCCACCCGACCTCGGCCGAGGAGTTCGTCACCCTCCGCTGAGTCCACAATGTCGGTGCGCCGGCCTTCTGGCCGGCGTCAGGCGACTGGCGGCTCCGGCCGAGCCGGCCCCGTCCATGGTTCACTCGGCGTTCCGGCGCGCTTCCACTGCGTCGAGCACGTCGACCTCGAGGTGCGGACCGCCGAGGTCGGCGATCTCCCTCAGGCCGGTGGGGCTCGTCACGTTGACCTCGGTGAGCCAGCCGCCGATCACGTCGATGCCGGCGAAGACGATGCCGAGCCGCACGAGTTCAGGCCCGACCGCTGCAGCGATCTCGTGGTCGCGTTCGTCGACGTCCGTGGCCGCGGGCTGACCGCCGACGTGGAAGTTGGCCCGCGACTCGCCCTCGGCGGGCACTCGCAGTACCGCGCCGAGTGCTTCACCTTCGACCAGGATGACCCGCTTGTCGCCTTCCCGGATCTCCGGAAGGTAGCGCTGCGCCATGATGTAGCGGCTTTCGTGCGCGGTCGCGGCCTCGAGGATGGCGCTGGTGTTCCGGTCGCCGGCCTTCAGATGGAAGATGCCCTCGCCGCCGGCGCCGTCGAGCGGCTTGACGATCATCTCGCCGCCCATTTTCTCCTGGAAGGCAAGCAACTCCCCGATCCGGCGGCTGACCCGCGCCGGCGGGCAGACCTCGGGGAAGCGGAGGGCGAAGAGCTTCTCGTTCGCATCGCGGAGCGACAGCGGATCGTTCACGACCAGCGTGCTTCTCGCCACCATGGACAGCAGGTGCGTGGCGTAGAAGAAGGCCATGTCGAAGGGCGGGTCCTTCCGCATCCAGACGACGTCGAACTCGTCCAGGTAGGTGGTCCGGCCCGCGCCAACTTCGTACCAGTCGTTGCCGGCGTCCGGATCGGTGGTGCGGGCGGGAATCGCCTCCGCCTTCGGCCGTCCGTCCGGCCCGAGTTCCAGTGTGTCGATCGTGCAGACGGCGAGCTCGTGGCCCCGGCCGTCCGCCTCGCGCAGGAAGGCGATCGTCGTGTCCTTCTCGGGATCGAGACGCTCGATCGGATCGATGACGAAAAGATGGCGCATCGGCGGTTGGTGGGGAAGAAACGGGCGGCGCAAGCTATCACGCGGTGCCGCCGCCAACTCGCCCTCTGTTGGGTGCGCGGGTCGTCTGACCCGCTGCCGCCGAAGGCCGACCCTTCTCCCGCCCGCAGCCGTACAATCCTGCGCCGTGGACCGAACCGATCCATGCTGGCTCTTCGGCTACGGCTCGCTGATCTTCCGCCCGGCGATCCCCTTCGTGGAGCGCCGGCCCGCCCGCGTCCGGTGCTGGACCCGGCGGTTTTGGCAGTGGTCGACGGACCATCGAGGCGAGCCCTGGCGTCCCGGGCGTGTGGTCACCCTGGCGCCGGCTCCGGACGACTGCTGCTGGGGGATTGCCTACCGGCTCGCCGAGACGGACGCCGCCGCCATCCTCGCCGACCTGGACATACGCGAACGCGGCGGCTACGTTCGCATGGAGATCGAACTCGAACTGCGCGCGCCCGCCGGGCAGGCGCCGGACACCTTGGTGGCCTCACCGCGAGTCGTGGCGGGCCTCACCTATCAGGGCTGGCCCGGCAACCGGAACTACGCGGGTCCAGCGCCAATCGACGAGATTGCGTCCCAGGTCATACAGGCAACAGGCCCGAGCGGCGCCAACGCCGACTACGTCCGCGATCTGGACGCCGCACTAAACGCGCTGGGTGTGGAAGACACCCACGTAGTCGCCCTGGCCGCCAGGTTGGGGGAGCAGGTCACCCCAAGTCGCCGACCCCCTCCCCGCGGACGCTGGACGGGCGGGTGCAGCGCTACGGCGCCATCGCGCCGGTGACGCCGACGTCACGGCCCAGCGGATCGATCAACACGCCAGGGTTCATCAGGCCGTCCGGGTCGACCGCGGCCTTGGCGCCCGCCAAGGCCCGGGCGAACACCTCGGGGCGCTGGCGGTCGTAGCCGGCCGGTCGATGGTCGCGGCCGACGGCGTGGTGGTGGGTCACCGTGCCGCCGGCGTCGACGACCGCTTCGTTGGCGGCGAGCTTGATCTCGCGCCACTGCTCCGCGAGCCGCTCCCAGTCGCCGAGGGCGGAGAACGTGAAGTACGGCGCGGGTCCGTCGGGATAGACGTGGGTGAAGCGGCAGGTGACGCGGCCCGGCCTGCCGGTCGCCTCCTCCAGGATCTCCGCGGTCCGGGCCATGATCCGGGCGTGGAAACCGGCGAAGCGGTCCCAGGTGATCGCGGTCTCGAAGGTGTCGCTGATCAGGCCCAGGGGCACCGCCACCTCGCGGAAGTAGGGGCCCTTGATGAATGCGTCGCGCCAGGCGCCGGCGGCTCCCTCGCGGTGCGAGCGCCCGGCCGAGGCGCTGTGATCGCCGCCACAGTCGGCGGTCAGTTCGAGCGCCCGCTTCATCCACGGTTCTACGGGATGGTCGGCCGACTCGAAGCCGAGGACGAGCAGCGACGTCGAACCGTCGCCTGCGCCCGCGGTAGCCGTTTCCTGGGCGTCGATCAGGCGGCAGTTCGAGGGATAGAGGCCGCTCTGGGCCAGCATCCGCACGGCCTCGGCCGCGCTCGCGTAGTCGTTGAAGTGGACTGCCGCCGAGCCGCGATACGTGGGCCGGTTCTGGAGCCGCATCCAGGCCTCCGTGATGACCCCCAGGATGCCCTCCGAGCCGATGACCATGCGGTCGGGTGACGGTCCGGCGCCGGAGCCGGGCAACCGCCGGGTCTCCATGACGCCACCGGGCGTCACGGTCGTCGTCGCCTCGACGAAGTCGTCGATGTGGGTGTAGAGGCTGGCGAAATGGCCGCCTGAGCGGGTCGCGATCCAGCCGCCCAGGGTCGAGTGCTCGAAGCTCTGCGGGAAGTGACGCAGCGTCAGCCCGTGCTCACGGAGCTGGGCCTCGATGTGAGGCCCGCGAGCGCCGCCCTGGATGCGCGCGGCCCGGCTCGCGCGATCGACCTCGAGTACCCTGTCGAGCTTCAGCAGGTCGATCGTGACCGCGCCGGCGTAGCTGTCGCCGACCGCCGGCTCGACGCCGCCGACCACGCTCGAACCGCCGCCGAAGGGGATCGCCGCGGCGCCGGCATCGCCGGCCCAGTCGAGGATGCGGACGACATCGTCCGTCGTTTCCGGGTAGGCGACGAGGTCGGGCGGTTCCGGCACCTCGCGCCGGAACATCCGCACGGCGTCCGGAAAGGACTTGCCGTAGGCGTGGAGGAGGCGTTCGTACGGGTCGTCGCGGAACAGCTCTCCCATGGAGGCTGGCGGCGCCAGTCGCGGCGCGCGGAGCTCGAAGTCGGCGACTTGCGGTACGCCGGCGCGTGGCTCGATCGGCACCCCGAACCGCTCCTCTGCCTGCGCCCGAAAGGCCTCCGCCTCGCTCGCCGTGAGTCCCTGTCCTTCGTATCCCCAACCGCAGAGTTTGCGTCTCGTTTCGGTCACTTGAGCCTCCCTGGACGGCGCAGGATAGCGAAGAGCCTTACAATCCCCGTTCGATGTCCTGGCAGCCAGAGGTGGACGAGATCGAACGCCGCCGGCGCCTGGCGCTGGAGATGGGCGGCGAGGAGGCGATAGGGAAGCAGCACGAGCGCGGACGCCTCACGGTGCGCGAGCGGATCGAGCGTGTCGCCGACCCGGGCTCGTTCGTCGAGGAGGGCCGCCAGGCCGGGGCCGCCGAAGTCGACGAGAGTGGTCGTGTCGTCGCGTTCACGCCGGCGAACTACGTCGTCGGCTTTGCCGACGTCGATGGCAGTCGCGTGATTGTTGCCGGCGAGGACTTCACCCAGGCCGGTGGCTCGCCGTCGCCGGCCGGGCTGCGCAAGAGCATCTACTCCGAGGAACTCGCCCTCAAGTACAGGCTGCCCCTCGTGCGCTTCCTCGAAGGCGGCGGCGGCAGCGTGCGTGGCAGCGCGGGCCGCCAGAAAGGGACGCCGAAGACGCCGCCCAGGCCGATGGGGGAGCCCGTGTACTCCCGGGCCCGCTTCTGGTCGATCGCCGAGATCCTTCGGACCGTGCCGGTGGCCTCGATCGGGGTCGGCGCGGTGGCGGGGTTTCCCGCGGCGCGCCTGGTCGCGTCCCACTTCTCCGTGATGACCCGGCACACCGCTCAGATCCTGATCGGCGGACCGGCGCTGGTCGAGCGGGCCCTGGGCGAAAAGAAGACGAAGGACGAACTCGGCGGCTGGCAGGTCCACGGCAGGAGCGGGGTGGTCGACAACGTCGCCGAGGACGAGGACGACGCGATGGCCCAGGTGCGCCGCTTCCTGAGCTACCTGCCCTCGAACACAGGCACGCTGCCGCCGCGGCGGAAGTCGGGCGATCCGGCCGACCGGCGAGAGGAGCGGTTGCTTTCGATCGTGCCGCGCGACCGTCGCTTCCTCTACGACATGCGCGAGTTGGTTTCACTCGTCGTCGACCGGGACAGCTTCTTCGAGATGACGGCGGGCTACGGGCCGTCGCAGATCACCGGTCTGGCCCGGGTCGACGGCCACGCGGTGGGAGTCGTCGCGAACGACTGCAAGCACATCGGCGGCGCGATGGACGCCGCCGGAGCGCAGAAGTTCCGGCGCTTCGTCGAGTTCTGCGAGACCTTCCACCTGCCGGTCCTCAGCCTGGTCGACGAACCGGGCTTCATGATCGGCTCGGAGTCGGAGGCGTCCGGCACGATTCGCTACGGCATGGAGGCGATCGCCGCGACCGTGCGGACGACCGTCCCCTGGTGCGCCGTGCAGGTCCGGAAGTCCTACGGCGTAGCCGCGGCGGCGCACTACGGCCCGGGCGGCCGGGTACTGATCTGGCCCTCGGCCGAGAGCGGCGCGCTGCCGATCGAGGGCGGCGTGGCGGTCGCCTTCCGGCGAGAGATCGCCGCGGCGCCCGACCCGGACAAGAAGCGGGCCGAACTGGAGGCCGAGTTCGCCAAGCGACGAACGCCTTTCCCGCGGGCCGAGGGTTTCTCGGTCCATGACCTGATCGACCCCCGCGGCACGCGCGCCGAGGTGGTCAAGTGGCTGAAGCTGTCGGAGCCGTTGCTCGCGTCGCGGGTGCGGTGAGGATTCCCAAGGAGGCCGGAATGTCTGTGAACCGAAACAAGAGAACGTTGTGCGCCACCCTGGCGGCGGGCCTGCTGATGACCGCGGCCGCCGCCCAGCAACAGCCGGTCGGCTACGAGGACACGCCGAAGCTGCCGGGATTGCCGTGGAAAGTGCACGACCCGAACCGGCCGGTGCCGCCGGTGGTCGCTCCGGGGGCCTCGTTCAGCGACATGGCGGCTGCTCCCGCCGACGCGGTCGTGCTGTTCGACGGCACGGACCTCTCCAAGTGGCGGAAGCCGAACGGCGACGAACCCGAGTGGAAGGTCGAGAACGGATACATGGAGGTCACCTCGACCGGGTCGATCCGCACCCGGGACGAGTTCGGCGACTTCCAGCTCCACCTGGAGTTCGCGACGCCCGGCAAGGTCGAGAGCAACAGCCAGGGCCGCGGCAACAGCGGCGTGATGATCTACGGCGACTACGAGGTCCAGATCCTCGACTCGTACGAGAACCGGTCCTACGCCGACGGCCAGGCGGGCGCGCTCTACGGCCAGACGCCGCCCATGGTCAACTCCTCCAGGGCCCCGGGCGTCTGGCAGACCTACGACATCATCTTCGAAGCGCCACGCTGGAAGGATGGCGAACTCGTCAAGAAGGCGAACGTCACCGTGCTCCACAACGGCGTGGTCATCCATCACAAGAAGGACTACATCGGCCGGACGATCCACCGCCGGGTCGGCGTGTACGACCGGCCGCACGAGCCGCGCGGCTGGATCGGCCTCCAGGATCACCGCAATCCGACGCGTTTCCGCAACGTCTGGATCCGGGAGCTGCCCGGCTACGACAGCGGCGGCTGAGGCTTCCCGCTCCCTTGAAGATCTCTCTCTTCTACCTGCCCTCGATCGGCTCGCGGGCCGAGATCAAGAAGGGCATGGCCGGCCTGCGCGGCGACCTCTACGACCGGATGCTGGCCGAGGTCTCGGAGCAGGCCAGGCTCGCCGACGACCTGGGCTACGACTCGATCAGCTTCACCGAGCACCACTTCCACATCGAAGGCTTCGAGCTCTCGAACAACCCGGTGCTGCTCGACCTCTTCGTCGGCATGCAGACGAAGAACATCCGCGTCGGGCAACTGGGCATCGTGCTGCCGTCGAGGAATCCGATCCGTGTCGCGGAGGACATCGCGATGCTCGACCGGATGACGGGCGGCCGCGCCAACGCCGGTTTCGCCCGCGGCTACCAGCGGCGCTGGGTCGACGTGATGGCGCAGCAGACCCACGGCATCTCCGGCGCCCTGCCGCACAGGCACGACGAGATCGACGCGACGAACCGGGCCGCCTTCGAGGAGTGTTTCCGGATCGTCAGGAAGGCCTGGACGGAGCCGATGCTCGACTACGACGGCCGGTTCTGGAAGGTGCCCGTGGGCGGTGCGGAGGGCGGCACGCCGTGGGCACTCGAGGCGACGGAGCAGTGGGGCGCCGGGGTCGAGGACGGGGTGCTGCGCCAGGTGGGCGTGGTGCCGAAGCCGGTACAGAAGCCCCATCCGCCGATCTTCCAGCCCTTCGCGTCGTCGGAGGCGAGCATTCGCTGGTGCGCGCGGGAAGACGTGACGGCGATCCTGCCGCCGCTTCACCCGAAGCGGGAGCGGGCGCTGTTCGAGCTGTTCGCCGAGGAGTCCGGCCGCCCGCTCGGCGAGGGGATCGGCGTCCTGCGCGATGTGGTGATCGCCGACACGGACACCGAGGCGGAACGCCTGTGGAAGGCGAGCGGCGCCTTCTGCGGCGCCGCCTGGTTCGATCCGTTCGGCTTCAGCCGAGGCATGGCGGACCCGGACACGGGGGAGGAGTTCGACGACATGATGGGGTCCGGGATGGCGCTCGTCGGCACCGTCGACACGGTGACTCGCCAACTCAAGACGCTGCAGGAGCGCTTGCCGGTGACCTGGCTCTACTTCTGGGCCTACAACGGCCTGCTGCCGCACGCGCGCCTGATGTCGACGATCGAACGGTTCGCCAACGAGGTGCTGCCGCGGGTTGCGTAGACGCTTCGCTAGCCCGGGACGTAACGAAGAGTGTGTAGCCCCGAACTGATAGCGTCATCACGGCCCCGGATGGAGATAGAGAGAGTGAGCGTAGAGAAGAGGATCCGGCGATGAGCGCCGCGACAGACACGCTGCGAACTGCCGAGACCTTGCGCGACTCCGGCGTGCCGAACCGCCAGGCCACTGCCCATGCCCGTGCGATCGAGGAGGCTGTCGCCGACTTGGTCACGCGAGACCAGATGCGTGCCGACCTATACCGTGCCCTGCTGCTTCAGGCGGCCGTCATCATCGGCGCGGTGGTTGGCTTGTTGAGGTTGATTCCCTGAGTCTGCCAGGCCCCGAGCAACCGGTGGCCTTGGATCGGCAGGGGAGCTATGGTCGAAATTCGTGTACGGGGGTTGAGGTAGGCGGCGTGCCCTGCTGAGATCGGTTTTCCGGAATCGACGACAGCAGCAAAGGAGGCACGC
>JAPVWO010000115.1 GCA_027493375.1 Candidatus Multivorans thiocomprendens | reverse complement strand
CTCCGCCCACCTCCCCGAACGCATCATCGAGATCCCGGCCGACTACCGGGCGTTGCGCGACGTGCTGCTCCGCGGCGCCTAGGTACTGGACCGTCCGGGGCCGCGCCGAGGGGGAGGGTCCCAGGAGCACGCTCGCGCTCTCTTGGTGAAGGAGAAGCTGGCGCTCGCCGTTGTCGGCTGCGCTTCAGGTCGACGTCGGTCGACGTGGTGGCGGCGGGAATCGCTTGCCTCCGCCGCCCTGGGACCCTCCCCCTCGGCGCGACCCCGGACTGGACGGCGCTGGCCGCTGGCAAGGCGGAGCGTCCCAGTTGTGTCAACGGCAACAGTAGACGTCTCACACTGGGTGCGCCGGCGTCCCCGCCGGCTGCTGCCGGAGGCGGCGGAGAGACGCGCCGGCCGTGAAGCCGGCACCGATTCTGGCGGCGAAGCTAGAGGGGCGTGAAGACCAACCAGTCCCGTTCCCTGCCGCCAGCGCCCAGACCCCAGTCCACCGGCGTCACGAGCTGCCTGGCGATGCAGACGTTGTCGGGGGCGCGGACCCCCGGCGCGAGGATCGTTTCCCGAATCCGGGCGCCCGAGCCGACCTGGGCACCGGGCAGCACGAGGCTCCGTTCGACGACGGCGTCCTCGCCGACGTGGCTGCCGGGCTCAAGCACGCTTTGCTCGACGGTGGCGCCAGGGGCTACCGAGGCTCCAGGGGCGATGAAGCGGCGGCGGCGTTTGCGGCTTCCGGCGGTGCGGCCCCAGTCGAGAACGCCTTCGAGGTAGCGGCGGGGGGTTCCCAGGTCGTGCCAGGGGCGGCGGCAGCGGAAGCCGACGATCCGGCCTCCCGAGCGGAGGAGCGGCTGGTAGAGACCCTCGACGATGTCGTTCGACGACGGGTGAGGCGGAATCTGCTCGACGACCCGGCGGGAGAGGACGTGGAGGCCCTGGAACGTCCGTTTCCGGCCGCGGTCCGGGCCGGTCCGGAGGTCGCGGAGCCCGACCACCAGGCCGCGGGGATCGACCTCCACGCCGCCGCCGACGCGTTCGTTCCAGCCGACCTGGAGGGTGACGTCGGCGCCGCTGCGGCGGTGGTGGTCGAGCGCCTCGCGGATCGGCCAGCGACAGAGCGAGTCGCCGTTGACCACCACGATGTCGTCGGCGTCGGCGAGGAAGTCCTGCAGGTTGACCACGGCGCCCAAGGTGCCGAGCAGTTCCGGTTCGACCTCGAAACGGAGTTCGATCCCGCGGGCGCCGGCCTCGCTCTCAAGCCCACGCCGCACGGTGTCTCCGAGGTGGAACAGGTTCACCGCCGTCTCGCAGCCGGCGCGGTGAAGAAGGTCGATCGTTCGCCACGCGACGGCGCGGCCGGCCACCGGCAGCAGGGGCTTGGCCAAGGCGGCGGTCAGCGGCCGCAGCCGTTCTCCGCGGCCGGCGCAGAGCACGAGGGCCCGCACCCGCCGGACCGCGTCTCTCACCGTGAGGCTCCGCCTTCCGGCGTGCGCCGCGGATCGCCTGCAAACACCATGTCCCGGGGCAGTCCCTCGTGTCGCGCGCGGTGATCGCGGTAGATCGCCAGGTAGTCCCGCGGATCCGCCTGCTCCGGATCGATGCCGCAGCGGCGGCAGACGCGTTCGATCCCGCCGGCGGGCAGGTCCGGGTCGATCTGCTCGACCTCGACGAAGCCGCCGACCGGCGTCCGGTCGAGGGCGATCTCGCAGCCGAGAAGCAGCCAGCGCTCACGGACTTTCTCGTAGCGCGCCGTGACCTCGAAGCCGAGCGACTCGAGGAAGAGGCGCGCCGCCGCCGGGTCGTCGACGGCGAACTCGTGCTCCGCCCGCTCCTTGACGCCGCCCCGAATCTCGGGAGCGGACTTCCAGGTCAGCCGGCAGCCGGCGCCGTCCGTGCGCAGGCGAAGCAACTCGCGGCGGGTCCGCAGCCGCTCGGAGGGCGCGGCGCCCCGGCGGTCGAAGACCCAGTTCGACTCCATGGCGGCGGCTCGTTCGAGCTTGCCGCCGGCGGCGCGGACCCGTTCCCGGAGCCGGTCCAGATCGGCGACCGCGACCTTGATCTCACGCTCGCGCCCGGCAGCCACAGGCGGTCAGGCGGCGGCGCAGCCTCCGAGGCGGTCGAGCACGCGGACCACCGTGCGAATGCCCTGGTAGAAGTTCGAGAGGTCCATCTTCTCGTTCGGGGCGTGCAACCGGTCGTCCGACAGGCCGAAACCGATCAACAGCACGGGAGCGCCCAGCACCTCGGACAGGGTGGAGACGATGGGAATCGAGCCGCCCTCACGGACCCGGACCGGCTCGCGGCCCCAGGCCTCGCGCACGCCCTCGAGAGCCGCGTCGACGAGCGGGCCGTCGAGGTCGACGAGCACCGGCGGCGCCCCGTTCAGGTTCTCGACCTCGACCTCGATCCCCGGCGGCGCCAGCGAGCGCATGTAGGCCGCGAAGGAACGGAACAGCCGCTCCGGGTCCTGGTCCGGCACCAGTCGCATCGAGACCTTGGCGCCGGCCCGGTTGGCGATCACCGTCTTGGCGCCGGGGCCCTGGTAGCCGCCCCACAGCCCGTTCACGTCGCAGGTCGGCCGTGCCCAGACCCGTTCCAGGGTCGTGTAGCCGGCCTCGCCCCACAACGCGGACGCGCCGATCTCGTCGCCGTACTTCGACTCGTCGAACGGCAGCGCCGCGAATGCCGCCCGCTCCTCCGCGCCCAGCGGCCGCACGTCGTCGTAGAAGCCCGGAACGAGGATCCGGCCGTCGCGCGGGTCGCGGAGCGCGGCCAGCATGGTGCCCAGGACGTTCAGGGGGTTCGCGACGGCGCCGCCGAACGTGCCCGAGTGCAGATCCCGGCCCGCGCCGCGCACCCGGACCTCGGTGTAGAGCAGGCCCTTCAGGCCGTAGAGGACGGAAGGCTGGCCCGGCCCGTACATGGAGGTGTCGGAGACCAGCGCGAGGTCGCAGCCCAGGCGCCGGGACTCCGGGCTCCGGACGTAGGCCTCGATCGCCTCGCCGCCACGCTCCTCCTCGCCCTCGATCAGGAACTTCACGTTGACCGGCAGGCCGCCGGTCTCGGCCATGGTCGCCTCCACCGCCTTGATGTGAGTGAAGGACTGGCCCTTGTCGTCGGTGGCGCCGCGGGCGACGATCCGCTCGCCGCGTTCGCCCGTCTCGATCGTCGGCTCGAACGGGTCGTTCCGCCACTCTCCCAACGGGTCGACCGGCTGCACGTCGTAGTGGCCGTAGAAGAGGACGGTCGGGCGGCCGGGAGCGCCGAGCCATTCGCCGTACACGAGCGGATGGCCCGCCGTCTCGATGATCTCCGCCTCGAGCCCCGCGGCCTCGAGCCGCTCCCTGACGAAGCCGGCGCAGCGGCGCACGTCGCCGGCGTACGCAGGATCGGTCGAGACGGACGGGATCCGCAGGTACTCCTTCAACTGATCCAGGCTGGCGGCGGTCTCGCGATCCACCCGGTCGAGAACGGCGTCGACGCTCATCGCACCAGCCCGGCGGGGTCAGTCATCGAAGCTCTTGCCGGTGGCCCGCCAGTCGGAAAGGAAGTTCTCCAGGCCGATGTCGGTCAGCGGATGACGGTAGAGCTGGCTCAGCGTCTTGAAGGGAAGGGTCGCCACGTCGGCGCCCATCTCGGCCGAAACGACGATGTGGACCGGATGGCGCACCGAAGCGACCAGGACCTCGGTCTCGAAGTCGTACCGGGAGTAGATCGAAACGACCTGCCGAATCAGGTCCATGCCGTCCTGGGCGATGTCGTCGAGGCGGCCGACGAAGGGCGAGATGTAGGCGGCGCCCGCCTTCGCCGCCAGCAGCGCCTGGGACGGCGAGAAGCAGAGGGTCACGTTGCACCGGATCCCTTCCTCGGCGAGGCGCCGCACGGCGGTCAGCCCCGGCGGCCCGAGCGGCACCTTGACGACGACGTTGCCGGCCAGGCCGGCGAGCCGCCGGCCCTGCTCCAGCATGCCGTCGAGATCCGTTGCCAGCACCTCGCCGCTGACGGGGCCCGGCACCAGCTCCGCGATCTCCTTGACGGTCGGCAGGTACGGCTTGCCCTGCTTGGCGATCAGGCTCGGGTTCGTGGTGACGCCGTCGACCATGCCCCATTCCAGGCCGGTCTCGATCTCGCCTGTGTCCGCGGTGTCCAGAAAGAACTTCATCGTGGCGCTCCCGGGCTGCTCGCCGCTAGTTGACCGGCTCCGTGTCGGCCGCATCGGCGTCCCCCGCCTCGCCGTCCTCGTCCTCTTCGCCGCGGGCGGGGATGCGGGCCAGGGCGACGATGCGGTCGCCCTCGTCCAGGTCCATGACCTTGACCCCCTGGGTGGCGCGGCCGATCAGCGACACGCTGCCCGCGGTGATGCGGATGATCTTCCCCTCGGGGGTAATCAGCATCAGTCCGGTGTCCTCGCTGACCTGCCGGACGCCGACCACGTCCCCGGTGCGTTCGGACACCTTCAGGTTGATGATCCCGAGACCGCCACGTGACTGCAGGCGGTACTCCGCGATCGCGGTCCGTTTGCCGAAGCCGCTCTCGCTCACGGTCAGCAGCGTCGTCTCCGGAGGCTGCGCCTCCACGGACTCCTCCCGCGGCAGCAGGCACTCCATCGACACGACCCGATCGCCCGGGCGCAGGCTGATCCCGCGCACGCCGCGAGTCGCCCGGCTCAGGGAGCGCAGGTCGCTCTCGCGGAAGCGGATCGCGTAGCCCTTCTGTGTGGCCAGCACCAGCTCGCCGCCGGTCTCGGTCACCTTGACCGACAGGAGACGGTCGTCCTCGTCGATCCGCAGCGCGATGATGCCGCTGTTGCGTGGCCGCGAGTACTCCGACAGCGCCGTCTTCTTGACCACGCCCGCCTCGGTGGCGAAGGTCAGGAACCGGTCCTCCGGGAACTCCCGCACCGCGGCGGTGGCCGCGACGCCCTCGCCGCCGTCGAGCCGCAGGAGGTTGACGATCGCCTTGCCGCGGGCGGCCGGGCCGAGTTCGGGGATCTGGTGCACCTTGAGCCAGTAGCAATGGCCCCGATCGGTGAACACCATGATGTAGCTGTGAGCGGAGGCGACGTAGAGCTGCTCGACGAAGTCGCCGTCGCGCGTGGCCATGCCGGTCCGGCCCTTGCCGCCGCGGTGCTGGGCGCGGTAGAGGCTGAGCGGCGACCGCTTGATGTAGCCGGACCGGGTGACCGTGATCACCATGTCCTCGTCGGCGATCATGTCCTCGATCGTGATGTCCGAGGAGTGGGCCACGATCTCCGTGCGCCGCGGGTCGCTGTAGCGCTTCTCGATCTCGTCGAGCTCGGCCCGGATCTCCCGAAGCAGCAGGGCGTCGGAACCGAGGATCGCGCGCAGACGCTCGATCTCGGCGAGCAGCTCGCGGTGCTCCTGCTCGATCTTCTCCCGCTCAAGGCCGGTCAGGCGCTGCAGGCGCATGTCCAGGATCGCCTGCGCCTGGGGCTCACTCAGCGAGAAGCCCTCGATCAGGCGTTCCCTGGCTTCCGGCGGAGTGCGGCTCGCGCGGATCGTCGCGATCACCGCGTCGAGGTGGTCGAGCGCGATGAGCAGCCCCTCGAGGACGTGGGCGCGCTTCTCGGCTCGGGCCAGGTCGTGACGGCAGCGCCGGATCACGACCGTGCGGCGATGGTCGAGGAAGTGGCGCAGCAGGGCGCGCAGCGTCAGCACCTGGGGCTGGTTGTCGACGATCGCCAGCATGTTCATGCCGTAGCTGACCTGGAGCTTCGTCATCTTGTAGAGCGTGTTCAGGACGATCTCGGCGACCTCGGCCCGCTTCAGGTCGATCACGATCCGGATGCCGTCGCGGTCGGACTCGTCGCGCAGGTCGCGGATGCCCTCGAGCTTCTTCTCGCGCACCAGCTCGGCGATCCGCTCGATCAGCCGGGCCTTGTTCACCTGGAAGGGAAGCTCGGTCACGATGATCGACTGGCTGTCCTGGCCGCGATCCTCGATCTCGGCGCGGGCCCGCACCTGGATGGAGCCACGGCCGGTGGCGTAGGCGGCATGGATGCCCGCGCGGCCATGGATGAAACCGCCGGTCGGGAAGTCCGGCCCGGGCAGCAGCTCCATCAGCTCTTCCAGGGTCGCCCGGGGGCGGTCGATCAGCAGCTTGACCGCCGCGAGCGCCTCGCCCAGGTTGTGCGGCGGGATGTTCGTCGCCATGCCGACGGCGATGCCGGCCGAGCCGTTGACCAGCAGATTCGGGATCCGCGCCGGAAGCGGCGAAGGCTCCTGCTCGGAACCGTCGTAGTTCGGTATCCACTCGACGGTGTCCTTCTCGATGTCCTCGCGCAGCAGCTCCTCGGCGATCCGCGTCAGGCGGACCTCCGTGTAGCGCATCGCGGCAGGGTTGTCGCCGTCGATCGAGCCGAAGTTGCCCTGGCCGTCCACCAGCGGGTAGCGCATGGAGAAGTCCTGCGCCATGCGCACCACCGTGTCGTAGATCGGTCCGTCGCCGTGCGGGTGGTACTTGCCCATCACGTCGCCGACGATGCGCGCCGACTTCTTGTAGGCGCGGCCGGCCGTGTTGCCGGCCTCCCACATGCCGTAGAGCACCCGGCGGTGGACCGGCTTGAGGCCGTCCCGCACGTCCGGCAGGGCGCGGCCGATGATCACGCTCATCGCGTAATCGAGGTAGCTCCGCCGCATCTCGCGCTCGAGCTGCACCGGCACGGTGTCGCGGCCGGACGCCGGCGGCTGGATGGGGTTCTCGCCCTTGCTCACGGTCGATGGGTCAGATGTCGAGGTTGATCGCGTTCAGGGCGTTCTTCTCGATGAACTCCCGCCGGGGCTCCACCTTGTCGCCCATCAGGGTCGTGAAGATGCCGTCCGTCTCGTCGTCCCGGTCGTCGTCGATCTCCACCAGCAGCATCCGGCGCCGCTCGGGGTCCATCGTGGTCTCCCAGAGCTGCGACGGGTTCATCTCGCCCAGGCCCTTGTAGCGCTGGATCGAAAGGCCCTTCTTCGCGGCTTCGAACAGCGCGTCGAGCGCTTCGTCGACCGACTCGGCCTCGACATCGTCGGTCGCGGCGCCGCCGTTCATCCGGCGGAGACGGATCGAAGGCGATCGCCATGCCTCGAGCGCCTGCTCGTTGGCGGTCAGGGAGCGGAAATCGGCGCCGGTCACCAGCGCTTCGTCGATCGTCACGTGGCGGTCCACGCCGTCCCGGCGCGACCGGAACCGGATCGTCAGGAGTCCGTCGCGGCCATCCTCCACCGACACGTCGTGGAAGCCGGAAGCCTCGATGACCTGAGCGGTCAGCTCGACCCGCTCCCGGTCGGCCAGACCGTCGCGGTCCCTGATGCCGCCGGCGATCGCCGCGCGCAGGGCGTCGCGCGGCATGCCGCGGGCGCTGAGTGAGTCGAGCGATCGCCTGAACGAGGCAAGACGGTCGAGCAGCACGCGCAGGCGGTCGCCCTCGAACACGATCGGATCGTCGACATCGCCGTTCGGGAGAGCAACCTGCCAGCTCCGGCGGATCCGCTCCACCAGGTAGTCGTGGTACTCCTCGTCGTCCTTCAGGTAGCTCGAACGACGCCCCTCCGTGACCTTGTAGAGCGGCGGCTGAGCGATGAAGAGATGGCCGCGGTCGATGATCTGCTTCATCTGGCGGTAGAAGAAGGTCAGGATGAGCGTGCGGATGTGGCTGCCGTCGACGTCCGCGTCGCACATGATGATCAGCTTGTGGTAGCGCAGGCGGTCGACGTCGAAGTCCTCCGTGCCGATGCCGGTTCCCAGGGCCTGGATCAGGGTCCTGATCTCCTCGGACGAGAGCATCTTGTCGAGGCGCGCCCGCTCGACGTTGAGGATCTTCCCCTTGAGCGGCAGCACGGCCTGGAACCGCCGGTCCCTGCCCTGCTTGGCCGAGCCGCCGGCGGAGTCCCCCTCCACCAGGAACAGCTCCGCGAGGGCCGGATCGCGCTCGCTGCAGTCCGCCAGCTTGCCCGGGAGGTTCGAACTGTCGAGCGCGCCCTTGCGCCTGGTCAGTTCCCGCGCCTTGCGCGCCGCCTCCCGCGCCCTCGCCGCTTCCACGACCTTCTCGACGATCCGCCGGGCATCGCGCGGGTTCTCCTCCAGGAACGCGGAGAGCTGTTCGCCCACGGTCGACTCGACCCAGCCGCGCACCTCCGAGGAGACGAGCTTCTCCTTGGTCTGACTGGAGAACTTCGGATCCTGCACCTTGACCGAAACGATCGCCACCAGACCCTCGCGGATGTCCTCGCCCGACAGCTTCTCCTTGAGGTTCTTGCCGAGGCCCGACGAGGCGACGTAGGCGTTCACCGTGCGGGTCAGGGCCGACCGGAGGCCCGAGAGATGGGTGCCTCCGTCCCGGTTGTTGATCGTGTTCGTGAAGCAGTAGATCCGCTCCTGGTAGCTGTCGTTCCACTGCAAAGCGACCTCGACCGACTCGCTGGAACCGGCTTCGCCCATCTCGCTCCGGAGGTAGACCGGATCCGGGTGTAGCGCCGTCTTGTTCCGGCCCAGGTGGGCCACGAAGCTGCTGATTCCTCCCTCGTACTCGAACTTCGCGCCCTGGCCTGTCCGTTCGTCGAAGAGGCTGATCGCGATGCCGCGGTTCAGGAAGGAGAGCTCCCGCAGGCGCTGCGCGAGAACCTGGTAGTCGAAGGAGAGCCGGGTGAAGACCTGCGGGTCCGGCAGGAAGCGGATTCCGGTGCCGGTGTTCTCGGGATTCTCCAACTCCGCAACCGCCTCGATCGGCGCCTTCGGCACGCCGCGGCCGTAGCTCTGGCGCCAGGAGTGGCCGTCGCGGTCGATTTCCAGATCGAGCTGGACCGAGAGAGCGTTGACCACGGAGAGACCGACGCCATGCAGGCCTCCCGAGACCTTGTAGGCGTTCTGGTCGAACTTCCCGCCGGAATGCAGCTCGGTCATGATCACTTCCGCCGCCGACCGCCCCTCGCCCTTGTGGAAGGCCACCGGAATCCCGCGTCCGTCGTCCCGCACGGAGACGCTGCCATCGCCGTGGATGACGACCTCGACCAGCTCGCAGAAGCCGGCCTGAGCCTCGTCGATCGCGTTGTCGACGAGCTCGAACACCATGTGGTGCAGACCCGACCCGTCATCGGTGTCGCCGATGTACATCCCGGGCCGTTTCCGGACCGCCTCGAGGCCCTTGAGGACCTTGATGTGCTCGGCCGAGTACCCGGTTTCGGCCACCGCCTGAACATCCGTTGTTCCGGCTGCCGTCATGTGCGGAAAACTATCACATGAAGGCCATTTCGGCCGCTTTCCGGGTCCGCTTCAGTCCCGCTCGCAACTATCTGAAAACAGGAGAGTTAGCCGCCCGACCGGAGACCCTCAGATCCGCATCGGCATGATCACGCACAAGTAGCGGAAATCAGGCCCTCCAACGGGCTGTCCGAGACACTGGCTGTTCTCGTCCTTGAGCGCGAATTCCACCTGCTCGCTGTCGACCGCGGACAGGAAGTCCCGCACGTAGACGGGGTTCAGACCGATGTCCAGTTTCTCGGCCTCGTAGTCGCAGCCAAGGCTCTCTTCCGCCTCGCCCAGATCCGGGTTCGAGGACGAAACACGCAGCGACTGGGGCTCGAAACCGAGCCTGACCATGGGGGCGCGGTCACCCGTCAGCAGGGCGACCCGATGCACCACCTCGGAGAGCGCGTCGCGATCGAACGTCGCCTTGCGGTCGTTCTCCGTGGAGATCACCTTCTCGTAGTCCGGGAACGTACCCTCGAGAATGCGGCACGTCAGCTCGCGACGCCCGATCACGAAGCCGAGGTGGTGCTCGCCGCGGCGGAAACGGATCGTCTCGTCGCTGTCGAAGCGCATCAACTCGAGCAGCGCCTTGCGCGGCGCGAGAACGCCGTCCGCTTCCGCGACGCCCGGCATCTCGGCTTCGATCAGGGCAAGCCGGTGGCCATCGGTCGCGACCATCTCGACCTTGCCGTCCTTCAGCTTGAGCAGGGCTCCGTTCAACTGGAAGCGGGACTCTTCCGCGGAGACGGCGAAGATGATCTTGCCGATCATCCGCTTGACGTCGGGGAAAGGCGCCTCGAAGGACGAGGACGACGAGTCCTGGTCGACCGTCGTGAGTGTCGGGAAGTCCTCGGCCGAGAGACCGTTGATCCGGAACTTCGAAGACCCGGCGTCGATGTGGAGCGAGTTGGAGTCGCCGGTCGACAACTCGATGGGACCGTCGGCCAGGGCCCGGACGATCTCGAGGAACTTCCGGGCCTGCACCGCGGTGGCGCCCGGTTCGCAGCTTCCTTCCTCCGCGCTGCACCAAGAGGTCAGGGAGACGTCCAGGTCGGTGGCCGCGAGCTCCAGGCGGTCGTCGCGAACCGTCAGGAGAAGGTGGGAGAGGACCGGAATCGTCGACCTGCTCTCGACGATGCCGCGCATCGCCACAAGTTCGGTCAGCAGCTCTCGTCGTTCGACTCGGGTCTTCATCTGTCTTCTCCTCGGGAAGAAATATACACCAGGAAAGTAGCCGTAGAAGGCACCGGTTCCGCGTGAGGATGAACCTTGTAAATCATTTACAATCAGTGCTTTGGGTCGGGTTGTCCGGCATCGGCGAGGAGCGGAGTCGGCAGTGGAGCGATTGTGCACTCTGCGGACTTCGGCCGCCGGGCCGTGCGGGGCACGGATTCCCTCCGCAGAACGGCCGCAGAACAACCGGAACCGGCGCCGCGGCAATCCGCTGGCGGTGCGCAGATCCTCTGGTGGGCGATCCGCCGCGATTCCGCAGAATGTTCATTCGACAGGTTGCGCGGAGGTCGTCCCTGGCGAGACGGCAACGGCTCTCGCTCAGCCGAGTTGACGGGTGAAGCGCTCCAGTTGAGCGGCCAGGCGCTCGTCGTCGGCGCGGCGGCGCTCGATCTGCTCGACGGAGTACATGACGGTCGAGTGATGCTTGCCGTTGAAGACTCTCCCGATCTCCGGGTAGGACATCTCGGTGAGACGCTTGCAGAGGTACATCGCGATCTGGCGGGGATAGGTGATCTGCCGGGAGTTGCTCTTGCTCTTGATTTCGCGGACCTTGAGACCGTAGTGGTGGGACACCATCTTGATGATCTGCGTCGAGGACACGGGACGGTCCTGTTCCGGAAGGACGTCGCGCAGCGCTTCCTTGGCGAACTCGAGATCGAGGGGCGCACCCGAAAGCGAGGCGAACGCGGTGACCCGGTTGAGCAGGCCTTCGAGCTCGCGCACGTTCGAATGGACCTGCCGCGCGATGAACATGGCGACGTCCGTGTCCAGGTCCAGGCCCTGGAGTTGCCGGGCCTTGCGCTGGAGGATGGCGACCTTGGTCTCCAGGTCGGGCGCCTGGATGTCGGCGAGAAGACCCGAGCCGAAGCGGCTTCGTAGACGCTCCTCGATGTCCGCCATGTCGCGCGGCTGGGCGTCCGAGGTCACGATGATCTGCTTCTGCCGCGTGTAGAGCACGTTGAAGGTGTGGAAGAACTCCTCCTGGGAGCGCTCTTTCTTGGCCAGGAACTGGATGTCGTCCACCAGCAGGACGTCGATCGTCCGGTAGCGCTCGCGGAAGGCGGGCATCCGCTCGAACCGGATCGAGGTGATCAGGTCGTTGACGAAGTCCTCCGCGGCGAGGTACACGACGCGTGTACCGGGTGCCGCGCGGCGGAGGCGGTTGCCGATCGCATGCAGCAGATGGGTCTTGCCCAGGCCCACGCCGCCGTAGAGGAAGAGCGGGTTGTACGCGATGCCGGGCTTTTCGGCGACGGCCTGGGAGGCGGCGCTGGCGAACCGGTTCGAGTTGCCGACCACGAACGAGTCGAACCGGTACAGGGGATTGAGCGAGCTGCTCGGCGCCCCCTCCGGGTCGGGGCGATCCGCCCGCTCGGGCCTCCCGCCGGGCCTGGCGGGAGCTGATCTTCCCGGCGCTTCGACCCTGGTCCGCGTCTCGCCGCTCTTGAACAGGACCTGGTACGTCGGTCCCTTGAGATCGGCGATCGCCCAGTCGACGATCGGGCGGAAGCCCTCTTCGAGCGCCTCGACGAAGCGCGAGTTCGGCGCTTCGAGGACGAGGTGGTCGGCGTCCTCCGACGCGACTCTCAGGGGATGAAACCAGGTGCGAAAGTCCTCGGCCGGGAGATCCGCCCGCAACTGCCGTCGTAGAGTCGGCCAGACGGAACTAGGCATGCTCCCTCTTTCGATCCGCAGCGACCAGAGCCATGGTGAACCAGCGCACGGCAGCGCCTCTGCCCGCTTGTTCCGTTGCTACTCCGAACCGACGCACTTCTCCCCCACGTTCCGACGCGCACGACCACCAATTCCCGGTGCCGGGTAGGGATATTGCCGCTCTGCAGAGCTACGTTCCGCAGCTTTTCCGCACAGTGTGGAAACCTTGGGCGACCGGCGAAGAGACTCGGGGCAGATAACTCCAGGGGACTATCTGTTGGTCCCACGCCGTGTGGCCTCCGTTGCGTGTGGCCTCCGTTGCGCGAGAAGCTCAGGATAGCAGCGGGATCCGGCTTCAACAAGGGGTGTCTGACCACTTTCTTCGCGTTTTCTTCGGCGCGGGCGCGGCGCGGTCCGGCCGCGGCGCGCCCAGGTTCTGAACTGTGTTGCAGTTAGTCGAGCCGGAGGCCCTCCGGGGGACGCTGCTGGCCTGGTTCGACCGCTGCCGACGCGACTTGCCCTGGCGGCGAACCGAGGATCCGTACGAGATTCTCGTCGCGGAAATCATGCTCCAGCAGACCCGGAGTGAGGTCGTCGCGACCCGGTACCGTGGCTTCCTGGACCGCTTCCCCCGTGTCGGCGCGCTGGCGGAAGCCCGGGTCGAGTCGGTGGAAGCGGCATGGTCGGGCCTCGGTTACTACCGCCGCGCCCGGAATCTCCACCGGGCGGCCCGGATCCTGGTGGAGCGCCGCACGCTGCCCGCGAGCGCCGCGGAGTGGGCGGAGTTGCCGGGAATCGGCGCGTACACCTCGGCTCTGCTCGCGAGCCGTTGCTCCGGGGAGGCGTCGCCCGTGCTGGACGGCAATGTCGAACGAGTGCTGAGCCGGTTCCTGGCATCCGCGGAACCTCCTCGCCGCGCCGCCGCCAGGCGGAGGCTCCTGGCGACCGCGGCCCGGTTGCTGGATGGGAGCCGTCCCGGCGACTCCAACCAGGCGCTGATGGAGGTCGGTTCGCTGGTTTGCCGTCGAGGTGCGCCGGATTGCGGCGCCTGTCCGCTCGCTCCCGGTTGCCTTGCTTTCCGCTCCCGGGAGCTCGATCCCCGGGCCTTTCCCGTTGCCGGACCGCGGCGAGCCCGGGAGGTCCGCCATTGCTTCACCGCCGTCGTCCAGCGAGGCGGCGAGCTGCTGCTCCATCGGCGGCCCGGGGACGCGGACTGGCTGGCCGGCCGTTGGCACCTGCCGACGGTGGAGCTCGCGAGCGGCGACGAGCCGGTCCGCGCGGCGGAAGTGCTGGGTCGGGAGTTCGGCGGCTGCTGGGAGTGTGACGAACCCGCGGTGATGGTGCGGCACGCCGTGACCTACAGGGATTTCCTTGTGCGGGCGGCGGTCGCCCGCTGGCGTACGGAACGCAGGCCGGACGAATCGACCGGCGACCGGGTTCCGGCGGAGGGATCGGCCCTGGCCTGGTTCGGCCGCGAGGAGATCGAGGGGTTGCCGACCTCGTCTCTGCTGCGGAAGACGCTGGACACGGTCGGCGTCACGCTTGACTCCGTCGGCGTCAACTGCGCCGATCCGCCAATACACTCCGGGCCATGACGCCGACGGAAGTTCCGCCGAGGATCCCCTTTGTCGACCTGGCCGCCCAGTCGAGGCGGCTCCGGCCGGAGATCGACCGCCGGATCGGCGAGGTTCTCGACCACGGCCGGTACGTCATGGGCCCCGAGGTCGACGAACTGGAGGCGGAGCTGGGCCGATGGGGCGGCGGCGTCTCCGCGGTGGCGGTCTCGAGCGGCTCGGATGCGCTGCTGATCGCCCTGCTTGCGCTCGGCGTCGGCAGGAGGGAAGACCGGCGCGACGCCGTCTTCGTTCCGACCTTCACGTTTACAGCGACCGCGGAGGTCGTCCTGCTCGCGGGCGCTGTTCCCGTCTTCGTCGACGTGCGCGAGGACGACTTCCTGATCGACGTCGAGTCGCTCGACCGGGAGTACGAAGTCGTGCGGGCCGCCGGCGTCGGCAGGCCGAAGGCGGTGATTCCGGTGGACCTGTTCGGCCTGCCGGTGGCTGAGGAGCCGCTGGCGGCGTGGGCGGCCGCCAGGGGTCTCGATGTGATTTCGGACGCGGCTCAGAGTTTCGGCGCGCGCCGCGACGGCGGTCCCGTCGGTTCGCTGGCGCCGACCACGACGACCAGCTTCTATCCCGCCAAGCCGCTTGGGTGCTACGGCGACGGCGGCGCGGTGTTCTGTGTGGAACCGGCGACCGCGGAGATCGTCCGCTCCATCCGCGAGCACGGCCAGAGCGCGGACCGCTACGACATCGTTCGCCTCGGCGTGAACGGCCGTCTGGACAGCCTCCAGGCCGCCGTGCTGCTGGCCAAGCTGACGATCTTCGAGCAGGAGCTGGCCGCCCGGCGGGCCGTTGCGGCTGGCTACGGCGAGCGGCTGCGAGCGGTTTCGTCCTCGACGGCGACTCCATGGCGGGTGTCGCCGCCGGAGTGCGGTCCGGGCGCCGAGTCGAGCTGGGCCCAGTACACGCTCCGGGTCGACGACGCGAGCGGCCGGCCGTCGGCCGCCGCGAGGGACGGTTTGCGCGCCCACCTCGACGGCGCCGGCATTCCCACCGCCGTCTACTACCCGCGACCCATGCACCTGCAGCCGGCCTACGAGAGCTACGGTCGCGGCGCCGGCTCGCTGCCGGTCAGCGAGAGCCTGGCGGACCGCGTCGTCAGCCTGCCGATGCACCCGTACCTGGACCAGGGCGCGCTGGATCGCATCTGCGAGCGGATCGCGAACGCCTGACGGAAGTGCGCTCGCAAGGGCTTGAGAGCGGCAGCCTGCTGCCGGAGATCCTGACGCCGCCTCCCGGGCCGCGGGCCCGGGTGATGGCCGGCCGCCTCGAGGCCTCCGAGGCCCCGGGCATCAACACACTCGTGGCCGGAGCGACGGCGATGCTCTGGGACGAAGCCCTGGGCAGCAACGTGGTCGACGTCGACGGAAACCGCTACATCGACCTCACCGCCGGTTTCGGTGTCGCGGCCGTCGGCCACCGCCACCCGGCCGTGGTCACGGCGGTCAGGGAGCAGGCGGAACAGTTGGTCCACGGACTGGGCGACGTCTACGCCCACCCTGCCCGCCTCGAACTGGCGGAGCGCCTGTGCTCGCTCGCGCCACTCGCCGACCCCCGGGTCTACTTCGCCGTGTCCGGCGCCGACGCGGTGGAGATCGCGCTCAAGACGGGCCGCCTGCACAGCGGCCGCCCCGGCGTGCTCGCGTTCGAGCCCGCCTACCACGGGACCACCCTCGGAGCGCTGGCGGCCACCGCGAGGCCGGCCTTCCGCGAACCGTTCGCCCAGCCGCTCGAAGAGCTCGTCCACCGTCTGTCGTACGGCGCGTCCCCGGAACGGATCGCGGAGCTGTTCGAGCGGCAGCCGGACATTGGTACCTGCCTCGTCGAGCCGGTCATCGGCCGCGAGGCCACCCGCTGGCCGCCGTCCGGCTGGCTGGCCGACCTCGCTGAACTCTGCCGCCGGCACGAGGTCGTATTGGCCATCGACGAGATCTTCACGGGCTTCGGCCGTTGCGGCGCCTGGTTCGTTTGCCGCGAAGCCGGCGTCGAACCGGATCTCGTCTGCTGCGGCAAAGCCCTCGGCGGCGGCCTCCCGATCGCCGCCGTCCTCGGCAGGAAGGACGTCACGGACGCCTGGCGAAGCGACGGCGAAGCCCGCCACACCGCCACCTTCGTCGCCCACCCCCTCGCCTGCGCCGCGGCACTCGCCACTCTCGAAGTGATCGAGACCGAAGGCCTGATCGACCGCGCCCGCAGGATGGGAACCCGCCTCGGCCAGACCCTCACACCCCTCAGGAACCGCCCCGGAGTCACCGACATCCGCGGCCAGGGCCTCCTCCGGGCCATCGAACTCGACTCTCCGGACCGCGCCCACGCCCTCAGCCACAACCTCCTCCACCGCGGCCTCATCGCCCTCGCCGGCGGCGCCTCCGGCACCGTCCTCCAGCTCTGCCCACCCCTCGTCATCACGGAGGAGCAACTCGACCACGCCGCCGCCACCCTCCACGAAGTCCTCGCCAACCGGGCCCGGATCCCGCTAGTTCCCCCTACGCGGCCTAATCCCCCGAACCCCAGCACAACGGCGCCAGCCACCGAGATCGTCCAGCCCGTGGAGGCCCGGGGGAAGGGTCCCCAGCGGGCTGGAGGCAAGCGTCTCCCCAGAACGTCACCTCAACCGACGACCCCCCGCAGCGCAACCGACCGAAGCGAACGCTGACCCCCCATTCACCAATCAAGCGTGAGCGTCCGATGGGGATCTTTCCCCCGGGCCTCCACGGGCGGGTGCAACTCAGAGATCGCGGCGGCCGGCCAGTGAACGGGCGAGGGTGACCTGGTCGGCGTAATCGATGTCGCCGCCGACGGGGAGGCCGAAGGCGAGGCGGGTGACGTGGACGCCTCGGCGGTTGAGGAGGTTGGCGAGGTAGAGGGCGGTGGCTTCGCCTTCGACGTTGGGGTTCATGGCGAGGATCGCCTCTTCGACTCCTTCGAGGCGGTCGAGCAGGGAGGCGACGGTGAGTTCGTCCGGGCCGACGCCGCGTTGCGGGGAGAGGGCGCCCAGGAGGGCGTGGTAGAGGCCGTGGAACTCGCCGGTGCGTTCGATCGGTTCGATGTTGAAGGGCTCCTCCACGACGCAGAGCTTGGTCTGGTCGCGTTGCGGATCGCTGCAGATGGAGCATGGATCCACCGCCGTGATCTGGTGGCAGGTCGAGCAGTGGATCATGCGCTCCTTGACGTCGATGATCGCCTGCGCGAGGGCCTCGGCGCGGGACCGGTCCGCGCGGAGGAGATGGTGAGCCAGCCGTCGCGCCGTCTTCGGACCGATGCCTGGGAGGCGCGAGAGCTCCTCGACCAGGTTCGACAGCGGATCGGCCGGCATCAGGTGAGGCCGGGAATGCCGCCGGCCATGTTGCCGATCCGCTGCCCCACGTAGTCGTTCACCTTGCGTCCCGCTTCGTTCACCGCGGCCAGAACGAGGTCCTGGACCATGGCCGGATCCTCCGGGTCGAGGACCTCGGCGTCGATGTGCACGGCCAGGACCTCCTTCTCGCCGTTCATCCGCACTTCGACCATGCCGCCGCCGACACTGGCGGTGAACTCGGCGGTGGCCAGGTCGCGGCGCATCCGCTCCTGCATCTGCTGGGCCTGCCGCATCAGCTTCTGGATGTTCATTCTTCGCTGTTCCTATGCTCGTTGAGTGGGCAATCAAGGGGACTTGGGCCGGACGTCGAGTACGCGGCCGCCGAAGACGTCGAGCACGGCGCGGACGCCGGGGTCGGCCTCGGCGGCCCTTCTCGCTTCGCTGCCGGGGCCGGGTGCGCGTTGCGGGCGGCGGCGCTCGGGCGCCGGCCGGCCGGTCTCGGGGCGGGATCCCGCGCGGCCAGTCGGCGGGCTGTCGCCGGGAGGTGGCGCGCTGTCGGCGTTCGTCGGCCCGTCGCCGTCGCCTCCGGGCGGTGCGGGCGTCGTCTTCCAGCCGCCGTCGGGACCGAGTTCGGAGCGCACGGCGTCGCCGAGCTGGGCGGCCCGGGCCTCGTCGCGCAGTTGGCGCTCGAGCTCGGGCACGGCCTCGACGACGAGGGTGTCGCCGTGCACCTCGAGGCGCGCGCGGTGGAAGTCGAGGAGGCCCGCCAGGGCGGGACTCTGGCTCTCGAGTCGCCTGATGATCGCCGCGGCGGCCGCCGGAGAGCCGCTCGGAGCGGTGTTTCCCGCCGCGTCGTTTCGGGGCTTCGGGGCTTCGGGTCGAGCGGTCGGGCTCTCTGTCTCCGCGGGGAGACCGGCCGCCAGCCGCTCGATCCGCACGAGTCTCGGGAGTTCGGCCGCGCGCAGGAGAGCCACTTCCAGCGCGAGGCCGGGAGCGTCCGCGCGCCGGACGACCGTCTCGCTGCTGAGGAGGAGGTGCAGGAGCCTGAGCAGGTTCTCGTAGCCCGAGGCCGCCGCGGTTTCCTTGAGGTCCGCTGCCGCTTCGGCAGGCAGGTCGAGCTGCTCCGCGTCGAGACCCTGGGCGAGATGCAGAGCGCTGCGCAGATAGCCGAGGAAGTGTGTGAACACCTGCCTGGGGTCGCTGCCGCCGTCCTCGACCTCGCGGATCGTCGTCGACACGCGAGCGCCGTCGCCGGCGAGGACCGCCTCGAGCAGGGTGGCGAGCAGCCCCGCGTCGATGCCGCCCACCAGACGTGCGACATCCTCGTCGCCCAGCCTGCCGTTGCCGAAGGTGGCGGCCTGATCGAGCAGGGCGACGGCGTCGCGGACGCTGCCCTCGGAAGCGCGGGCGATCAGGCGGAGGGCGGGTCCGCCGGCTTCGAAGTTCTCGGCGTCGCAGATGCGTCGCAGGTGAGCGACCATCGGCTCGGGCGGCACCCGCCGGAAGTGGAACTCCTGGCAGCGGGAGAGAACGGTCGCGGGCACCTTCTCGATCTCGGTCGTCGCGAAGATGAAGGTCAGGTGCGGGGGCGGTTCCTCGACGATCTTGAGCAGCGCGTCGAAGGCCGAGCCGGAGAGCCGGTGGATCTCGTCCAGGACGACGACCTTGTAGCGGTCGCGGGCGGGTCCGTACCTCAGGCTCTCGGTCAACTCGCGAACCTGCTCCACCTTCGAGTGGGTGGCGGCGTCGATCTCGATCACGTCGAGATCGGCCCCTTCCCGGATCTCCGTGCAGACAAGGCAGGTGTCGCACGGTTCGGACGCCGGGCCCTTGGCTGAGCCGTCGGCGCCGAGGCAGTTGAGAGCCTTGGCGAGGACTCGCGCGGCCGTCGTCTTGCCGACGCCGCGGATGCCGGAGAACAGGTAGGCCTGCGCGATGCGGCCGTCTCTCAGCGCGTTGCGCAGGGCGGTGACGATCGCCTCCTGGCCGACGAGGTCGGCGAACGTCTGAGGTCGCCACTTGCGCGCCAGCGCCTGGTACGTCATGACCCGGGTTGAGAAGTCACTGAAGGGTTCCGGCTGAACTGCGCCCTCGAAACGAACACCCTATCGCTGCTCCCTTCCGGGCCTGACGAGGTTCGGGGCCGTTCGAAACACAGGGCCCGAACCCTTCGGTCACTTCTCGATCCCGAGCCTGTTCGCCGCCGCGGGAACCAGGCTGGATGGTAACAGTGAATCACCCGGAGGGCGTACTGTTGGCGTGAGCGATGGACGATCGGACCGCCATGGAGTTGGCTCTCGATGAGGCCCGGCTGGCCGCCACTGCCGGAGAGGTTCCGGTGGGAGCCGTGGTGGTGCGCGACGGCGTGGTCGTCGGCCGCGGCCACAACCGGAGGGAGAGCTGGGGAGATCCGCTGGCGCACGCCGAGATGATCGCCCTGGCGGAGGCTGCGGCCAGGCAGGAGGGCTGGCGGCTGCACGGCTGCACGGTGTACGTGACTCTCGAGCCCTGCGCCATGTGCGCCGGGGCGATGGTCAACGCCCGGGTGGACCGTCTCGTGTTCGGGGCCGCGGATCCGAAAGGTGGCTTCTGCGGCTCGCTCGGGAACATCGTCCGCGAACCAGGACTGAATCACCGAATCACGGTATGCTCCGGCGTCCTGGCGGAGGAGAGCTCAGCTTTGTTGCGCGCGTTCTTCCGGCGTCTACGGTCGAACGGGCTTTCGATTGAGGAGAGGTGACCGAGTGGTCGAAGGTGCATGCCTGGAAAGCATGTGTAGGGGCAACTCTACCGTGGGTTCGAATCCCACCCTCTCCGCCATGAACGGGGCGGTGGAGGAAGGGATGCGCCGGGCGGCCAGCAAACGGGGAGAGGTGCCAGAGTGGTCGAATGGGGCGGTCTCGAAAACCGTTGACCGTGCAAGCGGTCCGTGGGTTCGAATCCCACCCTCTCCGCCATATCACTGGGGCCGCCGGGCGGCCTCACGGGCTCCCATGGACCGTGCAAGCGGTCCGTGGGTTCGAATCCCACCCTCTCCGCCATTCTCTCCGCCACGCGCCCCAAGGAAGGAAGGAACGTGAAGAGGACATACCAGCCGAACAATCGGCGTCGCAAGAAGAAACACGGTTTCCGTCTGCGGATGAGGACCAGGCACGGCCGCGCGATCCTGTCGCGCCGCCGCCGCAAGGGCCGCAAGCGGCTGACGGTCTGACGTTGAACCGATCGGGCAACCCCGCTCGCACCTCCGGCTTCGAGCAGGGGGCCGAGCGGATACGGTCGAGCGGCGACTACCGGCGCGTCTACCGGCGGGGACGGCGTCTGCACGGCCGGTTCGCCGTGTTCCACGTGCGCCGGAACGACGTCGGCCACGCGCGGCTGGGGTTTACCGCGGGTCGTCGGGTGGGCGGCGCCGTGGCGCGGAACCGGCTCCGCCGGCGGGTGCGCGAGCACTACCGCCAAGCCGTGGAGCGGGACCGGCTGCCGGCCGTGGACGTTGTGGTGCACCTGAAGCCGGCCGCGGCCGCCGCGGACCGCCGGACGTTCTACGGTGAGTTGGACCGGCTGTTCGAGACGGTGACGAGGCAAGGCGCTCCCGGCGAAAGGTCCCGCGGCCACGGGAGGTCGCGGCGATGAACGCGCTGGTGAAGCTTGCCGTGTCGGTGCTCCGGGCTTACAAGCGTTTGCTTTCGCCGTTGCTCCCGGGAGCTTGCCGTTTCAGTCCGACGTGTTCCGAGTACGGCCAGCTCGCGCTCAGGAGCCACGGCATGTTCGTGGGAACCTGGTTGACGATTGGCAGGCTTCTGCGCTGCCAGCCTCTGGGGCGAGGCGGGATCGACCCGCCGCCGCCTGCCGCGCGGAGCGTGGAACCCGGGGCTGCCGGGTAGCTGGCAACGATGGACAACCGCCGACTCCTCCTGGCGGCGCTGCTGTCGCTCGGCGTTCTCCTGCTCTGGTCGACGCTCGTGGCTCCGCCGCCTCCGCCGGTGGAACGGACTCCCGTCGTGGTCGGAGAGGAAGCGCCGAGAGCGCCGTCGGAGACGGCGGCGCCGGTTCCGACGACGCAGGCGGAGAGCGTACCGGAGCCGGTGGCGGTCTTCGAACGGGTGGAAGCGTCCCTGGAGGAGAGGGTGGTCATCGAGTCCGGCAACGCCAGACTCGAGTTCACGAACCGGGGCGCCCAGTTGCTGTCCTTCGAACTGCTGCGCCCGGACGGCGCCGAAGCCGTTGAACTCGTGCGCCGGCGCGAGCCGGGCCAGCCCTGGCCGTTCGGCCTGTCGGGGCCACAGGGGGACTCGCCGCTCAACCAGGCCCTGTTCGTCGTGGAACGTTCCAGGGAGAACGGCGACGAGCGGGTCGTTTTCCGCTACAGCGGAGACCGTGGCTCGGCGACGAAGACCTTCCGCATTCCGACGGTGAACACCCAGGGCGGCGGCCTGACCTTCCTCTACGAGGTCGAGTCGCCCGGTGACGCCTGGGGCCTGGTGCTCGGTCCGGGTATCCGGAACCCGACCGTGGACGAACTCGAGAGCCGGCTGTCGAGCCAGCAACGGCGAGCGGCAACGTGGTTCGCGGGCGGCGAGATGGACTCCCTCGAGCCGCGGCGGGCGGAGGATCCGCAGGCACTCGGCGAAGGCGCGCGCTGGGTGGCTCTCGAAGACCGTTACTTCATCACCGCCGTCATCCCGTCCGGGGCGCGGGGCGCGGTTCAGGCGCTGCCCGTGGCCAACCTGGACGAGAGCGACGGAAGTCTGCGCGGCTTCACCCTGGTCGAGGCCGGCGACGTCACGACCGAGGACCTGACCCGGGATCTGATGCTGGTGCTGCAACCGGCTGGCGGTCAGCTCGCCGGAAGGGCCTACTTCGGCGACAAGCAGTACGACGCGCTGGCGGCCATGCGGGTGGAACTGCAGAAGACGGTCCGGTACGGATTCTTCGGCGTCATCTCGCGTCCCCTCCAGTTCGGCTTACGCTGGATTTACGACAATGTCGTGGCGAACTACGGCTGGAGCATCGTCCTGATGACGGTGGTGATCCGGCTCGTTCTGTTCCCCCTGACCCACAAGAGTCAGGTCTCCATGCAGCGAATCCAGAAACTGAATCCGCGCATGGAAGCGATCCGCGCCAAGTACCGGCCCAAGCTGAAGGACGGCAAGGGCCGGCCCCGCATGGACCAGCAGCGCAAGATGAACGAGGAGATTCAGGCGCTGTTCCGGGAGGAAGGCGTGAACCCGGCCAGCGGCTGCCTGCCGATCCTGTTCCAGATGCCCGTCTTCTTCGGCTTCTTCCGCCTTCTGAGCGAGGCGGTCGAGCTTTGGGATGCGTCATGGCTCGGCTGGATCGGGAACCTGGCCTTGCCGGATCCGATCTACGTGTTACCGCTGATCATGGGAGGGTCCCAGTTCCTCCAGCAGCGGATGTTGCCGCCTCCGGCGAACAAGACCCAGAAGCTGATCATCAACACGATGCCGATCTGGTTCACGATCTTCTCGTTCAGCTTCCCCAGCGGCCTGGTTCTCTACTGGTTGACGAACAACCTGCTGGGTATCGTGCAGACCGGGGTCTACAACAAGTTGAAGAAGAGGGGTTACCTGGGCGGTGAAGTCGCCGCGCAGACGACCGAGACGAAGAAGAAGTGAGGGCAAGGCAGTAGCGATGAACAGCATGTTCTTTTCGGGAGAGACGGAGGCCCGGGCCATCCTGGCGGCCGCGAACCACTTCGGCGTGTCGCCGGAGCAGATCGCCTTCGACCGGGTGGAGAAACGGCACGGTTTCGTGAAGCACCGTCGGGTTGTGATTCGGGTCGATCCGGCGAGCGTCGGCCGGAGCGTTGACGACGGTGCTGGCGAGAGCGACGGTCGCGCCGATGTCGTGGCGGAGCCTGTCGTCGAAACGACGGTTCCCGCGGTGGCGCGGCCGGCGTCGGCGGACGATGAGGGGATGGCGTCGGCGGACGATGCGGAGGCGCCGGTCGAAGCGGAGGCGCCCGAGCAGACCTCCGGGGACGTCGTCCCGATCGCGCATGCGGCGCTGGATCAACTGCTGGAACTGGCCGATCTCGAAGTCTCGGCGGAGATCGTCCTGAGCGGCGAGGATCATCCCGTGCCGTCTCGACAGCCGCGGCTATCAGCAGAAGAAGGAAGAGCGACTGAGAGGCCTCGCCCGCCGCGTAGCCGAGGAGGTCGTGGACCGCGGCGGCACGCGCACCCTGCGCCCCATGAACCCGGCGGACCGCCGGATCGTCCACCTGGCCCTGGCCGACGACCCGGACGTCGAGACGGAGAGCCAGGGCAACGGCTACTTCAAACGCGTCAGCATCCGCCTGCTGTAGCGGCCGGCGCGCGGCGTGGCGGTGCCGGCGTGACGGCGGCGGCTTGCAGCCGTCCGCCGCGGAGGCCCGGGGGGAGGGTCCCCAGCGGACGCTTACGCTCTCTTGGTGGATGGTGAGGTGAGCGCTCGCTTCGGTCGGCTGCGCTGCGGTGCGTGGTCAGTCGAGGTGACGGTCTGGGGAGACGCTTGCCTCCAGCCCGCTGGGGACCCTCCCCCCGGGCCTCCGCGGCAGACTGGAGGTAGTGCCAGACGGGCGCTGCACCGTGTGCGTGGCGGTCCACACTGGGTGCGAGGCGCCAGCCTCGCTCCTTTGTGGGAGAGTAGCCTCGCAGGACTGGTGCGGTGGGAAGGTTCAGCGGCGGACGTACGGTTCCCGCTGTTTCACGTGAAACACCGACCCCAACGGCCTCACAGGTGTTTCACGTGAAACACCGTCACCTGTTTCAGCGAGAGTTCGGCGCCGAGTTGTCATCCGACGCGGTCGACCGTTTGGCGTGTCATGCCGAGCTGCTGGAACGCTGGAACCGGGTGGTGCGGCTGGTCGGCGAAGCGGAGCCTGGGGAGTGGATTCGTCGTCACTACGCGGAATCGGTCGCGGCGAGGGCGTACTGGCGAGCCTCTACGGGAGAAGGCAACACCGAGCGCGGGCTTCTCGACATCGGTAGCGGCGCCGGGTTCCCCGGGCTGGTGCTCGCGGCGGTTCATCCCGAGAGGCCGGTGGCGCTCGTCGAGGCGCGCGAACGGAAGGCGGCGTTCCTGGCGGAGGCAGTGCGAGAGCTCGGCCTGACCAACGTGCGGGTCGTCAGCGAGCGGTTCGACGCCGAACTCGCCGCGCGGCTCGGGGGGGCGGTAGAGTGCGCGACGATTCGTGGCCTTCGGCTCCCGGAGCCCACGATGGCTCGCCTGGTGGAAGCGTTGCCGGATGAGGGCCGCCTCGTGGTGTGGGCGGGCCGGCGCCTTGCGACCGGTCTGCTGGATACCTGTACTGTGGAACGAGAGATGAA
>JAPVWO010000114.1 GCA_027493375.1 Candidatus Multivorans thiocomprendens | reverse complement strand
GCCGATGACCTCTGAATTCGGTGTGTTGCGGCCGTCGATGACGTCGCCATAGGTCAACGCGAGGCTCGCGCTGCCCGTGAGGCCGATGTTCACCGTGCCGTAGAGGAGGTCGATGTCTTCCTGAAGCTCCGGAAAGCGGGCCGGGGAGAATGGCGGAACGCCGATGTCCAGGCCCGAACCGCCGTCGGTCATCCGGTAGCCGACGCTCAGGCCGACTCGTTCTCCGACCAGGACGCCGGCCGAGAGATTCAGGATGATGTCCTCCGGAATGTCGTCGGTGCGGTAGCGGTAGCCGACCTCGGCGGACAGGACGCCCCGCTCACCGACGTACCTGCCGATGAGCAGAGAGACTTCGGCGCCGTTGCCGCCGTCGCCCAGGGAGTTGATGTAGCCGGTGTCGTAGTCGCCCGCGAGGATGGCGCCGAACCGCAGCGCCATGCTGGGGCCCGAACTTACAACCTCGTCCCGGAACCGCCAGGTCAGGCCGGCTCTCGCGTCCTGAAGCCCGCTCAGGTCGTCCTTGGTCGGGTGCTTGGGTCCGCCCCCGGGGTACTGGCTGTCCGACGTGCCGATCTGGAAGTCGAGCGCGAGGGCGTCGGATATGCCGTACGTCCCGTTGACCCAGACGGTGTCGAGGCCGAGCGTGCCGGCGAGCTGGATGGTCGTCGAGTCGGCGCCGGCCATGCTCCGCCAGCGCTCGGATCGCTCGTAATCGGTCGCCTCCTGGGAGATGTAGGAGAAGGTAATCGTGCCTGATCCGGGCGCGGGCAGCCAGGGGGAGTCCTGTGCGAGTACCGGCGGCGCGGTGAAGACGAGGACGGCAGCCGCCGTCAGGAGAAGCGGACGCAGGGAACGTCTGTTCATCGTCATCTCCGGGCTACAGCTTGTATCGCCGCGTCAGATAGAAGTGAACGAGTTCCTGCTCGTCCGGCTTGCCTTCGCACTGGGCGTCGCCGGCGCCGGGGCAGAGCACGCTGATGTGCTCGTCGTCCTCGGTGCCGGGCTTGACGGCTTCGTCCCGAGCTTCGAGGCTGTTCTTCAGACTAAGGGCGCGATCCCGATCGAGGTCGCGTTTCTCAAGGGGGCAGGAGGGGCAGACGAGCTTCTGGAAAGTGAGCGCCTTGCCCATGGTGTAGGCGTCCCTCGGGTTGATCCCCTTGCCCGCGGAAATGGAGCCGGATGCGTACAGGGCCGCCTGCGCGAGGCAGGCAACCAGGATGCAGACCGACAGGCCGACGATGAACCGTTTCATCCTTGATGTGTCTCCCGTCGCGGAGCTGGAGGAACTCCGCGAAGTGCGTGTTGAAGGTGGGGGCAACGTAGCACAGCCCTGTGCCAGAATCACCGGCCGCCATCGAACAACGACCATCCAGGAAGGAGCGGCGGGCATGATCCAGACGGGCGAGTTCAGGGGTTTCGAGGTATCCACCGAGGATCCGGGGATCCTGGTCATCACGTTCAACCGGCCGGACCGGCTCAACGGCATGGACGCGCCGATGAAGCGGGACCTGCTGGAGACACTGACCCAGGCCGCGATGGAGGACTCGGTTCGAGTGCTGCTCTTTACGGGCAGCGGCAGGGCGTTCTCGGCCGGCGACGACATCAGCGGCCAGGACAAGGGCCGGCGCGGCGAGGCGCTGGTGCCCGACATTCACCGGGGCCACGACAACGTGCTCGGCACGATCAATGGGCTGCGCAAGATCTCGCAGCCCATCAACACGGCGATCCGCGGCATGGACAAGCTGTCGATAGCGGCGATGAACGGGGTCGCGGTCCAGACCGGCTTCTCGCTGGCGCTGAGCTGCGACTTCCGGATCGCCTCGACGGCGGCGCGCATGGGCAGCGGCACGCTGCGCTTCGGACTGCTCCCGGACGAGGGCGGCCACTACCTGCTGCTCCAGATGATGGGCCTGCCGAAGACGATGGACTTCCTCATGCGGAGCAGGCTCGTTGAAGCCGCGGAGGCGCTCGAACTCGGCCTCGTCCACGAAGTGGTGGAGCCCGACGAGTTGATGCCCCGCGCCATGGACCTGGGGCGCGAACTGGCGAACGGGCCGCAGGTGGCCATGCGGCTGCTCAAGCGCAGCCTCTACAACGCCGCGGACCAGACCTGGGAGCAGTCGCTCGAGGACATCGCGGCCCGCACCCCGATGGCCGACCATCACCCGGACTCCCGCGAGGGCGTCGCCGCGTTCCGCGAGAAGCGGAAGCCGAACTTCAACGCGTGGTTGGAGGACTGAGTACCGACCGACCGGACGGTAGGTGCTAATCTCGGCTACCTCACAGAACTGAACACACAGCAACCATCCAAGCCAGGGAGTTCTCCATGACTGACGCCGTCATCGTTTCCACCGCCCGCACGCCGATCGGCAAGGCCTATCGCGGCGCCTTCAACAACCTCGAATCGCCGACGATGGGCGCCGCGGCGATCGAAGCGGCGATCGAACGCGCCGGCGTCGAGAAGGGCGAGGTCGACGACGTCGTCATGGGCTGCGCCATGCAGCAGGGCACCCAGGGCTTCAACGTCGCCCGCCAGTGCGCGATCCGGGCCGGCCTGCCGGTCGAGGTGTCGGGAATGACGATGGACCGGCAGTGCTCGTCGGGCCTGATGGCGATCGCCACCGCCGCCAAGCAGGTGGTGATCGACGGGGCGCCGGTCGTGGTAGCCGGCGGCATCGATTCGATCAGCCTGGTGCAGAACGACAAGATGAACCACTTCCGTGTTCCCGATCCCTGGATCAAGGAGAACAAGCCGGATCTCCACCTGCCCATGATCGACACGGCCGAAGTCGTGGCGAAGCGCTACGACGTCACCCGCGAGCAACAGGACGAGTACGGCCTGCAGAGCCAGCAGCGGACGGCGGCCGGGCAGGAGTCGGGCGCCTTCGACGACGAGATCATCGCGATGAACGCGACGAAGATGATTCTCGACAGGGCGACCGGGGACATCAGCTTCGGCGAGGTCGAGCTCAGCCAGGACGAGGGCAACCGCCCGAGCACGACGATCGAGGGTCTTTCCGGGCTCAAGCCGGTGCGCGAGAACGGCACGATCACCGCCGGCAACGCCAGCCAGCTCTCCGACGGCGCCTCGGCGTGCGTGGTCATGGACTCGAAGCTGGCGGAGCAGCGCGGACTCGAGCCGCTCGGCATCTACAAGGGCATGGCGGTTGCCGGCTGCGAGCCGGACGAGATGGGCATCGGTCCGGTCTTCGCTGTCCCCAAGCTGCTGGAGCGCCAGGGCCTGACGATGGACGACATCGACCTGTGGGAGCTGAACGAGGCGTTCGCGGTCCAGGTCATCTACTGCCGCGACCGGCTGGGCATTCCGAACGAGAAGCTGAACGTGAACGGCGGCGCGATCTCGATCGGCCACCCCTACGGCATGAGCGGCGCGCGGATGGTCGGCCACGCCCTGATCGAAGGCAAGCGCCGCGGCGCGAAGAACGTGGTCGTCACCATGTGCATCGGCGGCGGCATGGGCGCCGCGGGGCTGTTCGAGGTGGCGTGAGGCTCGGCGGCGGACGAAGCGGGTCCGGGCGGCGGCGCCATTCCGCCGTCGCCGCCATCGCCGCCCTGGTCGCGGCTTCCGCGCCGGCCGCCGCGCAGACAGAGTTCCAATTCCAGTTCGGCGAACTGCTGAACCCGTTCTCGGCTCAGGAGGAAGAGAGCTTCGTCCTGACCCTGCAACAGGCGACGCAGTGGAAGTACGGCGACAGCTTCTTCTTCGTCGACTACCTCGACGACCGGGGCCGGGACGGCTTCAACGAGCGGGACTTCTACGCCGAGTGGTACCCGACCGTGAGTCTCGGCAAGATCACGGGGAAGACGGTCGGGGGCGGCGCGCTCGCCGATGTCGGCTTCATCGCCGGGCTGAACGCGGCGGGTGACGCGAAGGTGGTCAAGTACCTGCCGGGCCTGCGCCTGGCCTGGAAGGCGTCCGGGTTCATCTTCCTGAACACCGACCTCATGCTCTATCTCGACGGCAGCAGCGGCGTCGGCGCCGGCGGCGCTCCGAAGACGGACGACAGCTATGCCTTCGACGTGAACGGGCTCTTCCTGTTCTCCATTGGCGAACAGAGCTTCCAGATCACGGGCCACCTGGAGTACATCTGGGGCACGACGAACGAGTTCGGCGTCAAGTCCGGGGGTTCGATCCTCGCCCAGCCCCAGTTCCGCTGGGACGCGGGGAAGGCGTTCGGCGGCGACGCCGGCAAGCTGTTCGCGGGCATCGAGTACCAGTACTGGAGCAACAAGCTCGGCACGGAGGAAGACGAGAGCGCCGTCCAGTTGCTGCTGGCCTGGCAGTTGTAGTGGAGCCTGAGCCGGCGTCTACGTCGGATCCCAGGTGAAGACGTCGGTCGTGCGGTCCAGGTCGAAGAACGACCCGGCCAGGGCCGGCATGCCGTGCTCGGCGATCGCCTCCGGGGTCCAGCCGTCGCCGTTGTGGACCGAGCGGACGGGTCGGGGCTGGCTCATCAGGAAGATCTCGTTCTTGCGCACCGCGAAGATCTGGCCGCTGACCTCCTTCGCCGAATCGCTCAGCAGGTAGACGGCGAGCGGCGCGACCAGGGCCGGAGTCATCTCCTTCATCTTGGCGACCCGCGCGGCCTGCGCCGGGTCGGCGGTCGGGATCGTGCCGATCAGCCGCGACCAGGCAAACGGGGCGATGCAGTTCGAGCGCACCTCGAAGCGCTGCATGTCGAGCGCCAGCGACTTGGACAGGCCGACGATGCCGAGCTTGGCGGCGGCGTAGTTCGCCTGGCCGAAGTTGCCGATCAGCCCCGAAGTCGAGGTCATGTGGACGAAGGCGCCTCCGATCTGCTTGCGGTAGTGGGGCGCGGCGGCCCGCGCCATGTTGAAGGCGCCCTTGAGATGCACGGCGATCACGGCGTCCCAGTCGCTCTCGGTCATCTTGTGAAAGATGCCGTCGCGCAGGATGCCGGCGTTGTTGACGACGCCGTCGATCTGGCCGAACTCGTCCAGGGCCTGCTCGACGATCCGCCCGGCGCCGTCGAAATCGGCGACGCTCTCGTAGTTCGCGGCGGCGCGTCCGCCGGCAGCCTGGATCTCCGAGGCGACGGCCTGGGCCGGCGTCTGGTCGCCGCCGTCGCCGCGCTCGGACCCGCCGAGGTCGTTGACGACGACGGAAGCGCCGTGGGAAGCGGCGAGCAGCGCGATGTCGCGGCCGATGCCGCGGCCTGCGCCGGTGACGACGATCACCTTCTCGTGCAACATGCGAGTGTTCATTTCGGGGCCTCCCTGTCTTGGGGATGATTGCGTCTTGGGTGTGGTAGCGGCCTGGCGGGACGAGAGGACGGTTCCGGGCTCAGGCCGCGGCGATGCCGGTGACCAGCCGGCAGCCGTCGAGGTACTCCTGGACGTCGACGTACTCGTCCACGGTGTGGGGGTTGTGCTGGCCCTAGTCGGTTTCGGCCCGGAAGTCGACGCGGCCGCACTGGCCGTCGGAACTCGTGACGCTCCGTGCCGCCTGCTCGAAGGCGTCGCGCCAGGCGGCCGTGATCCGCGCCAGGAACGCCTTGTCGTGGCTGCGCGATTCGCCGGAGACGAAGACGTGGTCCGTCACCTGGTTGCTGGCCTCGCCGCCCGCCATGCGGCCGACGTTCGAGGTGCCGCTGCCGGCCGGAAGCTCGATCTTCCCGAAGAAACCCCGGGCGGCCACGTCGGCGACGGCACGCGAGGCGATCAGCGCCGCGGAAACCCCGTGCTCGGGATGAACTCCCGCGTGCGAGGACCTGCCGTGGATGTCGACCTGCCAGCGGTCGGCGCCGGTGGCGCCGATGATCACCACGTGCGGCGCGCCGGAGTCGATGTTGAAGCCCATCTCCGGGTTCCCGAGGCGCTCGAGCTCCGCGGTCCGCGCGCCCCACAGGCCGACCTCCTCGCCGACCGTCATCAGCACCGTGATCGGCGGCCGGGGAACGTCCTGAGCGAGCAGGGTCTCGACCATCGTCACGAGAGCGCCGATCGAGGTCCGGTTGTCGCCGCCGAGCGCCGTGTCGCCTTCCGCCTCGATCCGTCCGTTCAGGCGCACCGGCACCGCGCCCCGGCAGAGCGGCACCGTGTCCATGTGCCCCATGAACAGCCGTCGCGGCCCGGGCCTCGTGCCTGGCAGCTCGACGATCAGGTTGCCGACCTCGTAGTTGCCGGGAATCCGCACGTTCGCGTCGTCGTGGCCGATCCAGGACGCCTCGCAACCCGCGGCCAGCAGTTTCTCCTGCACGGCCGCCGCGACCTTGCCCTCGCGGCCGCTCAGGCCCTCGATGGCAAGCAGGTCCATCAGATGGTCGAGGGCGCGGGTTTCGTCGATCTGCGGTGCGGTCATGTGCGGTCTCGGGTCGGTCCGGTGGAAGGCGGTTGGCGATCCTACTGTCTTCACGCGGTGCCCCTGTCGGTGCGCCGGCCCTCTGGCCGGCTTCGGCGAAGCGGCGAACCTGCTGCCGCCTCTAGACTTGCTTCATGGCACGAACGGCTTTTCTCCCTCTCCTCCTTGCTTCGGTTGTTGCGTCCTGCGCGCAGGACTCTCCACCGTCGCCCGCCACCGCGTCCAGCCGGCCCCCGAACTTCGTCATCGTCTTCGCCGACGACCTGGGCTGGGGCGACCTCGGCAGCTACGGCGCGCCCGTGATCCGCACGCCGCACCTCGACCGGATGGCGGCCGAAGGTCAGCGCTGGACGAGTTTCTACGTGACCGCCTCCGTCTGCTCGCCGAGTCGGGCGGGCTTGCTGACCGGGCGGTTGCCGGTGCGAAACGGCCTCTACGGCGACCGGGTCCGGGTCCTGTTCCCGGACTTCGTGGGCGGGATCCAGGATGAGGAGATCACGATCGCCGAGGCGCTCAGGGATCTCGGCTACGCGACGGGAATGTTCGGCAAGTGGCACCTGGGCGACCGGCCGCGGTACCTGCCGACCCGGCACGGTTTCGACTACTGGTTCGGCATTCCGTACTCGAACGACATGATGTCGACCCTCCCGCGCGAGGAGCGTCGAGCCGCGTTCCTCGATCCGAAGATCGAGTACTGGGACGTGCCCCTGATCCGCTCGGAGCGCGACGCGGCCGGCGAGATCGTCACCGAGACACTGGAGCAGCCGGCGGACCAGACGACGATCACGAAGCGGTACGCCGAGGAGGCGGTGGACTTCATCCGCGCGCACCGGGACGTGCCGTTCTTCGTCTACGTGCCGCACAGCATGCCCCACGTGCCGCTGTTCCGGGCGCCCGACTTCGAGGGCCATAGCGGCGCGGGGCTCTACGGCGACGTGATCGAGGAGATCGACTGGAGCGTGGGCCGGATCCTCGACACGCTCGAGGAGGAGGGGCTGGCGGAGAACACGGTGGTCTTCTTCAGCAGCGACAACGGCCCGTGGACCGCGTTCCGCACGCAGGGCGGCCTGGCGGGACCGCTCCGTGAAGGCAAGGGGATGACCTGGGAGGGGGGCATGCGGGTGCCGGGGCTGTTCTGGTGGCCCGGGACGATCGCACCCGACGTCGTCACGGACGAGATCGGTTCGACCAGCGACCTGCTCGCGACCTTCCTCTCGCTATCCGGCGGAACCGTGCCGGACGACCGGCCGATGGACAGCCTCGATCTGAGCCCGGTGCTGCTGGGCGTCGGCGACGGGCCGCGGAGCGAGATGCCCTTCTACCGCGGCAGCGAGCTCCACGCCTACCGGGTCGGCAACTACAAGGCGCACTTCATCACGAGGGGCGAGTACGGGCTCGGTGGTGAACGGATGGAGCACGACCCGCCGCTGCTCTACGACCTGTCGGTCGACGCGGGCGAGCAGTGGGACATCGCGGCGGCGCAGCCGGCGGCGCTGGCGGAAGTCACGGCTCGCGCGCTCCAGCACCTGGCGGGCGTGGAGGTGGCGCCGTCGCAGCTCGATCTTCGGACCGGCGGCGACTGACACCGCGGTCAGTCGCCGTCCGTGTCGGCCTCCGTGGTCTGCCGCAGGCCCCTGGTGAGTTTCCTCAGGCGTTCGATCCGGCGTTGCCAGAGCATCGCTTCCCGGGCCACCTGGCGACGGGCCCGCATGCTGCGGAGCCACCAGCCGAACATGGCGCCGACCAGGCCCGCGGCGACCACCCAGATCCAGATCTCGAACAGGACGTAGAGCATGCGGATCCTGCTTCAGGGGCGGTGGAGAACCCGGAACTCGACCCCTTGACTCTCGCCCGCGCCGTCTTCGTCGGCCGGCCGGTCGCTGCCGTAGCCGAAGGCCAGCAGGCGGTCGGGATGGACGCTCGCGGAAAGGACTTCGCGGATGGACTCGGCCTGCGCCATGCTGAGCCGACGGCCGTCTTCGGAGTCGCCACCGGTATCCGCGCGGACGAGGATCTCGATCCGTGTGTCCGAGAACGCGTCGAGCAGTTCGCCGATGCCGGCGATGGCGGCCCGCGCGTCCCCGGTAAGCGCATCCGTACGCCCCTGGAACGCGATCGGCTGCTCCCCCAGCAGGCGCCGGATCCGGTTCTGGGCCACCCTGTTCACCGCGACGGGAGCGACCGCCATCTCGTTGGCGATCGTCCAGCCGGTTTCGGCCGCTTCCGCAATCGCGCCCACATCGAACTCGAGGCGGTCCCTCATGCCTTCGCTCGAAGTGTGGCCGGTCAGGCTCAACGTTCCGTCACGCAGCCTCAGACCGGGTCCACCGTCCACCTGTCTCAGGAGCTGAATCAGCCTCGGAAGAGTCGGGATCCAGGGCGGCTCGGTCACGGCCGCATCGACTTCGGTTTCGTCGATCACGTTGCCCTGACCCATGATCGCTGCGGCCGCGTCGAACAGCTCCTGCCGGCTCTCGGGGGTCGGCAAGCGCCCGGCCAGCAGCCAGATATCGCCGTCAAGGCCGAACTCGAAGCTTGGCTCGCCCGCCATCACCAGGCGGTTGTCGACGCTTCGCACTCCGGGCTCGTCCGCCGCGCGCCGCGCCGCCTCGACCCCGATCTCGGCGAAGGCGATCGTGCCGTTGAGCGTGACGTCGCGGCCGTCCGATTCGATGCGGAGACCGCGCACGCCGACATCCGCGAGCGCCGCGGCGGTGCTCGCCTCGATCGCCGCCTCGATCCGGGGCAGCTCCAGCGCGAAGCAGACGGCTCCCAGCAGCAGCAACAGGGCCACGCCCATCAGGATGACGCTCGGTTCTCTCATCGTCTCATCTTCGTGCCCGCCGCTGCCCGTCGCGGCGGTGCCCTGGCTAGCTGGAGGTGTGATCGGTGACGATCAGCCACCGCTCTCCGTGCCGTTCCACGAGCAACGTGAACAGGCCCGTCGGTTCGTCGGATTCCCTCGTCAGCCGAAAGCGGCCGAAGACCTGTGCGGCGTGCTCGGAGAGCACCCGGACGTCCAGTTGATCGAAGGCCAGCGTGCCCATCGCGGCGCGGTCGGGGTAGGTCTGTCGGTAGCGTTCGAGAGTCTGCCTCCAGCCGCGGCGGACCTCGTTGCCCGAAGTGAAGCGCAGCTCCTCGCTTCGCAGGTAGCCCGCCATGAAGCCCTCGATGTCGCCGTCGTTCCATGCCTCCACCTGCGTGTCGAGCACGTCGAGCACCGCCGCGGCAACCGTTTGCGGGTCGAACGCCGGTTCTCGCTCTTCGAGTTCGGGCGGCTCGCAGGCCACGGCCAGCATGCAGGCCGCGAACCCGGCGAGAGCGGAGGCTTCGACTCCGCTCTTCACGAGTCCGACCTTCATTGGGCGAGGCTCTCCACGTCGACGTCGCGGAGCTCGATCCGCGAGACGAGAGGCAGTTCCTCCTCGGCGTACGCCGGCGTGATGTCGTCTACGGTCAGTCCTCCGTCCGGAGTGTTCAGGCCGTGGTTGTCCGCGTCGTAGAACAGCAGGCCGCCGATGCGGCGGTAGTTCCGGAGGGTGCGGAAGCGGAGCCCGGTGCCCGCGCTGTAGTCGTAGGCGAACTGCTCGAGGCGGGCGGTTTCCGGATCGAACCAGTAGATGTACGCGCTGTCCGCGCCGGCGCTCGAATCGGGCTCGAAGGTCACGCGGACCCGGTGCAGTTGCCGCCCGTTCCATTCCTCCAGCCCCTGGTCTTCCTTGAAGGTGCCGGGGTCGTTCAGCTTGTAGGGCAGGAAGAGGAAGTACATGCGCTGGTTGACGTAGCTCTCCGCGCGCACCTGCTCTCTCTCGTCCATGTCCGTCGATTCGCCGCTTTCGGTCACCTCCAGAGCCGCGTTGTCGCGCCGGTACTCGCGCTGGTCGTCTCCGGCGGAGGCCCGGATGACGTACTCGAAGCGGTCGCCGTCCGTCGTCGAGTCGACGTCGAAGCTCCCGGAACGTGAAGCCACCGTCAGCCTGACCCGCGAGTGCTCGAACAGCTCGCCGCCGTGGTGCTCGATCGCGCGGTCGACGATGTCCAGCCGGTCCGACGTGCCGGGCGGCGCCACCGGCCGGGGCTCGGACACAGGCTCCGCGCCGGCGCAGGCGAGGAGGAAAGCGGCGGCGGCGAGGGCGAGCATCGCGCCGGTGGTTCGTGTTCCTCGCGGTGTTCGGGGTCGCGGCACGGGCTCCATGTTAGCGCCGCGTTCTACGGCGCACGCTGCTAGTCTCGGCCGCTCACTCTCAACAGCGGCTGGAGGCCAAGCGAATGACCGAGTACGAACTCATCAAGTACGACGTGGACGATCCGATCGCCACGATCACCCTGAACCGCCCGGAGCAGTTGAACGCGATCACCGGCAGCATGATGGCGGAGATGAAGCACGCGATGGCGGCCGCCGAGAGCGACGACCGCGTCGTCGGCATCGTCCTGACCGGCGCCGGCCGCGGATTCTGCGCCGGAGCGGACATGCAGGGCCTTCAGGCCACCAGTCGGGGGGAGCGCGGCGGCGGCGGAGGCAACGCCTTCGAGGACGCGCAGGCGGGCGCGATCGACGAGATGGGCGCCGAGAACTTCGGCGTCACCTTCAACTACCTGATGGCGGTGCGCAAGCCGATCGTCGCCGCGATCAACGGTCCCTGCGCGGGCCTCGGCTTCGCCATCGCGATGCTCTGCGATATCCGTCTGGCCTCGGACCGGGCGGTCTTCACGTCCGCATTCGTCAACCGCGGCCTGATCGCCGAGCACGGGCTGAGCTGGATCCTGCCCCGCGTGGCGGGCCCGGCGAACGCGCTCGACATCCTGTGGACGGGCCGCAAGTTCTACGGTCCGGAGGCGGCCCAGATGGGCGTCGTCAACCGATCCGTGCCCCACGACCGGGTCGTCCCGGAGGCCGAGAACTACGTCCGGGCGCTCGCTGAGCGATCGGCGCCGACGTCGCTCAAGGTGATCAAGCAGCAGGTCTACCGTCACCTGATGATGGACACCGGCGACGCGCTCCGCGAGTCGAACGAGTTGATGGCCGAGAGCCTCCAGCGCGACGACTTCAAGGAAGGCGTCGCTTCCTTCGTCGAGCGCCGCCCGCCGAAGTTCCAGCGCATCACGAGCTGAGCAGAGCCCGAGCCGCCTTGTAGACCTCCGCGTCGGACGGCTGCGGATCGCCGCGAAGTGTCCGCGCCGCGGCTTCCGACGTCCAGTCGAGGATCGCGTCGGCGGTGGCGGTCCGTCCGGGGGGAACCTCGAGAACCGCCAGGGGACCTTCCGACGTCGGTTCGATCTTCGCCGACTCGACCGGCCAGTCCATCACCGCCAGCAGCCGCCTCGCCTGAACCAGCCAGGCGGCCGCCGTTTCTTCGGGAGCCGCGTCTCCCGTCGTCTCCAGGAGGAGCCGGCTCTCAGTCGACGCGGTCCCGCCTTTCCTTGAGCTCGCGGAAGGTCGTCAGCACGAGGCCCTCGTCCTCGATCGCCCGCTGTACGCGGGGGTCGAGCATCGCCAGCATGTCGCCCTTGCGGCTGGGGCCGGAACTCGAGATGTACTTGAAGTTCTCGCTCGGGTCGGTCGAGTGCAGGATGACCATCGTGACGCCGGGGCGCAGGTCGCGCAGGGTCTGGACGTAGCGCTCGA
>JAPVWO010000113.1 GCA_027493375.1 Candidatus Multivorans thiocomprendens | reverse complement strand
GACGGCGTACGCGGAGAGGCGGGGCCTGTTCGTCATCCGCGCGACCGGGAGCAGCGCCAGCATCGTCAATCCGCCGGAGTTCAGGCCCCGCGCGTTCGGCTGACCGCGGCCGGCGGAAGCAGGAGGGAACGCTGGAACTCGGGGGCGGCAACTAGCCAGCGGAGCGGCTTTCCGTCTGAGTCGGTCGAGGCGCGACACACGCGCCGACGCCTTACCGACAACCGAAGGAAGGAGCGCGCCGCGCCCCGCGGCCACTGCGTTACGATGAACCAGATGAGCGTCGCCACGTTCGACACCCTCGCGGCCGTCCGCAACCTGGAGAAGGCCGGCATGGGGACTTCCCAGGCGGAGGCCGTTACGGAGACGATCCGCGTCGCGGTCTTCCAGGGAGTCGCCACGAAGGAGGACATCGCCGAGTTGCGGTCCGACGTGAAGGCCGACATTGCCGAGTTGCGGTCCGAGATTGGCGAGCTGCGTGCCGAGACGAAGGCGGATATCGGTGGGCTGCGTGCCGAGATGAAGGAAGAGATCGGCGGGCTGCGAGTCGAGATGAAGGCCGAGACCGGCGGGTTGCGAGTCGATCTTGAGAAGCTCCGCGCCGATCTGACGTGGCGAATGGTGCTCATCATGGGCACGATGCTCGGCCTTTTCACCGCACTCGACAGGCTCTTCCTGAACTGACGGCGAGAGGCGCCCGAGAGGGCCGAGCAGGGCGAACGGTCTCCTGATGGCGGGTCTCGAAGCGCGGGCGACGGGCGACCTGGGGATGTTCTTCAGGGCCGCTGGAGACGAGGAGGCGGCCGACTACTGGTCGCGCCAGTGCACCCGGGCGGACTATGCGCTGCCCGAGCCCGGCGTCGACTGTTCCTGGAACTACGGGCCGTGCCTGCGGGCCGCTCGCGGGGACTGGCCGGGGCTGCGCGAGGCGCTCGAGCACTACTGGGCCCATGGTGCGGGGAACGAGTTCAACTCGCCGCTCTACACCGGCCGCGTCCATGTCGCGGCCGCTCTGGGGGCGCTCCTGGGAGGCGGCCGGGAGGCGTGGGCCTTTCTGCACCGCTGGACCGGCTTCCTGGCGCTCCAGGCGACCGTCGTCGGCCCGCCCCGGAAGCGGGAGACGTTTCGCTGGGCCGGGGAAACCAGGCCCCTGCGCCATCTGCGGACCGGCCGCGGCATCGCGATGCCCTCCACCGGGATGCGGGCGAACGGCAACGCCCTCTGCAATCCGATGGTCGAGCCGGTCCTGGCTCACGTGCTCGGACTGGAGCACCGGACGCGGCAACCCCGCCGCTGGCGCGACTGGCGGCCGCCGCGCGACAAGGAGGAGTGGGCGCGGAGCGGCTCGCCACCCAACCCGTTCGCCTACCTGGAGACGGTCCGGCAGGCGGAAGCGCGATCGGGAACGGCGTTGCGGGAGCAGCCGTTCAACGCGTTCTGCGCCAGGGCGGTTCAGGGCGACATGGAAGCCTGGCGGGAGCTCGCGAACGCCGTCGAAGGCGCCGGCGTGCCGCTGCCCCACGGCCTCGTCCGGTTCGTGATCGAGCGCCGGCCGGGGGCCGTGGTCACCTTCTGGGAGGGCCGGTCGCCGACCCGCCAGAAACCCTCCGTGCCGGCCGCGGCGATCGTCGACAACCGCCGCCTGGTTCTGGTGCCGGCGAAGTGGCAGATCCCGAGCACGCAGACGAGATCGCGGGTCACGGAGGCGGAAGTGCTGGCGGAAGCGGACGCGTCGGACGTTCTGCCTCGGCTGGCGGAGCCGGCGGGAATGCTGGAACTCGCTCGCTGACGCTACTCCCCTTCGCCGCCCCCGACGGGACGTTCCCCGTGTGCCGCGCCCTACGACAGGAACGCCAGGCGGACAAGGGCGAGCGCCATCGGCACGGCGCTGGCGAGGACGAATCCGAGCAGCCACTTGATCGCCACCAACTGGCCCTTGAGTTCCGCATGCACGGTATCGATGCGTCCGTTGAGACGCGCTTCCAGCGCATCCATGTGGGCCAGCATCTCTTGCCGCAGCCCCTCGATCCGCTCGCGGACCTCCTGTCTCAGGCCTTCCAGGGCGACTGTGAAACCGTCCATCCGGCCGTTCAGCGCGGCCGAGCTGATCTTGAGTTCGGCTACGTCGGTCTTCAGGACGGCTACGTCGGTCTTCAGGACGGCTACGTCGGTCTTCAGGACGCTTACGTCGTCCTTTCTCGCCAGCCGCTCTTCGGTTCCGCTCATCACGTCAATCAGCACTCGAGCTTGAGCAGCATCGAACCCTGCCTCCTCAAGCGTCTTTCGGGTGTCTTCTCGTCGAAAGCCTACAGCAGGGCTCGTCATCGTCTCTCCTTCCCTACGGATGTCGGCAGGTTGGCGACCTGCCGTCTGGTCTCTATGGACGAGGACGGATTTGGCGCGTCTCTCTTGATTGCGGCCCGGACATGGTCTATGTTGGACCATGTTCGACAGGAGGAACCTACCCCCGTGAAGGCCGAGCAGACCGATTCGCCAAGAGCCTGGACAGTCGCCGAGGCGAAGGCGCGCCTGTCGGAGATCCTCCGGCTCGCGGAGCAGGAGGGACCCCAGCAGATCGGCAGACGGAACACCTTCGTCGTTGTGCCGAAGCGGGAGTGGGATCGACGCTCGACGCCGAAGAAACCGCTCGGGCGGTGGCTTGTCCAGAACGTGCCCAGGGGGCTTGAACTCGAACTCCCCGACCGGAAGGATGATCCTGAGCGCGAGATCCCCTTCCAGGGCGACGAGTGGGATTGGGATTGAGGGGGTTCCTGCTCGATACGAACGTCGTCTCGGAGTTGGTGAAGTCGGCGCCGGACCTCCAGGTCGTGGCGTTCCTGAACTCCAGGGACGACCTTTGGCTTTCGACCATCGTGATTCACGAACTCCACTTCGGGCTGCGGCTGCTTCCCACGGGGCGCCGCCGGCGCGAACTCCGGAAGGTGCTGTCCGCGATCGTTGCGGAGCACGACGACCGCCTTCTCGGTGTCGGGCGCCGCGTGGCCCGGCATGCGGCGACGCTGCGCGCCCAGGCGCGCCGCGCGGGCCGGACTCCGGGTCTCGCGGATGCGCTCATCGCGGGCACGGCGGCTGTGCACCACCTGACGGTTGCGACCCGAAACGTCTCCCACTTCCAAAGTCTGGACGTCGATGTCATCAGTCCCTGGCAACCCCTGACCGCCCAGGGGCTCGTATCGGGGATAATCGGCCGGTGACGGTCGCCTCCACTATCAGCCGCCGCAGGCAGCACCTGTTTCTGCTCCGCGAGTTGGTCGTCCGCAACCTCCGGTCGCGCTACGCGGGGTCGGCGCTGGGGCTGGTCTGGTCGCTGCTGAACCCGCTGTGGCAGCTCCTGCTGTTCACCTACGTGTTCTCGTTCCTGCTGCGGTTCCCGCTCGACGGCGAGCGGACGCAGAACTTCGCGGTCTTCCTGTTCTGCGGCCTGCTGCCGTGGATGGCGATCCACGAAGGGGTCAGCCGGTCGGCGTCGGCGATCACGGACAACGCGGACTTGGTCAAGAAGATGCGGTTGCCGGCGGAGTTGCTCGTGGCGTCGCTGGTGATCGGCGCGCTGCTGCACGCCTCGGTCGGCGTCGTGGCCTTCGTCGTCATCCTGGCCGTGATCGGTGAACTCTCCGTGGCGAGTCTGCCGCTGCTGCTGGTCGCGGTGCCGCTGCAGGCGGCGCTGGCGTTCGGACTTGGCCTGGGGCTGGCGGCGGCGAACGCTCACTTCCGCGACACCGCGCAGGCCGCCGGCCTGGTTCTGAACGCCTGGTTCTTCGTGACGCCGATCATCTACTCGGTGCATGTCGTTCCGGCTGACTACAAGTGGTTCGTGGAATGGAACCCCCTGACCGGCCTGGTCTACCTCTACCGGGCCGCGTTCCTGGGCGGCGGAGTTCCGCTGAGCTTGGCGCCGCTGCTCGCGGTGACGATCGCCGCGGTGGTCTTCGGCGGCGCGTTGTTCGCCCGCCTGAAGCATGGCCTCGCCGACGAGATCTGAGTGATCTCCGCGGTCGTCGTCCACTATCGAACACCCTGGCTGCTCGAAGCCGCGGTGGCGGCGCTCCACGAGGACGCGCGGATGTCGGCGATTTCGCTCGAGGTGATCGTTGTCGACAACGGTGCCGCGGGCGCGTCGGCGATCGGGGAGGGGGCGCCGGACGGTCTGGAAGCTCAGGTGCTCCGCCCGGGCGAGAACCTGGGCTACGCAGCCGGCATCAACCTCGGCGTGGAGCACGCGACGGGGGACGTGCTGCTGCTGATGAACGCCGACGTGGCGGTGGAGCCCGGCTGCCTGCGCGCCCTGCGCGACGCGCTGGGCGGTGCCGACATCGCGGGGCCGCGCCTGTTCTGGGACGAGGGCTGCCGGCTGATGCTGCCGCCGCAGGCGCTTCGAACGTGGCGGGCGGAGCTGGACGCGGCGTGGGCGGAGCGCTCTCCGGCCTGGGGCCGCTTCTTCCGGCGCCGGTGGCGGCGCCGCGCCCGCGCCTTCTGGGGGGCCGACGCGCCCGTGACCTGCTACGAGCTGACCGGCGCCTGCCTGGCGGTTACCCGGGACGGCTGGCGGCGGGTGGGGCGGTTCGACGAGGGCTTTCGGCTCTACTTCGAGGAGACGGAGTGGCTGCTGCGGGCGCGGAGCGCCGGCGTTCGCGCGGTGCTGGCGCCCGCGGCGCGCTGCGTCCACGCCTACGACCAGAGCGCGAAGCGGGAACCGCGGGCCCGGTTGTGGTTCGAGGAGTCGGCGGAACGCTTCCGGCGCCGCCGCTACGGGGCGTGGTTCGCGGCGCTGTTGCGCCGCCTGGAGCGGGTGCCGCGGCGGTTCGAGGACGTGGCCCCGCTCGCCGGCGGGGGGACCGGCGACGAGGTCTGGGTCGAGGTGACGCCGCTGCCGCTGGGCGCTCCGGCCACCGGCTGTCGCATCTCGGCCGGCGCGGCGGCCGACTTCGAGATTCCGGCGGACGTGCTGGGCGGGGCGCGGTCGGACCTCTGGGTGCGCGTGACGGATGGGAACTGCCGCGACCTGGGGGGGTGGCTGGTGAGCTAGAACAGGTCCCCGTCGGCCTTCGTGTAGTACCCCGTCGCCCGCAGCCGTTCGACCGCGTCGCCACAGACGAAGGGCACCATGATGGTCACCAGGCCCTGGGGTTCGGGCCGCCGGACGAAGCCGAGCCTGTCGATCTCTCTTGACCACCACGACGGTCTCTCGCTGAACCAGCCGGCGAGCGGCAGGCCGGCCGCCCGGACCTCGGCCACGAGGGATCGCAGCGCCGGTCGCTCGCGGGGGTCGATCAGGGCATCGCCCAACTCCACCCCGTCCGGCAGGCGCCTGGCCGCCACCCAGCCCGCCAGGCGGCCGCGGCGGTAGGCGGCGACCAGCTCCAGGCCGTCATCGGGGCAGTCCAGGTAGCGCCAGCGCAGGTACTCGGCCGATCGCTCCACCAGCAGGCCGTAGCGGTCGGCGACCCGGTCGAACAGGGCGTCGAACTCCGGACCGATCCCGAAGCGTTCGGTGATGCGGCGCAACTCGTAGCCGCGCCCGAATCGCGGCCGGCCGCCGAGTGGCGCTTCCTTCGGCAGCACCCGATTGGGAGCATCCTCCACGACGTGGGCGCCCACGTAGCGGGTGGAGAACTTCGTGATGTTGCCCGTGTTGAAGCCGTAGTTGAACGCGACCCGGCCGTTGCAATGGACCAGGTAGAAGTGCCGCGAAGTGCGCGCGAGGATGCTGGTCGGCCCGCGGCCCACGCCGCGGGCGCCGCGGCGGGTCATCGTGTCGCCGACCTGGTGGCCTTCGGCAGGAGCCGACGGGGGAAGCCCGCGCCAGCGTACGGGGTACGCGCAGTACTGGCCGACGAGCCGGCCGTCGGGCGCGAACGCGAGCGAGATGCGCGGGCCGCCGCGCGGGTTGTCGACGTACCTCCACCGCCAGCGGTCCAGGCGCAGGTCTTCGCCGAAGCTGTCCCGGAACAACTTGAGGATCGCGAGTTCGTCGCCCGGCCGGAAGCTGCGAATGCGATAGCCGTCCCGCCGGGCGCGCAGGACGCGGAACGGGGCCGACTCGCCGCAGGCCCGCTCCCGGACGATCCGGAACCCCGCCTCGAGCAGGTCGAGGATCAGCCGGTCGTAGCCGCGGACTTCGCCGCCGGGGGCGTCGGCGTCGCCATCGCCGCCGGCCGCCCAGCCGATGAGCGCCTCGTCCGGCAGGGCCTCCGCGTCGCCGATCGATTGCGAACCGAGGACGAGGCGCGCGGCGTCCTCCGGCACGGCGGAGATGTCGCCCCGCGGCAGGACGCCGGCGATTGCCCGATCGAGATCGTCCTCGGGCGCCCCGCCGGCGCGCAGGCGGTCCAGGGAACGATGCCAGGCGGTCTCCACTACTGCCCCCACGCTCCGACGCTACACGCGCTCCGTACGACTGCGATAGAATCCCGCGACTTGTCCGAGCTTTGGCTGTTGGGGAGTAGGTAGTGGCCGTCAGGATGAACGACACGCTGCTCGAGCTGATCGAGGGCGACATCACGGAGCTGGAAGTCGACGCGATCGTCAATCCGGCGAACGAGGAGCTGCAACTCGGCGGAGGCGTGGCCGGCGCCGTGCGCGAGAAGGGCGGCACGTCGATCCAGGACGAATGCAACCGGATCGGCGGCACGCCGGTCGGCACCGCGGTGATGACGGGCGCCGGCACGCTGAAGGCCAGGCAGGTGATCCACGCGGTCGGCCCGCGGATGGGCGAGGGCGACGAAGACCGCAAGCTCGCCGCCGCCGTGCGCGCGTCGCTGGCCCTGGCCGACCGCAACGGCCAGCGCACGATCGCGATTCCCGCGATCTCCACCGGCATCTTCGGCTATCCGGTCGACCGTTGCGCCCGCATTCTGCTGACCGAGGTGCACCGGTACCTGCAGGGCGGCACGAAGCTGGAGCGCGTCGTCGTCTGCCTCCACGGCGAGAAGAACTTCCAGACGTTCCGCAACGAGCTGCGCCGCGGCTTCCGCTGATTGAGCCAGAACGTCCAGCCGCTCCACGTGACCTTCGAGGCCACGCCGGAGATCTTCGCCACGGACAGCAAGGGCGCGTTCGTCTATGCGCTCAAGCACCTGGACGGCGAGCGCGTGGACACGCGCCGCTACGACGAGATGCGCTTCGTCGTCTCGGTGTGGCACCCGCGGGATGGGAAGAACATCGATCTCGACAAGGCCTACCTGGAGCTGCGGGCGAACTTCTCGGAGAACGGCCACTGGACGCGGCTGGCCGAGCTCGAGCCAGTGGTTTCGCCCTACAACCGGGGCGAGAGCTTCGACGGCTGGATCGTCCTGCCGGTGCTGTCGGGGGACTCGGCTTTCCGGCTGCACGGCGGCGGCTTCCAGCCGCGGGCGCGGCTGCAGGTCCGCGCTTCCGCGTACTTCGTCGCGTGACCGAGGCTGCCATGGGGCGGCGGATGGCACTTCTGAGCCGGCTGGCGCAGCCGAACGAGCGCCGGATCGTGCTGCTTGTGCTCGACGGCGTCGGCGACCTGCGAACGGACGCTCAGCCGCGGACCGCCCTGGACGAAGCGCGGACGCCCAACCTCGACCGGCTGGCGGCCCGGTCTTCGCTGGGCCGGCTGGTTCCGGCCGGTACCGGCATCACGCCGGGCAGCGGACCGGGCCACCTCGCCCTGTTCGGCTACGAGCCGACTTCGCCGGATGTGGACATCGGCAGGGGGGTGCTCGAGGCGCTGGGCCTCGGTCTCGACATCTCGCCCGACGCGGTCGTGGCGAGGGGGAACTTCGCCACGGTCGACGGGGAAGGTCTGTTGACGGACCGGCGTGCCGGACGCCTCCCCGGGGCCGAGGGCCGGCGGATTTGCGCCCGGCTGGCGAGGCGGATCGAGGCGGCCGGCGATGGCGTCGAAGTCGAGATCCATCCCGGCGAGGCCTACCGCTTCGTGCTCCTGTTCCGGCCGCGGGCGGGGACACCGGCGCTCGACGCGGAGCTTGCCGACACGGATCCGCAGCGGCTCGGCGTCGCAGCGCTGCCTGTGCAGGCGGCGGCCGGCGCCGGCGAAGCGGCGGGGCGGACCGCCGCCCGCATCGCCCCGGCGGTCGCGGCGCTCCAGGCGGAACTCCGGGACGAGGACCGGGCGAACACGCTCCTGCTCCGCGGCTTCTCGAAGCTGCCGGCGCTGCCCGGAGTCGGCGAGCTCTACCGCTTGCGGGCTGCGGCGCTGGCCGGCTACCCGCTCTACCGCGGCGTCGCGAAGGTCTGCGGCATGGAGATCGTCGACTGCGGCAAGAGCTTCGGCGAGACGCTCGACCGGCTCGAGGAGCGCTGGTCCGACTTCGACTACTTCTTCCTCCACGTCAAGGGCACGGACATGGCCGGCGAGGACGGCGACCTCGCGGCGAAGGTCGGCACGCTCGAGTCCGTGGACGCGCTGCTGCCCCGGCTCCTCGACCTGGGCCCGGACGTGCTGGCGATCACCGGCGACCACTCCACCCCGGCGCCGATGGAGGCCCACAGTTGGCACCCGGTGCCGCTGCTCCTGCGCTCGGAGACCTGCTTCGTCGACGAGTGCTCGCGGTTCACCGAGGTCGAGGCGATCCGCGGCGCGCTCGGCACGATCCCGTCGAGCGACCTGATGGGACTGCTGCTGGCTCACTCCGCTAGGCTGGCCAAGTGCGGCGCCTAGCCGGGCGCTGCCCCGATTCAAACCACGGCACGAGAGGTTGGACGACGTGAAGAACTACCGGAACATCGGGGCAGCAGTGATCGTGGGCTGCCTTTTCCTGGCGTCCTCGCCTGAACCCGTCGCAGCTCAGTTGCAGGAACCGGCGGCCGAACTCCACACCGCCCCCTGGTTCGCCGATCTCCGGGGCATGAGCGACTCGAATCCCCGGCGAAACGGACATGGCGGCGGCTTCGTGGCGCAGGCCAGGAGAAACGCGGCGGGCGACGGTTGGGCGGACGTGACCTACACATTCACCTGCGGCAACCGCACGACGATGGAGACGCCGTCGCCGGACGCGACGACCGGACTCGTCGCGGCTCTCATCGACTGCGAGTCCGACACGGCTTTCGACTCGCTCGATCTGCGGGTGCACAACGTGGAGGACGGCGGTTGGTACTGGGTGTTTCGCCCGATCGGAGACGACGTGGCCGCGGCGGCGGCGCCCCTGATCCGTATGGACGTGTTGGCCAAGGCGCCGCGGCAGCTCCCGCTGGAGCCGAGCATCGGCGGCATTCAGGCGGAGCGCCACGACGCCAAGGTCGATGCGGACGGCCGCGGTTCCGGCGGGGCAACGGTGTTCTCGGATGACGGGAACCGGCTCTTCGATGTCCTCCCGCACCCTGCGGCCGTCCTGCCCCCCGCGCCCTGTTCGGGAGAGTTCCTGGACGCCGACGCCACGGACGAGAACTGCGGCCTGGGAACGTCCGCCGACTGGACGCTCATGCTCGCGGACAGTGAAGACGATCCGCTGTCCGGTCCGGTCGTGCGTCCCGCGAGCGGGGGCGCGGCGGTATCCGTTGCCGCGACTCTCTCCATCGAAACGGGTCATCTGGTGACGACCGGCTGTACGCCGGAAGCCGAGGTCACGCTGACCGGCGGGATGAGAGACATGACGGTCCTCGATCTGCCCGGCGCGGTTACGGTCGGGGGAGCCAGCTCCAACGCGGTGAACCCGGAGGAGTGCCCGGCCGCCTCGCTCACCTTCACCTGGTCAGTCGACGTGGCGGCCGACGACGGCCGTTGCGCGACGACGAACGCGGAGCGGAGCACAGCTCAGACGGTCCGGGTTGCCGCCACGGATCTCACCGGAGCGACGCCGGTGCTTCCGGCCGACCTGTTCCAGGAGTTCCAGGTCGTCTGCGCCGATGCGGCGTCCGCGTCGTCGGCGGGCCGCGAGCTCGTGCCTGACGCTGGATCCCCCTCGGTCGAGTAGGCGCGGACAGACCTTGATGGCGGAGTGGAGAGCTTCTGTGCCATCCGGTGCCGGTGAAACCGCCTGGGCCACGGCGGAGTCTCCGGTAATCTCCGCTTCGGAGGATTGACGTCCCGAGTTTGGCTAGAGCTAGAGTCCCCCGCAAGCAACGGCAGTCCAACGGCTTACGTCAGAAGGAGACAGGGACTTGCGGAGAATCCAGGCTCTCGTCGCACTTGCCGCGCCGGTGGTGTTTGCGGGCGCTGCTGCCCTGCCAGCACAGCCTGTGCCGGAGAGATACACGTTTGCGGCCACTTCGGCGCCGGGCGATGCCCTGCGTGTCATACAGGCCAACGCACTCGTCGAGGAGATGATCCTCACCGGCGAACTGGCGCGAGTCACGGTGCGGCCGGACCGGAATCTCCCGGGACGGGTCCATGAGTGGTTCGCCCAGATCCATCGAGGTGTACCGATCCATGGCGCTGGCCTCAGCAGGCAAAGCGCCGACGGTCTGCCGGTGTCGGTCTTCGGAACGACTTTCGCCGACGTCGACATCGGCGTCGTCCCGAGTCTCGGATCCGCTGCCGCTCTCGGCCGCATGGAAGCTCTGGCCGGCGCCGAGCCGGCAACGGACGAACCGCCCGATTTGGTCATCCTGCCGACGGATCTCGGTGAACTCGTTCTCGCATGGAGTGCGCCGATGCAGGACCTCCACACCTGGTTCATCGACGCTGACGGCGGTCAGCCGGTGCATCGCCAGAGCCATGTCTACACCGAGTCCGCCGTAGGATTCGGTCTGGGAATCACCGGTGCGCCACAGAAGGTGAGCGCCTGGAACACGGGCGTGGGTTTCCAGGCATGGGACCGACTTCGGCCCGCCGAGATCGTGACGATGGACGCGAAGGGCGAGCTGATCGACCGGTTCAGCTTGTTCTTCCCGACTCCCGCATGGCAGGACGCAGTCGCCTGGGATGACGACAACGAGTGGACGAATGCGTCCATCACCGATGCCCATGCGCACCTTGGCATGACCTACGACTACTTGGCCCGAGTCCACAACTGGGCAGGGATAGACGGCCAGGACGGACGCATCTTGGCGATCGCCAACATCGACCGCTACTACAACGCCTCGTACCTCTCCCCTCCGTTCGGGCCGCAGGGCAGCGGTCTCATGTCGTTCGGCGAGACCTCCGAGGGCGTACCGCTCGTGCCCGTGGATGTCGTCGCCCACGAGTATCAGCACGGCGTGACCGACGGAGCGATGCTGGCCCGCACTGGATTGCCGGTGATCGGGCGTCAGGGCTTCGTTCTGGGTCCATCCCACTTGACCGTGGACGGAGAGACCATCCGCTGTGGCGACGAGCACACGTTTCCGGCGATTCCCTTTCTCCGGGAAGAAGAGCGGCACTCCTACCTGTGCCTGGACGAAACCGGGAGTGTCACTACATCCCGGGACGGACGCTTGACGCTGTGGATGTACGATGGCGGATCCATTCATGAGGCGTACTCCGACATCGTCGGCACCGCCGTCGAGTTCTCGGTTCACCCGCCAGGCGAAGGGCTCTCGCGCGCCGACTATCTGCTCGGCGAGGACGTGGAAGACACTATTCGTCGAATCGACTCGCCACGTTCATTGGAGATTCGGCCGGGATTCACGTTACCCGACGCAATCGGCCAGGAGTTCCGCTTCGTCACGGTTCACGTTCGTGTCGGGCGACTCTCGTTCATCAGGTACACGCGGTGGGGCACGAAGGGTAACCGGCCGTTCCGGCTCAACAGCGACGGTTACAACGGTGTCCACTGGAACTCCACGATCCTGAGCCACGCCTTCTACCTTGCGATCGAGGGAGGAACCCACGGCAGCGGAGCGACTGTCGCAGGCGTCGGCGGAGCCAATCGGCACCTGGTAGAACGAGCGTTCCTCCGCGGAATCATCGATCTGGCGCCGCCCTCGATTACCTTGCCACTCATGGGCCTTCTGATCCGACAGGCGGCTCTTGATCTCTACGGCACGGACGCTACGTTCGTAGCCGTCCACGAAGCTCTGACCGCCGTAGGACTCTGAGAACGATGAGAGGAACGACTTCGATCGGACAGCCTTCGCAGGGAGTCCTCGCGGCGTCTCTTCTGATGCTGATCTCGTCGGCGGTACCCGGGCTGGCTCAAAGTGAGGACCGCTGGACCATCTCCATCGGTGGCGGTTTGCTGGCGGTTTCCGAACACTCTGCTGAGGGCCTTGAGTTCGACCACCGCCTGTTTGGCTCAGAGCAGGGCGAGTTCGATGTCGACTACGCCGGCGGCGATGCCGCACGCCATGGGTTCTCAGTCGGCGTTCGATTGCGAAAACGTCTGGCACTGGAACTCACGCAAACCGAGTCGTCTCTCACCGAGAACGTGGACATCGCGGCGCGGCTGCCACATCCCTTCTTCCACGACACATACCGGACCGTGGACGGAAACAGCGGAGGACTGTCCCGCGACGAGACGGCCCTCCATCTATCGCTGAAATGGCTGGTCCGTGACGGCGAGAAGGTCCAGCTCGGCCTCTTCGCGGGACCGTCGCGGATCGACCTCGATTATGACCGGGTGTCTGCTGTTCGCTTCAACCAGACCTATCCGTTCGACGTGGCGTCCTATGCCGGTGTCGAGCACCGGACGGCTTCGGGCGACGCGATCGGCTTCCACGTCGGCGCGGACGTCGTCCGGTGGCTTGGCAAGACGATCGGCCTAGGCTTGTCGATCCGATTCAGCGAGGCCGAGATCGACCTGGACGCCGCGGACGGCAGCACCGTTTCGGTGAATGCGGGTGGCCCGGCGGCCGCCGCCGATCTACGGTTCCGGTTCTGATACGGGACCTCTTCCAAAACGGACCGGAACGGGCGACGAGCCCACGTTTCAGCTTCCGTCCTTCGCCTGAAGACGTCGTTCGGGGTGGATGCCTTGAATCGGGCTCCACCGCTTCGCGGCTCCGCCCGAGGCGGGTCAGAAGACCCGCGCACCCAGCGGACGCCGGCGGAACGTTCGCACGTCGCTTCCGGCGCCCTCGAACAGTTGCCGTACGGTCGGCAGGGGCAGGCCGACGACGTTGCCGTAGTTGCCGTCGATCTCGAGGATGAACAGGCTGCCGAGGCCCTGGACGGCGTAGGCGCCGGCCTTGTCGTCGGGCTCGCCGGTGGCGGCGTACCAGTCGATCTGCTCGGGGGTGAGTTCGGCGAACAGGACGCGGGTGCTCTCGACCGCGTGGAGGGTGTCGCCCGCGGGCGGGCGGAGCGCGGTGCCGGTCAACACCAGGTGCCAGCGGTTCTGGAGGCGTTCGAGCATCTTCCTGGCTTCGTCGCGGTCGGCCGGCTTGCCGAGAATGGCGCCGTCTTCCACGACGATCGTGTCGGCGGCCAGGACCCACTCGCCGTCGCGGGCAACGGCTTCGGCCTTCTCCCGGGCGAGCCGGCGAACGAGGTCGCGGGGCCGCTCGCCGGCGTAGGGCGTCTCGTCGACCGCTGCCGGGCGGACCGTGAAGTCGAGGTCGAGGGACTCGAGGAGTTCGCGGCGCCGGGGGGAGGCGGATGCCAGAACGAGACGGCCGGTCGCGGCTGCTGCTGGGCGGATTCCGCCTTCGGCGGATGCCGGCGGGGGCGCCGGCGCACCCAGTGGGTCGCGTCCACTCACTGGAAGTAGCCGGGAATCGTCCGGATCCTCAGGCCGCGCCGACCGCGGGCGCGCGGGTCCTTCAGCTTGACTTCGACCTTGCGGAAGGTGTTGCCCTCGCCTTCGGGCGACTCGAACACGAGCACGTACTGCGAGCGGACCTCGGTCTCGATCCGCTCGTAGACGCGCGGCAGCTCGGACGCCCCGGTGATGAAGAAGCAGCGGCCGCCGGTCTCGTTGCAGAGCTGCTGGAGCCGGCCGCGGAACAGCAGTTCGCGCTGGCCGATGTCGATGCCGATGCTGTAGATCGCCACCTGGGAGCGGCGGGCGAACTCCAGCACGTCGTCGAAGCGGTACTCGCTGCTGGAGTCGCCGCCGTCGGTGAGCAGGATCAGCGCCCGCTTCCCGCGCAGTCCGCCGAAGTAGTAGAGGGAGTAGAGGATGCTGTCGTAGAGCGCGGTTTCGCCCTCGGCCACGAGGTCGGCGAGGCCGCCGGCCAGCGCCTCCTTCGAACCGGTGAAGCCGACGGCCAACTCGGGCCGGTCGTTGAAGGTGATCAGGCAGGCGCGGTCGTGCGGCCCGAGGACGAGTTCGAAGAAGTGAAGCGCCGCCTCCTCGGCCGCGTCCAGCCGCTGGTCCATCGACATCGACGTGTCGAACAGGATGCCGGCGTGGACCGGCTGGTTGGCGGCATTGTCGAACCGCTGGAGCTGCTGGCGCTCGCCGTCGACGAAGACCTCGAAGTCGGCCTCGACCAGGCCCGTTACGGGAGTGCCCGAGCGGTCGGTGACGGACGTGTAGAGCTCGACCAGGGCAACCTCGACCTCCTCGACCAGGTTGCGCGAGTTGACGAAGACCAGGTCCTCGGCCCAGGCCCCCGTTTCGAGGTGCGCGACCGCGCGAACGTAGGAGAGGGGCTCGGCCGGGTCGATCCGGATCGGCTGCTCGAACGGCGGCTGGTAGAGCGTCGCGGTGCGGGTGTCGTTCAGGAAGAACTCGAGCCGGTCGAGCCGCTCGTGGCGTGGCGCTTCCACCTCGGCGATCGCGCGGACGCTGCCGGTGTGGGTGGCGCCGCGCTGGGGCGAGGTGAGGCGGACCGCGAACCGGTGCGGCCCCGAGTTGATCGGCACCTCGTCGGTCGCCAGGATGGTGCCCGCGGCATCGTAGGCGTCGACGCGCAGGGAGTGGGCCCGGGGCGTGCTGCCGACGTCGATCTCGACCTGGTAGGGCGACCGCCGCTTGCTGATCAGCTCGCGGCCGTCGAGCGAAAAGGCCAGGCGGTGGATGTCCGGCCCCTCGGCGTCGGCGCCGACCCGGACCCGGCCGGTGATCAGGCGCTCCGGCAGAGCGTGGATCCGGACGGTGTGCTCGCCGCGCGAATCGACGAACCGGGGGCCGACGGCGTTGGCCTCCGCGAGCCAGTCGGGAATCGCGGCGACGCGTGTCGGTGCGCCGGCCTTCTCGCCGTTATCAGGGTCGTCACCCCGCCGCACCAGCGGCACGTCGATCTCGGCGCTACCCCCGAAGAACCGGTCGGCCTCCAGGTTGCGCACCTTCACCACCAGCCGGTACGGGCCGGGCCGCAGGTAGCGCTCCGTGACAAGCGGGATCGCCGCGGCCTCGCCGCCGGTCCGCGCGCGCGGCTCGAAGCGGTAGCGGAAGCTCTCGAAGAGCTCGCCCCGGCGGAGCACCTCGCCGTCGAGCACGAAGCGACGCGCTTCGCCGTCCGGTTCCGGCAGGTGGGCCGGGTCGATGCCTATGATCGCCTGCACCACGGTGCGGTTGCCGCGGCGGCCGGGGTAGCGAAGCGTGATCTCGGCCGGCAGCGCTTCCGCGCCGTCGGGCGTTTCCGTGCTGCGGTCGAGGAAGGCGAGCGCCCACTCGTCGTTGGCCCGGCCGGGTTGGGGCGCCTCCGCGCCCATCGCCTGCCAGTCGAGCGCCAGGCCGAACGCGCTGAGCAGGTCGCCGCCGCGCGAGCAGCGGCGGTTGATCTCGCGGAGCTGGGCGTCGCGGTCGGTGGAAACAGTGGCGAAGGCGAGCAGGGAGGAGAATCCGTCGGATGCCTTCCACAGCCGGAAGCCGCCGCCCTGACGGAGGAAGATGAGGTAGAACTCGCCGCGCACGGCCGGGCTGTGCGGGTAGTGCCAGACCTCGAGCGTGCGCAGCAGTTCGCAGGTGGTGCGGAAGGTGCGCAGCGGCTCGCCGTGCAGCAGGAGCGACTCGAAGCGGTCGTCCCGGGCATCGCCGAAGCGCTCCACGGCGGTTTCGACGGCCCGTTCGAAACGCTCGCGGAACTCGTTCCGCGGCGTCTCGGGGTAGGGGTCGCGGACGGCCCAGAAGCGCTGCACGAAGGCGTCGCGCTGGTAGGCGTGCCGGAGTTCGCGGAACACCCGGCGCTCGGTGTCGGAGAGGATCGGGTCGACGGTGTCGAGGAAGTCGGCGTGGCGGCGGTCGAGCGTGGGGTCCTGGGCGGCGGCTGCCGCGGTGAGCAGCAAGATCGCAACGCCAACGGCAAGGAAGCGCCCAGTGGAATGCCTCACGGGTAGTACCCCTTCAGCGTCCGGATCGACACGCCCGCCACGGTGGCGTCGGCTTCGATCTCCCGGAAGCGGCGGTTGCCGCTCGTGTTCGTCGACTGGTAGGTGATCAGGTAGCGGGAGCGCAGCTCGCCGAGGATTTGGCCGTAGACGCCGGCAAGTTCGGCGATCTGGCCGATGAAGAAGGCGCGGCCGCCGGTCCGCTCGGCGAGCCGGGAGAGGGCGCGCCTGGCCGGCCCGGGCTGCTTGCCGAGGCCGATGGCGTAGACGGCGACGCCGGAGCGCTGGGCGTACTCGAGCGCCTGGTCGAAGCTGAAGCGGCTGCTTTCGTCCTTGCCGTCGGAGAGCAGCAGCAGGGCGCGCTGGCCCTTGATGCCGTTCAGGTAGTAGAGGCCGAAGACGATCGCGTCGTACAGCGCGGTGCCGCGCTCGGCCTTGAGCCCGGCCAGCGAGCCGGCCAGCTTGCCGAGATCGTTCGTGAAGTCCGAGGCCAGGTACGGGTGGTCGTTGAAGGTGACGAGCGCGGCGCGGTCGCGGGCCGTGATCTCGGACTGGAACAGGTTGAGCGCGGCCTCGCGGGCGACGCCGAGCCGGTCGACCATGGAGGCGGAGACGTCGAGCATGACCTGGAGGTGGACGGGCAGGTCGGTCACCCGCTGGAAGCGCAGGATCTCCTGCGGCGCGCCGTCCTCGAGGATCCGCGCCTGATCGGCGCGCAGCTCCTCGTACGGTCGGCCCGAGCGGTCGAGCGCGGTGGCGTAGAGCTCGACGTACTGGATGTCGACGATCTCCAGGTAGTCGGGGGCGTTCACGTAGACCACGGCGTCGGTCGTGTTGCCGTCGACGAGGTAGGCGGCGGCCCGAAGGTAGGTGATCGCGTCGCCCGGCGGCAGTTCGACGAGTTGACTCCAGGGCTCCTGGTACAGGGTGGCGACCGGTTCGTCGTTCAGGTGGAGCTCGATGCGCTCGACCAGGCTGCCGTCCGGCACCTGGAGGTCGACCTGGACCTGGACCTCGCCGTCGTAGCGGACGCCCTCGCGCGGTTCGGCGAAGCGCACGGCGAAGCGGTTGCGGCCGGCGTTGAGCGAGATCTCGTCGGAGGCGATCTCCGCGCCCCCGGCGTCGTGGGCGGTGGCGCGCAGGACGTGGACCCGGGGCGTCGAGCCGAGGTCCAGCTCGACGGAGAACGGCGGCCGGCGCTTGCGGGCGACTTCGCCGCCGTCGAGCCGGAAGCGCATCTCGGCGATGTCGCCGGTGGCCAGGGTGTCGAAGCGGACCAGGCCCGTCTGAAGCTCGCCCGGCGGCTCCAGGAGCTGCACCGTCGGCACGTCGCTCGTGAGTACCGCTTCGGCCTGGTCGATGATCTTCCGCACCGCCGGGTCGAGCTGGCGCGCGGCGGGCGCTTCGAGGGTCGGCACCTCCAGCGGCTGCTCCAGGCGGGCGAAGCGGCCGCCGTTCAGGTCCTCGATCTTCAGCACGAGCAGGTAGTCGCCCGGTCGCAGACGGCGCTCGAAGGAGAGCAGGATGGGCGGTTCGCCGCCGCCGGCCGGGGCGTCGCCGGCGCCGAGCGGCAGGTCGAACTTGTAGCGGAAGTTCTCGAACAGGTCCTCGCCGCGCAGCACCTCGCCGGTGAGGAAGAAGTTGTAGCTCGACTGGCCGCCCAGCGTGTCGCGGCCGGCCGAGGCCGGGTCGATCTCTACCAGGGCCTCGACCACCGTCCGCGCCTGGTAGCGGGCCGGGTAGCGCAGTTCGAGCGTCGCCTCGAGCGGCTCGGCGTCCTCCGGCACGTCCGTGGTGTATGCCTCGAAGGTCAACGTCCATTCCGCCGACGGCGCCTCGGGCCGCTCGTCGAGGTGCGCCATCAGGGTCGCGAATTCGAGCCCGTTGCTGCGCAGGAGCCAGTTGATCGCCGCGGCGGCGACGTCGCCGTCCTTGCAGCTCTGGATGTCGCCGGCCGCGGCCTGCGCGTTGACGCCGAAGTCGAGCAGGCGCTCGATGCCGTCCGAGGGGTGCCAGAGTTCGTAGTGCTGCTGGTTGCCGCGCCGGTAGAAGAGCAGGAAGAACTCGTGGCCCACGCGGTCGCTGTGGCTGTAGAACCAGATCTCGATCGGCCAGGTGACCATCGTGCACTGGAACTGGATGCGCCCGGACGGTTCGCCGTTGAACAGGAACATCCGAGCCCGGTCGGAGCGCGGACCCTCGAACTCCTGGTCGACGTAGAGCAGCCGTTCCTCCCAGCGCGCCCGGAATTCGTTGCGCGCACTGTCGGGATACGGGTCGCGGATCCGCCAGAAGCGCTCGATCCAGGCCCGCCGCTGGTAGTCCTGCGTGACCTTGAGGAACGCCTCGCGCTCTTCGTCGGAGATCAGGAAGTGGACGTTCGAGAGGAACTCCTTGAACTCGAGCGGCAGCGCTTCCTCGGCCTCGGCGAGCGCGGCACGGCGTTCGCGGCGTTCCTTGCGGGTTTCCCTGCGTTCCTCCTGGGCGGCTGCGATGGCCGGGAGAAGCAGTCCCGCCGCCAGGGCAAGAGCCAGGGCTCGGCGTACGGGTCGGTTCGGCAACGGCGGTTCCTCAATGCGGACGGCGTAACGTGATCCTCAAGATTATCTCTGGGTGCGCGGGTCTTCTGACCCGCTGCCGCCGCAGGCGGCGAAGAAACCGTCGCCGGCCTCCGGCTGGCGGCTGCTCTTTCCGGCCTCCGCCGCTCCGCGGCTCCGCCCGGGGGCGGGTCAGAAGACCCGCGCACCCAGCGGATTGCGAACGTAGAATCGGGCCGCCATGCCCGGTTCGCCCGTCTACCTCGACCACAACGCGACGACCCCGCTCGATCCGCGGGTCGCGGAGGCGATGCTGCCCTGGCTGGGCGGTCTGCACGGCAACCCGTCCTCGGTCCATTCCTTCGGCCGGGCGGCGCGGGCGGCGGTGGAGCAGGCGCGGCAACAGGTCGCCGAGCTGGTCGGCGGCAGCCCGCCCGAGGTCGCGTTCATGGCCTCGGGCACCGAGGCGAACAACGCGGTGCTGATGTCCGTCTTCGCCGACGGCGCCGGCGGGCACCTGGTCATCTCGGAACTGGAGCATCCCTCGATCCAGCGCGCGGCGGATCGACTCGAGACCGCGAACGTCGAGGTGACCCGGCTCCGGCCGGCCGCGGACGGCGTCGTCGGCGCCGCCTCCGTGGCGGAGGTCCTGCGCCCGGACACGCGGCTCGCGTGCCTGATGCTGGCGAACAACGAGCTCGGCACGCTGCAGCCGGTCGCCGACGCGGCAGCCGCCTGCCGGGAGCGGGGCGTGCCGCTGCTCTGCGACGCGGTGCAGGCGGCGGGCAAGCACCCGATCGACGTCGGCTCGCTCGGCGCCGACTACCTGACGGTGGCGGCGCACAAGTTCAACGGCCCGGTCGGGGCCGCTGCGCTCTGGGTCCGCGAGGGCGCCGGCTTCGAGCCGCTGATCCTCGGCGGCGGCCAGGAGAGGCAGCGGCGCGCCGGCACGGAGAACGTGGCGGCGCTGGTCGGCTTCGGCGCGTGTGCCGCCGTGGCGTCAAGCGAGCTTGACCATCGCATCGAGCGTCTGGGCAGCCTGCGTGACGGCCTGGAGGCCGGCCTGGCCGGCATCCCCGACGCCCGCCTCCACTGCGCCTCGTCGCCGCGGCTGCCGCACACGACCCACGTCGCGTTCCCGCGACTGGTCGGCGAGGAACTCGTCGTCCGCCTCGATCTGGCGGGCTTCGCGGTGTCGACCGGGGCCGCGTGCGCTTCGGGCGTGGTCGAGCCCAGCCGGACCCTGCTGGCGATGGGAGTGGCGCCCGAGGAGGCAATCGCATCCATCCGCATCAGCCTGGGCATGTCGAGCGACGAGGCCGAGATCGACCGCTTTCTGCCGGTCCTGGCGCGCGAGGTCGAGGCGCTGCGGGCACTCTCGGCCGAACCGGTGGCGGCACGATGACTCTCACCGCGGTCGCGATGAGCGGCGGCCTCGACTCGTCGGTCGCGGCGCTCCTCCTTGAACGGCAGGGCGTGCCGGTCGTCGGTCTGTCCATGCTGCTCTGGGATCGCTCGCAGCAGGTCCGCCACGGCCGCTGTTGCGGCTCGCTCGACCTCGGCGACGCCCGCCGGGTCGCCGAGCAGATCGGCCTGCCGCACTACACGCTTCGCATGGACGGCGAATTCCGCCGGCACGTGGTCGACCCGTTCGTGGACAGCTACGTCGGCGGACGCACCCCGAGCCCGTGCATCTCCTGCAACACCGAGATCAAGTTCGAGGCCTTCCGGGAGCGGGCGCGGCGGCTGGGCGCCGGGCGCATCGCCACCGGCCACTACGCTCGCATCCGCCGCGGCGAGGACGGGCGGTACGAACTCCACACGGCCGTCGACGAGTCGAAGGATCAGAGCTACTTCCTGTTCGAGCTGACCCAGGAACAGCTTTCGCGGGCCGTCTTCCCGCTCGGCGAGCTGACGAAGGTCGAGGTGCGCGAGCTGGCCCGCGAGGCCGGTCTGGCTGTAGCCGAGAAGGGCGAGAGCATGGAGATCTGTTTCGTCGACCGGGGCGTGCGGGAGTTCGTCGAGAGCGAGCGCCCCGAGCTGCCGCGGGTGCCCGCCCGGGTGACGACGACCGCCGGCGAGGAGCTGGGCGAAGGTGCGCCGACCTACCGCTACACCGTCGGGCAGCGTCGCGGCCTTGGCGTCGCCGCCGGCCGCCGGCTCTACGTGCTCGACGTGCAGCCGGAGGCGAACCGCGTCGTTGTCGGCGGTCGCGACGAGCTGCTGGTCCCGGGCCTGGTCGGCCGCGGCCTGCACTGGATCGCCGGCGAGCCACCTGCCGACGGCGTCGAGCTCCAGGTCCGCATTCGCTCGCGCCATCCCGGCGTCGACGCGACGGTAGAGACCGGCCTCGCGAACGGCGGCACCGGCGCCTGCCGCGTCCGCTTCAGCGAGCCCCAGCCCGGCGTGGCCCCCGGCCAGGCGGCGGTTTTCTACCGCGGCACGCAGGTACTCGGCGGCTGCTGGATCGAGGGTGCGCTCGGCGCAGCCTGACCCGACTTCCCGTCTGCCCGCGGCTTGCACTACACTCGCGCCCCCAAGCGTTCAGCACCCTCTTGACCGGATAAGGAAAGTTCCCATGAAGCGACTCCCCCTGTTTGCTCCGTTCGCGCTGGCACTGGCGTTCGTCTGCCCCTCGCTCGGCGCTCTCGAGTACTTGCAGAACGCGCAGTTCCGGCTCGTGTGGAAGGACGAGTCGCTGGGGCAGTTCGCGAAGCCGGCCGCCTGGTCGTCGGACAAGGGAGTCCTGTACTGGGTCGAAGACCAGGAAGAGCCCGAGGCCCTGGTCAAGGTCCGCGAGCGGGACGGCTTCTGGAGGCTCGAGCTGGCGGTGACGACGGATCGCCAGGGGATCCTTTACATCGTGCACACCGAGACGGAGGCGCTGTGGGCCGTCCGAACCGGTCGAGCCGAAGATGTCGTTCCCCGCTACGACGGGGACTACCCCGACCACGCGGTGACCTGCATGATCCCGCGCGGGGCGCCTCGGGACGCCTGGCGCTGCTATTGGGGAACGACGCTGATGCTCAACGACGCATGGGACCTGGAAGGGAACATTCCGGCCACGTACTTCGAGCCCTGGCCGCGCTGCCAGGGGACGTTCGAGAGCGTGGTCGTACTGGGGGAACCAACCGTCTCGACTACTGGAGGGCGGCCCGCCTCCCAGTGTCCGTCCGACGGCGCCAGTCAGGCTCCCGCGGCCCCCTGGGTCGGGCCTCTGGAGCCCTAGAGCGGCTCGCCTTCAGGAGCGTCGGCCGCTCCGGCCGACCACGATCGTCACTTCGCCGCGCAAGGTCGGGCGCTCTTCGATCCCTCTGGCGAGTTTCCCGAGCGGGCCGCGCAGGACTTCCTCGTGCAGCTTCGTCAGTTCTCGGGCCAGGGCGGCGTCGCGGTCCGGGCCGAAGACGGCTGCCGCGTCGGCCAGCGAGGCGGCGGCGCGCTGGGGCGACTCGAAGAACACCACGGTGTGGCCGTACCCGGCGTGCGTCTCGAAGAAGCGCCGGCGCTTTCCCTGCTTCGGCGGCGGAAACCCGAGGAAGGTGAACGGATAGGGCGGCAGGCCGGAGACGACGAGGGCTGCCAGGATCGCCGACGGTCCGGGCAGCGCCTCCACGGGAATGTTCTTCGCCACGGCGGCCCGCACCAGCCGGTAGCCCGGGTCGGAGACCAGCGGGGTGCCGGCATCCGAGACCAGGGCCACGGCACAGCCCTGCTCGAGCCGCTCGAGCACGCGGCCGATCTGCCGGTCTTCGTTGTGGTCGTGGAGCGGCAGCAGGGGCGGACGCTTCGCCGAACCGCCGCGGCCGGCGCCGACGCTCTGGAACAGCCGGCCGGTCCGGCGGGTGTCCTCGCAGGCGATCAGGTCGGCGGAGAGCAGCGCTTCGCTGGCGCGCGGTGAAAGATCCGCGAGGTTGCCGATCGGCGTGGCGACGATGCGTAGCCGGCCGGCGGCCGTCGCCGGCTCGTCCCCGCTCACGGGCCGCCGTCCGGACCCCGGCCGTAGAGGTCGTGGTACTGCGCGACGTTGTACAGGACGCGCGCGATGTAGTTCCGGGTCTCGCGGAAACCGACCTTGGTGAAGTACTCGTCGGCGCCCGTGGTGTAGCAGTGGCGCTGCCAGAGCGCGGCCTGGGCTTCGCCGGCGTTGTAGGCGGCCAGGATGACGTGCTGCTCGTCGCCGAACAGCGCGCGGAGCTCGGCCAGGTAGGAGGCGCCCAGCTCGACCGCCAGCGCCGGGTTCTCCAGTTCGCGCGGCGTCGAGAGCGACCGTCCGGCGTTCGCCGCGAGCCGCGCGGCGGTGGGGTAGACGAACTGCATCAGGCCCCGCGCCGAGGCCGCCGACACCGCCTGGTGGTCGAAGCGGCTCTCCTGGCGCATGATCCCGGCGATGAGGAAGGGGTCGAGGCCGCGGCGGGCGGCGGCGGCCGCGATCAGGTCGCCGTACGCGCCGGGGTAGAGCGCCCGACGCATGGTCAGCGGGTAGAGGGGCTCCGGCACGCGGCGCGGCGCCCTCTGAGCCAGGATCTCGGCGATCAGGAGGGCGCGCCGGGGCCGGGTCGCCGCCAGCCCCTCCGCCGCGGTCAGGGCGAGGCGCGGGTTCGCCACCGGGAAGTGCCGGTCCACGACCTCGGCCGCGTCGCCCCACAGGCCGAGAGCGAGCAGCAGTTCCTGCGGGCTCGAAACGGACCGGTCCCACAGCGGCCACTCGCCGGGCGGCACGCCCCGGAGACCGAAGAAGGAACGCACCGCCGGATCGGCAACCAGCCGGCCCTGGAGGATCTGACGCGCGGCCTCGGCCTCGTCGCCCTGGCGGCCGTAGAGCAGCCAGGCCCGATAGAGCCGTGCCGGGTCCTCCGACCGGGCGAACTCGCGGGCGATGGAGCGGACATAGCCCTGCAGGGGCTCGCCCGCGAGGCGCATCTCGGCCTCGCGGGCCAGCGGGTGGAAGAGATTGGCGGCCAACAGGTCGGCGTAGCCCGTGATGGCGCGGTCGAGCGCCCCGCGGGCCTCGTCGAGCCGGGCCCGCCAGTAGCGGACCTCGAAGTCGACGCTGCGGCTGGCGCGGCTGGCGTCGGCGAGCCAGTCGCCGGCGCGGTCCGTGCGGCCCTGGACGATGTCGGAAGCGGCGAGGAAGAGGCTGGCGCGCGCCGACACCGCGCGATCGTGCCGGAGCTGAAGCAGCACCGAGTAGAGATCGAGCGCTTCGGCCTCGAGGCCGCGCCGCCACTCCAGGCGCATCGCGCCGAGCAACGCGGCAACCGAGAAGTTGCCCTGGGGGTCGGCCACGTAGGCGCGGCGGTAGTCGGCGGCCGCGGCGATCCAGTCGCCGGAGAGCTCCTCCGACCGCGCCTTCTGGTAGAGCGCCTGCCCGGTCTGACGGGGCGAGGACACGTTGGTCGCCAGCAGCTCGTAGTGTCGTGCGGCGTCCTCCAGGCGACCCTGCCGGAAGTGGCTGCGCGCCCACCGGTAGTGGATCTCGAAGTCGGAGGTCGACTGCACCTCCAGGTCGACCACGATCTGGCCGAGGAGCTCGTTCGAGCGGTTGAAGACGCCGTGTTCGTGGAAGGTGTTGCCGAGCAGCAGCACTTCCTGGCGGTTGTCCAGGGCGGGGCGCAGCCGGTGCAGGCGGTCGGCGGCCTCGAACGCGACCAGGTCGTTGGCCCGTTCCCGGATCAGGCCGGTCAGGACGCCGGCTGCTTCCTCCGGTTCACCGGCCGCGAGACGGCACTTTGCCTGGCTGAGGGTCAGGAGGCGGCGTTCCGGCGCCGGCAGGCGCGACATCGCGATGCCCCGCAGGAGCCGGCAGTCGCCGCCGCGGTCGAGGCTGGTGGCGAGCAGCTCGGCGGCCGGCTGCACCAGTACGCGTGGCGGCTGGTCGCCGAGCAGGGTGGCGGCGACGCCGGCGGCGATCTCCGGGTAGCCGAGCCGCGTCTGGCCCGCGGCTAGCCGGTAGCGCGCCCAGGGTTCCAGCGCGGGCGTTTCGGTCAGGCAGGTGGCGAAGGCCTCCGACGCCGTCTCGACCTGCTCGAGCTCTTCCAGCAGGTGTCCCTCCAGGTAGCAGAGGCCGTGGCTTGCCGCGAGGTCCGGTTCTTCGGCTCGAAGCCGTTTCGTCTCCTCGAGCGCGGCTTCGGCCTGACCCGCGGCCTGGAGTTCGACGAGCTGGATGCGCGGATCCTGGGCGACGGCCAGGGCCAGGAGCGGCAGCGTCCAGGCGGTCACGATTGACGCGGCCATACGAAACGATAACCCGGCAGGCGGAATCCGGCATTCCGCCGGCGGGTCCGTGGCAGGATACGGCTTGGAGGATCTCGGGCCATGCTCGAAAAACTCGAACAGATTGAGCAGACGTACGACGAGCTGGCGGCCAGACTCGCCGATCCGGACGTGCTCGCCAACCCCGGTCTCTTTCGCGACACGAGCCGGGCGCTGGCGGAGCTGAACCCGGTCGTCGAGCTCTACCAGCGGTACAAGAAGACGAGGGACGAACTCGACCAGACGGCGGAGCTGCTGGGCGAACTCGAGCGCGAGGACGACATGTACGAGATGGCGGCCGAGGAGAAGGGCCTGCTGGAAGAGACTCTCGCGTCCATCGAAGCGACGATGAAGGAGGAACTGGCGCCGAAGGATCCGAACGAGAAACGCAACGCGGTGCTCGAGATCCGCGCCGGCACCGGCGGCGACGAGGCGACCCTGTTCGCGGCCGAGCTGTTCCGGATGTACGGCCGCTACGCCGACGACCACGGCTGGAAGGTCGAGATCCTCGACATGTCCGAGTCCGGCATCCGGGGCGTCAAGGAGGTGTCGGCGATCGTCGAGGGCCGCGGGGCCTTCGCCACGCTGCGCTACGAGGCCGGCGTGCACCGCGTGCAGCGGGTGCCCGAGACGGAGGCGTCCGGCCGCATCCACACCTCGGCGGTGACGGTCGCGGTGCTGCCCGAGGCCGAAGACATCGAGATCGAGATCGAGCCCTCCGACCTGCGCGTGGACACGTACTGCGCGTCCGGCCCGGGCGGCCAGGGCGTCAACACGACGTACTCGGCGGTCCGGTTGACCCACCAGCCGACCGGCCTGGTCGTCACCTGCCAGGACGAGCGCAGCCAGATCAAGAACAAGGCGAAGGCGATGCGGGTGCTCAAGAGCCGCCTGCTCGAGATCGAGGAGGCGAAGGCGAACGCCGAGATGGGCGAGGAGCGCCGGCGGATGGTCGGCAGCGGCGACCGCTCGGAGAAGATCCGCACCTACAACTTCCCGCAGAACCGGGTCACGGACCACCGGGTCGGGTTGTCCGTGCACAAGCTGCCACAGGTTCTCGAGGGTGACCTCGAACCGTTGATCGTGCCGCTGCGGCAGCACTTCGAGGCGGAGCGGCTGCGGCAGACGGGCGAAGCCGACCCGGTCTGAGTGCCGCTTCGGCTCAGTCCATAGCGCCACGATGCCGGACGGCCCGAAGCCTCCGCCGGGGGCGGCGCGTATCGTCGATCTTCTCGACGCCGGGCAGGAGCACCTCGCCGGCTCGGTCGAGCAGCCGCGCAGGGAGGCGGCGCTGCTTCTGGGTGAGGTGCTGGGGCTCGCCGAGGCGCAACTCTACGCCCGCGCCGACGACGACGTGCCCGAACAGGCGGCGGTCAGCTACGGCCAGTTGGTCCGGCGCCGGGCGGACCGCGTTCCGATGGCCTACCTGCTGGGTCGGCGCGAGTTCTACGGCCGGACCTTCGCCGTCGATCCGCGGGTGCTGATCCCGCGGCCGGAGACGGAGCACCTGGTGGAATCGGCACTGAACTGCATCGGCGACGGCGCGTGGGTGCTCGACGTGGGCACCGGATCCGGCTGCATCGCGGTCACCCTCGCGCTGGAGCGGCCCGACAGCCGAATCGTGGCGACTGATCTCTCCCCCGGCGCTCTGGCCGTGGCGGCCGCGAACTGCCGCGAACACGGCGTCGGCGACCGGGTGCGCCTGGTTCGCGCCGACCTCCTGGCCGCGCTTCGCCCGGGGGTCTTCGACGTCGTCGTCTCCAACCCACCCTACGTCGATGTCGGCGAGTGGCCGTCCCTGATGCCCGAGATCCGCGACCACGAACCGCCCGAGGCCCTGTTCGCCGGCGACGGCCTGGCCTTCTACCGCCGTCTGTTCGCCGCCGGCAGCTTCCTCCACGCCGGCCAGCGGCTGCTGGTCGAGATCGGCAAGGGGCAGCTCGACGCGGCCCGGGAACTGGCCGAACAGGGCGGCTTCGAGGAGGAGTGGGTGGTCGCCGACCTGGCCGGGATTCCGCGGGTCCTGGGTTTGACCGGTAGCTGAGTGCTGCGTCAAACCGAGACACGATCCACTCGCTTGGGAGGTGTTGTTCCGTTGTATGCCCCACATCGCAGACCACGACGTCTGGCCCTCGCCGCCCTGCTGCTGTCGGCCGCCGCTGCGGCAGCGGCCCAGACAACAGGATCCATCGAGGGCGTCGTCATCGACGCGGACGGTCGACCTAGAGGGTCAAGGTCCAGGCGTTCCTCAAGATCGCGGCCGACAGGTTGTGGAGGTCGTAGGACGGCAGTGTCTCGCCTCCGGAGCGCATGCCGGTCCGCGTGAGCACGTTGCCGACGTAGCACCTGGATATCCGTCCAGTCGACGTGGAGGACGGTGGCGCTCGCGTTGCCGCGCTGCCACGATCGCCGGATCCCGATCTCGCGGTTCAGCGTGGTGTCGGGCCGGATCAGGGCCTGATGGGCGTAGATGCAGCCCGACTGAGGCGGGTGGTTGCCCGGGTCGTCGTCCGTGAGCAGGGCGATTGCAACGTGGCCTCGTTCTCCGTGGTCTCGTCGGCCTCCCCACCACGTCTCCGGAAACCACGCCGCCCTGGGCCGCGGCGGGCCGCGTCAGACCGCCGAAGAGAGCGAGGACGGCCAGACCGACCGCGGCCGTCACTCTAGCCCTCCGGCAGCGAGGCGGATGGCGAGCCGATCGCCAGCGCTCCGGTCATCTCGATCCGGCCGTTGCAGACCCCGCCCTCGGCGATCGAGATGAGCGGCGCCGTCAGATCCCCCGCGATCGATCCCGAGTGCGCCACCTCGATCTTCTCCGCTGCCCTGACCTTGCCGTGCACATGGCCCGAGACCTGAACCGACCGGGCCGTCACCTCGCCTTCGATGCGGCCGCGGCTACCGACGACGAAGCGACCCTCGAGTCTCACGCACCCGTCCAGGGAACCGTCGACCACAACCTCCGTTTCGCCTGAGATGCTGCCTTCGATGCGGGAGCCGGCCGCCACGTACGTCCTCGGCGAAGCGTCCGCCGCCGACTCGTCAGGTTCTCTCTTGAAGAACGCCATCTACGTTTCTCCGGTACCGAACTCCCAGCGCACCCTCTGCTGAGTCTCTGGCCGCACAGGCCTTCAGAACCGCAGCCGAAGGTCCACGACCGCGTGCAGACCGCCGGCGGAGACGGGAACCGCCGGCAGGACGGCGTGGACCAGGCGCCGGGCCGGCATGTCAGGAGATCTCACCTGCACGAGGCACGCAAGCCAGTGTGCCACGAACAATCTGATGTGTTTGCGATGTCTCCGCGAACAATGACGACGATTGCGTGAAACGCGCGGGTGCGCCGCATTTCGTCGCGAGTCTCCTTCACTGCGACTCCTTGTCTCCCTGGTCGGACGTGGTTCGTTGGCGGGGCACACCGCAAGCACGTCAGCGAGGCCCTTTCGGCGCTGTTGATTGTCGCGTTTCACAGAAGCGTCAGCAAATCGACTCGCTTTATCTCTCAGATATCGGTGACTTTCCGTCAGCCTCTGGTGTCTGAAGGCATGACCGACGAGAAGAGCCGCACTGCGCTATGGGCAGGATTCGTCCGCGCCTCCTGCCTGGTCGCGATCGCGACCGCGGCGGGAACGGGCGCGGGCGCTCAGCAGCAAGACGCGGTTTCGGTGGCCGCGGCGCGAGGTACCGTCAGCCTTGATGCCCTCCAGGAGTGGGATGCGGCCATCGATCGAATGATCCGAAACGGCGACCTTGCAGTCGTCTCTCGCCTCGTCGTCCTGCCCCTGCCTGACGGCGCGCACGCACTGGCGTATCGCGTCGTCGCGAGCGACGGGCGGGCCTACTACGTCGACGCCGGCGACGGGCGCGTCCTGCACGTTGCCGACCTGTTCCGCAGGCAGTCGGTCGTGGGTGCGGGCGGCGACTCCCGGGCGAAGATCCCGTCCGCTCGCTCGCGGACCCCGGATCGCTCAGCGTCGTCGGCGGCGCCGACCGTCCCTATCCGGACGCATACGCCGGCCGCTACGAGTTCGTCATCGTCCGTGCGCGGAACACGTCCAATCCAGGGCTGCCGGACGAGGATGACGACGAGCCGACGGTGCTGTGGACGTATTCCGAAGCGGTGTTCGTCGATGGCCGCTTCGCCTTCCCGGTCGGCGGACCCGGTTACGGCGGCGAGCACTGGAACTCGACGATTCTGAGCCACGCGTTTCATCTTGCGATCGAGGGCGGAGTGAATCGCACGACCGGGCTGAGCGTCGAGGGCGTCGGCGACGCGGGTCGCGGCGAGGTCGAGCGCATCTTCTTTCGCGCCATGACCGAGCTGATGCCGCCGGCCGCTACGCTGCCCGTCGCGGCCGGGGCCATCCGGCAGGCTGCCGCCGGTCTCGACCCCGGCGGTGAGGCTCAACCGGCAGTGGGGCAGGCCCTGCGGGCTGTCGGCCTGCACCAACTCGTTCTGCGCCGCCGCTGAGTCAGACCTCGCCCGGCTTGGGCATGCGATAGCCGATGCCGCGCTCGTTGAAGATGTACCTCGGGTCGCCCGAGTCTTCGCCGAGCTTGGTCCGCAGCTTCTTGACGAAGGCCCGGACCAATTGCGGCTGCGCGTGCTCCCGGCCGCTCCACACGCGGCGGAGGAGGGCTTCGTAGGTCATTACGTGTCCGGCGTTCGCGGAGAGAATCCGCAGCAGCTCGTACTCGGTGGCGGTCAGCCGCACGACGCGTCCGTCGACGGTCACGCGGCGGTCGCGCCGATGTCGCTCATGACGTACCGCGAGGCGCGACCGTGGGCGCGCTCGATTGCCAGAGTCGTGGCCGGCCGCCGGATGCCGCCGTGGTTCGCAAGCCCCGACTACGGAGAGTGGGCGAACGACCCCAGCTTGTCGGAAGAAGAGATCGGCACGATCGTCGCCTGGGTCGAAAGGGGCGGGCAGCCGGGCGATCCGGCTCTCCTGCCCGAGCCGCCGACGTTCACGGAGGGCTGGCAGCTCGGCGAACCGGACTACGTGATCGAACTGCCCTCCGTCACCGTGCCCGCCGATGGCTCCGACCTGTTCCTGAACCAGTTCGTGACGATCGATATCGCCGAGCGTCGCTGGATCCGCGCGGTCGAGTTTCGGCCCGGCGCGCCCCGGGTGAATCACCACCAGCTTGCCTTCAAGGCCGACTTCACCGGCATGGTGGAGGACGGCGTGCCCCTGACCCCCAGGGAAGCGCTGCGCGCCAGCGGCTCGGTCGACGGTCGGGGCTACTTCAACGTCCTGGCGATGTGGGGGGCCGGAACCGCGCCGACCGAGTTTCCGGAGGGCGCCGGGCGCTGGCTCGAGCCCGGCGCCGTCGTCGTGATGAACCGGCACTACCACCCGAACGGCGAAGAGCGGACGGACCGGACGCTCATCGGCCTCCACTTCGGCGAGGGCGAGCTGCGCTCGGAGATCCAGGCCGTGATCGCCGGCGAGATGGACTTTCTGATTCCGGCGGGCGCACCGGACCACCGGGTCGAGTACCGGCACGAGATCGTGCGCGATTCGATGATCGTCTCCTACCTGCCGCACATGCACCTGCGCGGGAAGCGGATGTCCTACACGGCGCACTATCCGGAGGGCGACTCCGAGTTGCTCCTGGAAGTGCCCGAGTACGACTTCAACTGGCGGCTCTTCTACTACCCGGAGAAGCCGAAGCTCGTGCCGGCGGGGACCGTCATCGAGATCGTCGCCGTCTACGACAACTCCGAGGGGAACCCCAACAACCCGACCCGACCCGCGACGTCGCCTTCGGGCTTCAGTCCTCGGACGAGATGATGTTCGGCTTCTTCGAGTTGGTCGAGGTGGACGGCGAAGACCAGCGCGAGGACTGGATCCGCCACGGCCGGTCAGGCAGCTGGCCGTGACCGGCGCTCCGGCTGGCCGTTCGCCGGGCTGGTGGCGAACGAACTTCGCCGTGCCGGCGATGGCGTTGAGGCTCCTGTTCCCCAGGGGCCTGAGCTTTCGCAAGCGGCGTCGCGGCCGGCCGCGGTTGCGTGGACATGCCTGGCATCGTTTCCGGCCCTGGTATGGTCCTGCGCCTGCAACGATGATCGTCGACGCTTGGGGGCAGCACCCCACGCTGCGGCACGCGCAGCACGAGATGTTCGCGTCCCTGCGGCGCTGGAACCGGCAGGAGGCCCCGACCGAACAGTTGCCGCTGTCGGAGACGCTGCGGGCGATGGACCGTGGCGGCGTCGACCGGATGCTGATCAGCGCCTGGCACGGACCGGGCGCTGCCCTGATCTCCAACGACGAGGTCGCCGGGTTCGTCGGCGAGTCGGGCGGGCGGCTCGTGGGCGTTGGTTCGGTGAACCTCGCGCGGCCCATGGACGCGGCGCGGGAAGTTCGCCGCTGCGCCGGGGAGCTCGGCTTCAAGGCCGTCCGGGTGCTTCCCTGGCTATGGGGGCTGCCTCCCACCGACCGTCTGTTCTACCCGGTGTACACGGTCTGGGCGGCAACGCGGTGCGCGTGTACGGCCTGGCACCGACCGGCTAGTACGCTTCGCGACAGGGGACTGGAATGACGAAGAAACACGCATCGCTGTTCGCTCTCGCTCTCGCGACCGGGCCGCTGGTCGGCCAGGTCAACGAAGAGGCTGCCGACCCCGACAGGCTCCAGTACCTGGATGTCTTCGAAATGGAGGTGGCCGACGACCCCCGCATATCGCCCGACGGCGACCGGGTCGTGTACGTCCGGCGCGGCTTCGACGTCATGACGGACAAAGCGCGCTCCGCGCTGTGGGTGGTCGCCGCGGACGGCTCGAACCACCGTGCGATCACGGACGGAAGCGGCTCGGTGAGCTCGCCGCGCTGGTCTCCTGACGGAGATCGCCTGCTGTATGTGGGCTCGAGTGGAGGCACGAACCAACTGTTCGTGCGCTGGATGGACACCGGCCAGACGGCGGAACTCACGAACGTGACCGAGTCCCCCGGGAACATCGCCTGGTCGCCCGACGGGAACTGGATCGCCATGACGATGTTCGTGCCCGAACCGGCCCCGGCCTTCGCGAAGATGCCGTCCAGGCCCGAGGGCGCCGAGTGGACGACGCCGGCACGAGTGATCTCGAAGCTCCGCTACCGGGCGGACGGTCGCGGATATCTCCCGGACGGACACAGCCATGTCTTCGTTCTTCCCGCGGATGGGGGCACGCCGCGCCAGTTGACGAGCGGTGCGTACGATCACGGCGGCGGACTGTCCTGGTCGCCCGACTCCCGCTCGATCGTCTTCAGCGCCAACCGGGGCAATCCCGACTTCGATGTCCGCGACAGCGAGGTCTTCGAGATCTCGGTCGAGACGGGGGAGCTACGCCAGCTCACCGACCGCTTCGGCCCGGATGGCGGTCCGGCCGTGTCGCCCGACGGTTCCCGGATCGCGTACACGGGCTTCGACGATCGCCATCAGGGCTACCAGGTCTCCCGCCTGTACATCATGGATCGGGACGGCGGCGGCGCCCGCGGCGTCGGCGACCTGGACCGTGATGTGGGCAATCTCGACTGGGCCGCGGATGGTCGCTCCCTCTTCTTCCAGTACGACGACCGGGGCACGACCAGGGTCGCGAACGTCACCCTCGACGGCAAAGTCACCGACCTTGCCGCCGACCTGGGCGGCGTCGCCCTCGGCCGACCCTACGGCGGCGGTTCCTACACCGTGGCTCGCGACGGGAGCTTTGCCTTCACCATCAATTCGCCGGCGCGCCCAGCGGATGTCGCCGTCGGCCGGGCGGGGACCGAACCGCGCCGGATCACCGGCCTCAACGAGGACCTTCTTGCCCACAAGGAGCTTGCCGCGGTCGAGGAGATCTGGTGGGAGTCCTCGCACGACGGCCGTCCCGTGCATGGCTGGATCGCCAAGCCCGCGGACTTCGACCCCTCTCGCAAGTACCCGCTCGTTCTCGAGATTCACGGCGGCCCGTTCGCCAACTACGGCCCGCGCTTCGCGGCCGAGGTCCAGTTCTATGCGGCGGCGGGCTACGTCGTCTTCTACACCAACCCGCGCGGCAGCACGAGCTATGGCGAGGAGTTCGGCAACCTGATCCACCACGCCTATCCCGGCCGCGACTACGACGACCTGATGTCGGGCGTCGACGCACTGATCGAGCTGGGCTATATCGACGAGGACAATCTGATGGTCACCGGCGGCAGTGGCGGCGGAGTGCTGACGGCGTGGATCGTCGGGAAGACCGACCGCTTTGGCGCTGCCGTGTCACAGAAGCCGGTCATCGACTGGATCAGCTTCTCGCTCACGTCGGACGGGTACGCGTCCTACTACCAGTACTGGTTCCCCGGCCCGGTTTGGGAGGACGGCATGCTGGAGCACTACTGGGCCCGCTCGCCCCTGTCCCTCGTCGGCAACGTCACGACGCCGACGATGCTGATCACAGGGGAACGGGACCTGCGCACGCCGATGGGACAGACCGAGCAGTACTACCAGGCGCTGAAGATCCGAAAGGTGCCGACGCAGATGGTGCGCCGGAGAGGAGGAACACCATGTCCCTGTTGATTCGTAACGGTCGCATCGTGACGGCGGTGGACGACTACCACGCCGACATCTTCGTCGAGGACGAGACGGTCTCGCTCATTGGCCGTGACCTGGAGGTCGAGGCCGACCGCGCGATCGATGCGGCCGGCCGGCTGGTCATGCCGGGCGGCATCGACCCGCACACCCACATGGACATGCCGTTCGGCGGCACGACGAGTGCCGACGACTTCGAGACCGGCACCAGGGCGGCGGCCTTCGGCGGCACGACGTCGATCATCGACTTCGCGATCCAGACCAAGGGGCACTCGACCCTGGAGGGCCTCGAGACTTGGCAGGAAAAAGCCGCCGGCAAGGCGGGCATCGACTACGGCTTCCACATGATCGTCACGGACATGGAGGACGACCGGCTGTGGGAGATGCGCCGGCTGGCCGACGAAGGCGTGACCTCGTACAAGATGTTCATGGCCTACCCGGGCGTGCTCTACGTGGACGACGCCACGCTGTTCCGGGCGATGCGCCAGGCCGGCGAGGAGGGCGGCCTGGTGTGCATGCACGCCGAGAACGGGATCGCCATCGACGAGATCGTCAAGCTGGCGCTCGCCGCGGGGAATACGGCGCCGAAGTACCACGCGCTGACCCGGCCCACGCGGATGGAGGCGGAGGGGGTCCATCGGTCGATCGCGATCGCCGAGGTGGCTGGCGTGCCCGTCTACATCGTCCACGTGAGCTGCGCGGACGCGCTCGAAGAGGTCAGGCTGGCCCGCGCCCGGGAGGCCCAGGTGTTCGCCGAGACCTGCACGCAGTACCTGTTCCTGGACCTCAGTCACTACGACCGGCCTTCCGGGCGGTCTCCGGGCGACCACGAGGACTTCGAGGGCGCGAAGTACGTGATGACGCCGCCGCTGCGCGAGAAGTGGAACCAGGAACAGCTCTGGCGGGGCCTCGGCCTGGGCGATCTGCGGAGCGTCTCGACCGACCACTGCCCCTTCAGTTTCAAGGACCAGAAGGTCTTGGGGGTAGATGACTTCAGCAAGATCCCGAACGGCGGTCCGGGAGTCGAGAACCGGATGAGCCTGGTCTACAACGGTGGCGTCGTGGGTGGCCGGCTATCGGTCAACAAGTTCGTCGACCTGACCTCGACGGCGGCGGCCAAGCTGTTCGGGATGTTCCCGAAGAAGGGGACGATCGCCGTGGGCAGCGACGCCGACATCGTCATCTTCAACCCGGACCGCCGGGAGACGATCAGCGTCGACAACCCCCACACGCACCACATGAACGTGGACTACAACGCCTTCGAGGGCATCGAGGTACAGGGGATCTCGGAGATCGTGATCAGCCGGGGCCGCGTGGTGGTCGAGGACAACGTCTGGCACGGCCGGGCCGGCGGGGGTAACTTCCTGAAGCGAGGGCTGTTCGGCGGGCCGTACTAGGAGATGACATGAGCAGAATGTTGAAGTCCGGTCTGATCCAGATGTCGCTGCCGGACGGCACCTGCGGCGACGGCGCGTCGGCCGAGGAGGTCGCCGCCACGGTGGAGGCGATGACGGCCAAGCACATTCCCTGCATCGAGGAGGCGGGCCTCCGGGGCGTCCAGGTTCTCTGCCTGCAGGAGGTGTTCAACACGCCGTACTTCTGCCCCGGCCAGGACTCGAGCTGGTTCGCCGCCGCGGAGCCGGTTCCCGGCCCGGCCACGGAGCGGATGGCGGAGTACGCGCGCCGGTTCGGCATGGTGATCGTCGTGCCGGTCTACGAGCGCGAGACCGCGGGCATCCTCTACAACACGGCCGCGGTGATCGACGCCGACGGCAGCTACGTCGGCAAGTACCGCAAGACCCACATCCCGCAGGTGGCCGGCTTCTGGGAGAAGTACTTCTTCCGCCCCGGCAACCTCGGCTACCCGGTCTTCGACACCGCCTTCGGGCGGATCGGCGTCTACATCTGCTACGACCGCCACTTCCCCGAGGGCGCGCGTGCCCTGGGCCTCGCCGGCGCCGAGGTCGTCTACAACCCGTCGGCCACCGTCGCCGGCCTCTCCGACCACCTGTGGACGATCGAGCAGCCGGCCCACGCGGTCGCCAACGGCTACTTCATGGGCTGCGTCAACCGGGTCGGCACGGAGAAGCCGTGGGACCTGGGCTCCTTCTACGGCAGCAGCTACTTCGTCAGCCCGAGGGGTGAGATCGTCGCCCAGGCGTCGAAGGACCAGGACGAGCTCCTGGTGGCGGACCTCGACCTCGGGATGATCGACGAGGTGCGCTCGGTGTGGCAGTTCTACCGCGACCGGCGACCCGAGGCCTACGAGAACCTCGTTCAACCCTAGGCCGAAGTTCTGAGGATCAGGCTTGGGAATCCCTTGCAGGTACGGGGCTTAGCGTGGAATCGGTGTGTCCGGTACTGGGTACGCCTGGTTCAGAG
>JAPVWO010000112.1 GCA_027493375.1 Candidatus Multivorans thiocomprendens | reverse complement strand
TGGGTCAGATCGATCACCTTGCGGATCCGCACGGGTTCCACCCGCTCGATCGCCTCGCGCAGGCTGACATGAGCGCTGACGTGGGTCACCGCCAGCTCCGGCACGGTCAACATCATCGCGAAGTCACGGGCGCCGCACAGCCCGGCAATGAACTCCGTGTGCCCTTGGAAGTCCGGCCGCGACATGCGTGTCGCCTCCTTGTTCATCGGCAGGGTCACGATCCCCGCCACCCTGCCTGCCAAAGCGTCGCGCATCGCGCAGGCCACATAGGCAAGCGCGGCCGCCCCCGCCTCAGCGTTCAACACTCCCGGCGTAACCCGTTCCGCGCTCATCAGGCCCTGATCGCACACGTTCAGCGAGCCTTCCACCGCCTCCTCCGGCCCATCGACCGAGTGAACCGGCACGTCCAGGCCCAGCACTGCCGCCGCCCGCACGAGCACGGCCGCATCGCCATACACCACGGCATCGCTCCCCAGCAGCCCCTCGGCAAACCGGCGCACCGCGATCTCGGGCCCGACGCCCGAAGCGTCTCCCATCGTCACCGCCATCCGCCGCCCGGTCATGTAGGAAATCTACTCCGGTCATCTCCACCTCGAGGACGCCAGCCCGCTGCAACCGTCGAAACTGCCATCCGGTTGCAACCGGCGAAAGCGCCACCCATCGGCAACGTCCGCCCGCCCGGTGCCGTCGCGGACCATCCCGGTGTTCATCGCGGAGCCGGCCTGACGGCGGGCTCTACCGGGAGGGATGTCCTCCGACCCAGACCGGGCTCGACCAGGCCATCGCGTCGTTCAACTGGCGGACGCGGACAAAGTAGTAGTCGCCCTGGCGCGGTGTATCGCTGTCGGTGTAGCTGAACGCAAGGTCGCGCGGCCCGTCCGGGCGGACGCGCCGGAGGGTCACGGAGTCGCGGTGATAGTCCTCGATCGGCAGCAGTTTCTCCAGCCGGCCGCCCTGAAGATCCGACAGCGGCAGGCGCACGCGGGCGCCCGGGATGACCGCCCGCGGCCGGTAGAACGGCGGCGCCGAGCCCGTCTCGGCCGCCTCTTCCAGTTCGAGGACGATCGCCGCTCCGGGCTGCACGTCCGCCACTGACAGTCGGAGCGAACTCGTCTCGCCGCGGGTGTTCGTGCGGAAGACGGCGCCGTTGCCGTTCTGCTCCACGTGCTGGGTCGTCGGATTGACGAAGTCCGTCCCCTCGATGGACCGCAGCGTGGCGCCGGCGACCGTCAGCCGGCCTCGCCAGTGCCGCCATCCGCGCGGGGCGTCGCCCATGTGGACTGGCGTTTCCTCGGAGTAGAACGTGAGCAGCAGGTCGGCGGGCGCTCCGCCGGCGGTGTCGAGCGAGTAGTCCTCGCTCCAGAGCTCCTCTTCGTTCTTGATCAACGCGATCGAGCCGATCGGCCCGGTGCCGATCACCCGTCCCGCGATCTCCCGCACGTCCGAGAACGGCGCCCGCGAGCCCATCATCGCGTCGTTCACCTTGAAATCGAGGATGATGCGATCCCCGGTCGTGGCGTAGGTGCGTCGCGCCTTCATCCCGTCGAAGATCGCGTCGCGCGACATCTCCGGCGCGAACACAGCCCCCAATCCCCCGCTCTGCGCCAGCGAGGTCCGGTTCGGCGCCGAGTAGCCGGGATGGGAGAGATGGTCGTCGGACGCCGCGACGACGCCCACCTGATGCCCGCGCGACAGGTACTCCCGCATGAACCACTCGAAGGTCCCGTGCATCGACATCATCTCGACCAGGGGCTCCAGGCCCGGGTGGGACTGGCGGAAGTCGCCCGGGTTGTGGGCATGCGGGATGACGACGACGTCGCGGCGGTCGTAGCGGGTGTCGAGTTCGCGGTAGAGCTCGGACAACGTCGGAAACTCGAGCACCGAGATCACGTCCTGATCGCCGACGGTGCGGTAGAGCACGTTGTGGTGGCCTCCGCCCTGGCGCGTGTGCCGCGTCCATTCCCAACCGAGGTAGGGAATGAACCGCCCCGGCTCGTCGTACTCGGCGCTCTTCTCCCGCATCAGTTCCCACTCGCCGGCGTCCAGCCAGATGTCGTGCTCCGAGTGCGTGACGAAGTCGAGCCGGGCGTCGTCGCGCGCGAACCGCATGAAGAAGTCCAGCGTGCCGATGCCCTCGGCGTAGCCCGAGTGGCCGTGAGTGTCGCCCCAGTAGATGCCGTAATCGGGGTCGTCCACGACCAGGATCGGGTTCGCGTCCCCGCTGATCGACGGCCCCTCGCCCCGGGAGCGAATCGCCGCCCAGTAGACGCCGGGTTCATCGAGGGTCAGTTCGACGACCGTGATCGCCTCGGATCCCGGCCCGGTCGAGGCGCGGAGCTCCCCGTTCAACAGGACATCGAAGCCCGGAATGTCGCCGGTCGCCCGGTTGTAGAAGCGATCCTCGGCGCGCACCGAGAACTCGAAGGCCTCGCCGGTTCGCACCACGCTCGGAGCGAAGCCGTGGACTCCGGCAACCGTCGTGCCGGTCACCGCGAACGGCAGGATCGGCTGCGGGCGCCACTCGCCGGAGCCGTCGAGGTCGACGTAGAGCGGGAACGGGATCCTGGCGCCCGAAGTCTGCGTCATCAGGATTCCGGGGCCGCCGCCGGACGTGTCGCCGTAGGCGATCGTCGCCGACTCGCCGGCGTCGAGCCGCCCCTCCACGAGTCGGAACGCGAGCGCCGGTTCCGGAGCGCGGAAGCCCCCGTGCGGCCCCGAGGCCATGTAGACCTCGGCCTCGAAGACGGCGTCGCCGTCACTCGTCTCGAGACTGACGTAGCCGGCGCCGGCCGGGTCGGAGGTCTGAAAGGCGCCGTAGTTCACGTTGAAGTGGCGAGCGACCCAGAATCCGCCGCCGGTCTCGACCGGCCGCGTACCGGCGGTCCAGGTCTGACGAACCGTCGCGTACTGACGGGCCTCGAAGGGTCCCGGGGTGTCCGTTGCCAGCGAACCGAGCGCGCCTTCCTCTTCCCGCAGCGTGAACTCGCGGACCAGCCGGTCGATCATGGCGCTCGCCGCGACGGCGGCCTCGCCGATCGGAGGCAACGTCGAGTTCAGACGCACCCGCGGCCCCTCCAGGCCCATCTCGTGACCGGCGAGCGCGAGGGCGTCGGCCCAGTCGGCCGTCACCGCCGCCCGCGCGGCGACCGTCGACTCGTCCGTCGCCTGCGCCGCCACGTCCGCCTTGAGCTGCTCGATCGCGGCGCCCAGATCACCGTCGTAGGCTGCGCCCGGGCCGTCCGTGTCGCAGCCGGAAACGGCAAGGGCAAAGGCGAGGGCACCGCTCACAAACAGCGGTGCCCGGCCCCAGCCGCACCTTCCGATCCGGATCAGAAGCTGAAGCCCACCTTCAGCCGGAACTCTCGCGGTCGCTGATAGGAGGAGACCCTCGCGTTCGGCCGTCCCGTCGACGTGTTGATGGTGACGGGCTCCTGACTGTCCGTCGCGTTCGCGAGATCGAAGCCGATCTTTGCCCGCACGTTGCCGACCATCGCGACCGAGTACATCAGGGACAGATCGACAGTCCATGTGTCCGGCAGCCGGTTGGCGTCCGACGGCTCACGGTACGTCGACGTCGTGATCGTCTGGCCCGAAACCGGGTGACGGACCTGAGTAGAGACGTGGCTCCCCCAGGGCCTCCCGGCGGCGTAGTGAAGGAAGCCGCCCAGCACCAGGTCGTGCCGGCCGAAATCGAAGCGCTTCATGCCGATGACGTTCGCCAGATGCTCCCGATCCTCGAGCAGCCGCCCGAACCACCAGTCGCTCGAGGTCGCGTTGGTCAGCCCGGTGCCGACCTCGATTCCGCCCAGGCCCTCGAACAGGTTGAAGTTGTCGTTGAAGGAGTTGATGTTCCCCTCGGTCGAACTCAGGGTGTAGTTCGTGCGCAGGGTCCAGTTGTTGCGGAACAGCCGGTTCGCCTCGAGCTGCAGCGCCCGGTACTCGCGGCGGGCGTCGGACCAGTTCCGAAGATCCCGGACTACCCGGCCGGCATCGTCGTACTGGAGCGTGGCGTGGAAGATGTTCGTCGCCTCGCTCGCCACCAGGCGCGACTTGACGACCCACTTCTCGGACACCTGGAAATCGGCGCCGAAGGAGATCTCATCCTTGTAGTAGGGGTCGATGTCCTGGATGGCCTGGTCGAACGTGGGCTCGACACGCCGCTGGAAGCGGTCGTAGCGCAGGGTCTCGCCGTTCCACAGGAACTGCTCGTAGATGTTCTCGCCGTTGTTCTGGCGGGAGAACTCCTGGAGCACGATGCCCATGCCGATCGCGTGGTAGTAGCGACCGAGCGTGCCGCGGAGCAGGATGCTGCCGTCGGCCTTCATGTCGTAGACGCCGCTGATCCTGGGGACGAACTCGGTGTACTCGTTGACCCGCTCGCCGATGTCGTTGTCGATCGTCTGTTGGTCGCCCCGAATGCCCAGGGTCCACACCCAGTTGTCGCCGACCTCGAAGCGATCCTGCACGAAGCCGGCCAGGAAGTCGCTGGTCTCGGTGATCACGTCCGACCGGTCGAACACCCGCTTGTTCACGGGCGTCACGAAGCCGCCGGGCAGGTTGGCGTCGTAGTTCCGGCCGCGGAACTCGGTGATGATCGAGGTCAGGTTGCTGAACTCGATCGCCTGCGCGTCGATGCCGAACTTCCACTCGTGGCGGCCCCGGAAGCTCGTCAGGGACATGTTCGCCTGGTCGCGCGGGAAGTCGTTGAAGCCCTCGGCCAGGCGCACGGCCGGACCGTTGTACCTCAGGCCCGTCGCCAGGTCGCGGTAGCGGAAGTTGTTCCCCGGCGGATCGTCCGGCGAGGCGTTCGGATCGATCGCGTGCTGCTCCGCCGCGTGACGGCCGACGAACTCCTCGCGGTTCGCGACCTTGAACTCGAGGAAGTTCGAGGCGCCCAGTCCGAGACTCCAGTTCAGCGTCTGCACCCGCCCGTTCAGCGGGAAGTTCATGATCGCGTACTGGTCGCCGGGGTTGCCGGAAAGCCCGATGGCATCCGACGGAGCATCGATCGCGGTGACCGCGATCTGCTGAGTGTCCCTGGGCTGGAAGTTGACCTTGGCGACCAGGGGATCCGCCTGGCGGCTGAGATTGACGACGGTCCCGTCCCGCAAGCGATCGATCCGGTTGTCGGAGATCCGGCCATAGGACACGAAGAACCACGCCCGGTTGCGAGCGAGCGGACCGCCGACGCTGGTCTCGTAGCTGTTGATCTGGTCATCGGGACGCTCAAGCTCCAGGATGTCCGGCGCCCTCCACTTCGGGTTCTGGCCGATGTAGAGCGCCTCGCCGTGGAACTCGTTCGTCCCCGTCTTGACCGTCGAGTTGATGATGCCGGACGTCGCCCGGCCATACTCCGCACCGAAGCCGGTCGACTCGAGCTTCGTCTCGGTCAGCGCGGTGCTGGGGATGAGCAGACGCATCTCGCCGCCGCGACGGTGCATCGACGTATCCACGCCTTCGACGTAGACGCCCACCTCGGTCGAGATGCCGCCGTTCACGGACGGCACGGTATCCGCGTCATTCCGGTTGACAACCGACGGCAACTGCCGGATCGCCGCGTTGTAGGTACGCGTGCCGAAAGCGACGTTGTCCGTCACCTCCTCCGGGATCGTCGCCGCCAGGGCGGTCTCATAGCGGCTGATCAGGGGCGCCTCGCCGGTGACCGTGATCTCCTCCTCGGTCGCCGACACGAGCGTCAGGTCGACGCCCCGCCGCTGGCCCGGATCGAGGTCGGTCGCCAGTTCGGCCGCGCCGAGGCCCTCGAGCTCGGCGTTCACCGTGTAGCGCCCGGCGAGCAGCAGCGCGAAGCGGTAGACGCCGTCAGGGTCCGTGATGACCGTCCGCGTGTTCTGCGGGCCGGTCAGCGTGACGGTGACGCCAGGCAGCGGCGCACCCTGGGCGTCCAGGACGCGGCCGTCGATCGTGCCCGTCTGCGGACCGTCCGCGAGCAGCGGTCCCGCGCAGACCAGGACGATAAGGGCCGTGCACCAGCCCGAGATTAGACTTCGCTTCATCCTTGATGCCTCCAGTCGATCGGGCGACCGCCCGGAACAGGGTTCAAGGCTGCATAGCCGATCATGTTGCTTGGTGAGTAGCCTAAGCTAGCCAACGCCGTAGGAATCATCAAGTTCGTTCAATCCGCCGTACTCCCCAAGCCGGAAGGAGGAGTTCCATGAACCGCAGCACCCGCCGCGATTTCCTCCAACAGTCATCCCGTCTGATCGCTGGCGGCACCCTGGCCGGTCTGGCCGGTTGCGACGCTGCCGAGAAGCCGGTGGCTGTCGACGATCGCCCCAACCTGCTCTTCTTCTTTCCCGACCAGCACCGGCCCGACTGGCTCGGCCCAGGCAGCGGCGGTCTCGCCGCGCTGCGGACACCGAACATCGACCGCCTGGCCCGTGACGGAGTCAACTTCACCAACGCCTTGGTGCCGTCGCCGGTCTGCGCCCCGTCGCGGGCATGCCTCGCCTCCGGCCGCGAGTACGACCGTTGCGGCGTTCCCGGCAACGGCACCGACTACCCGCTCGACCAGCAGACCTTCTACGGCCTGCTCCGGGATTCCGGCTACCACACGATGGCCGTCGGAAAGCTCGACATGTCGAAGAACAGCGGCAACTGGGGCATGGACGGAACGAACTTCGCCGCTGAGTGGGGCTTCTCGGCGCAGATCAACAACTGCGGCAAGGGCGACGGGATGCAGTCCTACCTGGAGGATCCGGAAGGGGCGAAGGACCCGTACTACGCCTTTCTCGACTCCCTCGAACCGCCGCAGGGCAAGGCCTGCGCCGAGGACTTCCGGCGGCGGCGTTCCGGCTTCCCCGACACCTGGTGGGGCGACGTGATCACCTCGCCCCTCGGACCCGAGGCCTACTGCGACAACTGGATCGCACGCAACGGACTCGACCTGATCGACGCGGCGCCGCGGGACCAACCCTGGCACCTCGTCATCAACTTCACCGGGCCCCACCCGCCGGTCGACATCACGGCCGAGATGGAAGGTTGGGTGCGCGGCAGGGACGGTCTCGGCCAACCCTTCGCCTACGAAGGCGCCCTGACTCCCGCCGAGCACGTGGCCCTGCGCCAGAACTACGCCGCGATGATCGAGAACATCGACGCCTGGCTGGGCCGCTACATCGA
>JAPVWO010000111.1 GCA_027493375.1 Candidatus Multivorans thiocomprendens | reverse complement strand
CAAGCGGATCGCGAACGAGATCGGGATGCTCGATCTGGACAAGCTGTTCGAGCAGTTTCCGCGGCTCAAGTTCGTGGACGATCTGGCGTCGCGTCACCGGTTCCACCATTGGGAGCTGGCGTTTGCCGACATCTTCTACGGGGAGGGACCTGATGGGCAGGTCCGGCGTGGATTCGATCTGGTCGTGGGGAATCCGCCGTGGGTCAAGGTGGAGTGGAAGGAGGCGGGCGTTCTGGGGGACTACTACCCGCTGCTCGCGCTGCGCGGCTACTCCGCGACCCGGGTCGCGGCGCTGCGAAGCGAGCTGCTGGCCAGTGCGAGACCGGTGGCAGGACGATCGCGGGGCGATTCCGGGCTAGATCCGCCGCGCGATCGCTCCGCTCATGAGAGCAGAGAGCGACGCGCGGAACCCCTGCCCTCATCCGATCTCGGAAGCGTTCCTGCACCGGTTGAAGGCGCGCGGTCGGACATGGACGACCCGTCCGCCGCCGCTCGCTCAGGACGCGGCACGAACATCCGGGCGGCTTGGCTCGCGGAGGTCGAACAGGCCGAGGCCACGCAGTCCTTCCTGAACGCCCCTCAGAACTACCCTTTGCTCGCCGGCCAGCAGACGAACCTCTTCAAGTGCTTCCTGCCGCAAGCGTGGATGGTCGTGTACCCGGACGGAGTCGTCGGCTACCTGCATCCCGAGGGCGTCTACGACGACCCGAAGGGCGGGCCGCTTCGGGAGGCGCTCTACCCCAGGCTGCGGGCGCACTTTCAGTTCCAGAACTCGCTCATGTTGTTTCCGATTCCCCACCGGGCTCTGTTCAGCGTCAACGTGCACGGCAGGCCGCGCCGGAAGCCGGGTTTCGCCCACCTCGCCAACCTGTTCGCGCCAAGGACGGTCGACGCGTGTTTCGAGCACGACGGAAGCGGCGCCGTTCCCGGCATCAAGGACGACGAGAACCGCTGGGCCACAGCCGGCCACAGCGGCCGAATCGTTCGTGTCGACCAGGAGGCGCTTGAGGTCTTCGCCAAGCTGTACGACGAGCCAGGAACGCCGGCCGTCAGAGCGCGGTTGCCGGCTCTCCATGCCACTGGGCTGATGCCAGTGCTTGCGAGGTTCTCTGCGCATCCGGTGGTCCTCGACGATCTGAAAGGAGCGTGGTGTGCGCCTCGGCATTGGGAGGAGAAGGGTGCCCAAGACGACGGGACCACCCGGCGTGAGACCCGCTACCCGGACCGGGCGTCCGGATTGGTCTTGTCCGGACCGCACTTCTTCGTCGGCACGCCGCTCAGCAAGACGCCCCGGCGAATCTGCACGGAGAAGGCCCACTACGACGTTCTGGACCTGACGACACTGCCGGACGACTACCTGCCGAGGACGAACTACGTTCCGGCCTGCGACCGGGCCGAGTATGAAGGCCGCACGCCACGTGTGACTTGGCGGGACGCAGGCGAAGAACTTCCGAAGAAGGTGACCGACTACTACCGGCTCATCAACCGGAGGATGACAGGCCCTGCGTCCGAGCGTTCCCTGATCTGCGCCGTAGTCCCGAGAGAGGTGGCGCTCATTCACACGAACGTAGCAACCGCTTTCCGGCGTGCCGCGAGTTGCGTGGATCTCTCTGCCCTGGCCAGTTCAGTGGTCTTCGACTTCTTCATCAAGAGCACGGGCACTGGGGAAGTCAATCTGTCCTGGCTAAGCCGCCTTCCGATCCTCGACGACACCTGCGACCCGCGCATTCGGGACGCCCTCCGAGTCAGAGCACTGCGTCTCTGTTGCCTGACCACGCACTACGCAGACCTGTGGTTCGAGATCTGCGCGGGAAACTCAGCACGCGGCCCAAGCCGGGCAGTTGGTGGCGGAGCCAGCTTCACGTCGAAGAGCCGCCCGTCGGGCGACCGCGTTCCGGCCATTGACGCCTTCCGCGCGGACGCCTGGGCGAAACAGGACTCCCGGCTGCCCCAGGACTTCGCCCAACTCCCGCCGGACTGGCGCTGGGACGTAGCTCTGCGGACCGACTACGCCCGCCGGCAAGCCCTCGTCGAGATTGACGTCCTCGCCGCGACAGCCCTCGACCTGACCCTGGAGGAGCTCCTGACCATCTACCGGGTCCAGTTCCCGGTCATGCGCCAGTACGAGGCCGACACCTGGTACGACCGGAACGGCCGCATCGTCTTCACGGTCTCCAAGGGCCTCCCCGGCGTGGGCTTGCCCCGAAAGGCCCGCAAGGGCGACACCGCCTACGGGCTGCGCACGCCGGACAGCGCTCAGGACGACATCGCCCTCGGCTGGGAGGATGTCCGCGACCTGCAGCACGGGGGCGTGGTCACGCGCCGTATCACCGACGACACTCTCCCTGGCGGCCCCGTCGACCGGACCATTGAGTACCATGCCCCATTCGACCGTTGCGACCGCGAGGCAGACTACGCGACGGCGTGGGCGGAGCTCGACCAGCGCCTTCGCGGTTGATGTGACCGGCGTGAGTGGGTGGGGAAGCCGTCGTCGCGACTCGTGGCACACTAAGCGTCGGATGCTTGGACATCGAACACAGTGAACGCCACAGAAACCGGTAGCGAGATCTCCTTTCGGCAGATCCTCCCCCGCCTTGGGGGCCAGCGGGAGGCCTTCGAGGAGCTCTGCCGTCAACTCGCCGGTCTCTCCGCTGGTGTCTCGCTCGTCCGGCCGTCGAGAAGCCGGGGCGATGGAGCCAGCGAGTTCTACCTTGAGTCGGCCTCCGGGCGCCGAGCCTGGCAGGCGCCGTACGTCTTCGACCTGAATCCCTTGATTCGACAAGCGAGCGAGTCTCTGTCGACGGCCCTGGAAGTACACCCGAACCTCACGGAGTTCGTACTTTGCTTCCCATTCGATCCGACCGAGCCGGCCGTGCCGCGCGGGCGGAGCGGTCAAGAGAAGCTCGAATCCTGGAAGCATGATCGACAAGCGGAAGCTCTCGCTCGCGGACGCAAGCTCATCATCGACTTGTGGCCTGCTTCTCGCTTGCGGGAACTGATTCGTCTGCATGACCAAGCCGACCGCCTCCGCGACCAGTTCTTTGGCTCGTCGACTACCTTCACCGTCGACGCGGCTCTATTGCGAGAGTTGGGCGAACAACTGATCGGCCATTCGCACATAGCGCTGGCAGAACTCCTAAAGAACTCATACGACGCAGACGCAACGGAGTGTCGGATCGAATTCCGCGACGACGAGATCATCGTGTGGGACAACGGGCATGGCATCTCCGAGCAGGAGTTCCACGCGCATTGGATGCGCCTAGGTACGACGCACAAAACGGTGACACGGGAGTCGCGGGGCTATCGGCGCCCGATGACGGGCTCGAAGGGGATCGGCCGTCTTTCCGTCCAGTTTCTCGCCGACGAAATGACACTTGAGAGTGCTACGGTCAACGACGCTTCGCGCCATCTCTACGTATTCGTCGACTGGACCGGCGTTCGACGAGGCGAGGAACTGAACACGGTCAACGTGCTCTGGCAGATGCGCGACGGGACCATGTCCTTACCGACCTCCGAGAGCTCGGGCACGCGGATCGTGCTAAAGAAGCTCAGGAGCGAGTGGGGCACCGAAGCGATTGAGAAGCTAGGTCAAGAGATTTGGCTGTTACGGCCGCCGTTCGCGGCACCCCAGGTCCGGCGCACGGAGCGTACGGGCTTGGACTTTCATATCGACATCGACGCACCGAAGATCCTGCGCGCGAGGGAAGCTTTCGACAAGCTTCAGAACGCGCTGTTCCAGAATTGGAAGGCGAAGATCAGAGGACGGCTCAGGGATGGTCGGGCCGGAGGAGAGGCAACGATCGAGCTGGAGTTCAAGCCCTCCTATCCGGAGGGCCAGGAGGCCTCCAGGTCATTCCGCGAGAGAGTGTCATTGCCTATCAACGCCGGACCGGCCGCAAGTTCCGGCTCGCCATGTGCCATAGACGGTGCGAAGTTCGAGATTCTGGTCTTCAAGACGGAGGGAAGGCAGCCGGGTGGGCTGGCGGTCGGAGAGGTCAGGGAGTACCTGCGTCGGTTCGGCAACGTCTCTGTCTATGACAGCGGGTTCAGGTTGCCGTACTACGGTGCGTCGCAAGACTGGTTGAACGTGACAAGGGATCAGGGTCGTCGGCTGATCGTCTCCGATCTGCTTCCCGCGCGGCTGAACGTAGAGGGACGCTACCTGTTGGATCTGCCCGCTCCAGGCAGGATTTTTGGCGCGGTCGAGATCGACACCAATCACGAAAGGAGCCTCGCGGAGAACATTCACGCGGGACCGGGTGAGTCGCTTCAACTGTCGCCGGGTCGAGACCGGCTCGCTCCGAATAGAGCGTTCAAGCAACTCAGGAATCTCGTTCGGTTCTCGCTGGACTTCTATGCCAGTCGCTATCGCATGCTGGCCGCTCAGAGTGCCGAAAAGGCGCGTGCCAGGGAGTCGCCGGCGCGGACTGTTCGCCGTGCAGTAGTCGTGTTGGACCGGAACCGGGACGCGATGCCGCGCGCTGTCTTCCGAGACGTGAGGCGGGAGGTAGTAGCTGCGGAGAAGGCATCCAAGAGGGCCGAGGAGGAGACCGACCGACGAGCCGTGCTGCTGGCTCCACTGGCGACGGCGGGCATGACCGCGCTGGCCCTGAACCATGAGCTCGCGAGAGAGATCACGCTCGTGAGCCGACTCGGTGAGAGACTGACCGCGGTTGCCGCGAGGTTGGATGCTCCAGAACTCGCGGAGATCGCCAGGAGCCTTTTGGAGGCCGAGAGCCGCTTTCGATCACTTCAAGAGCTCTTTGCTCCTTTGGTGTCGGAGGAGGATAGGGAGGCAACCGATCGTCTCCGGGTTGGCCCTGTTGTGGAGAGCGTGGTCCGCGCCATGCGGCCTCTCATGCCCCGCGTCTCATTCGAAGCTGTCGACGTGCCTGAAGATCTTCGGTTCCCCGTCGGTTCCTTCGCCGATTGGAACGCCCTTCTACAAAACCTTCTGTCCAACGCCTGGAATGCCATGCTGGATGCGGAGAAAGATCCCTCCGTGGCTTTCGACGGTGGCCGCAGGGGACGATATCAAGAGTGGTTTCGCGTGAGCGACACGGGCGTCGGCCTTGGCGTGCCTCTCGGAGAGGCGCCGGCGCTGTTCGAACCATTCGAGCGTCGGCTCCGCGTCAGCGAGAGAAATCGGTCGGTCGCGATGGGCGGTCAGGGACTAGGCCTTGCCCTAGTGCGCCTGATCGCGTCGCGAAGGTCGGTCCGCGCCGCGTTCGTGCGCCCAAGGACGGGGTTTTCTACCTCGTTCGAGCTGTCTTGGAAAGGAGCTTCGAAGTGAAGATCTTGATCTGTGACGATGAAAGGGACAGGGGGGAGAAAGCACTGCAGGAGATCATGGCCAGCAAGCCTGACGTCCAGGTGGAGTGCCTCTTCGAGGACGACCTCAAGAACGAGGTCGAGGGTCTCGTTGAACGCGGCCGGGCGGTTTTGGATGAGCCGAAGATGTCGTCCTCGTCGAATGGCGCTCTCGTGTTCGACGGCCGGGAGATCGACCTGGTCATTCTTGATAACAACCTTACCAAGCTGAGAATTCACGGAGCCCGCCATACAGCGGAGGCGCTGGCAGGCTACATTCGCGCCTTCACGCGAATTCCGTATGTCGTGTCGTTGAACAAGAACCCTCAGACGAACTTTGATCTTCGCTTCCTCGTAGGCGACTACGAAACGAGGACGGACCTGGCGCTGAACACCGGCCACCTAGGCATCCAAGGCCTGTGGACGGGCGGGTCGGATCCTGAAACCGAGTCCTTCCTCCCATGGTACTGGCCCGTGCTCAAGACGGTGCCGACACAGCGACGGTGCCAAGAGCAGTTCGTGGAGAGTCACCTTAAGGATCCCCTGCTGGAGGGTCTGGGCTTCGGGGAAGAGGAGACTGCACGACTGGGTCGGCGGGCGAAGGGCGCGATCTCGGCCGACGCCGACGAGACTGCCTTGGCGCAGGTCACGTTCCTGGACTACTTCAAGACGTCCTGCCGTTCGTTGCCGATAGCCGTGGAGCGCGACAGGCTTGCTGGACTCCTGGAAAGAGACGAACTGCAGATGCGGGAAACGGCGACCAAGGCGGTCGTGCGGGTGGTGGCTGCCGAGTTGGACAGGTGGTTTCGGCGTGACGTGGTCGGCCCGCAGGCCGTGCTGGTCGATCTGCCTCATCTGGTGAGCAGGATGCCGTTTCTCCTGGGGGAGAATGCTGCCACAGTCGAGGGTTGGAACTCTGCGGTCGAGGCCTCTTCGGACCCGCTTGAGGTGGTTGCCGAGTGCTTCCGGGAACATCTTCGGGAAGCCGCGTTTCCGCACGATTGCTGGACGAAGGTGCCGTGCTTCTGGTGGCCTCGACTCAAGGAGCACGAGAAGTTGAACGCAAGCTTCTTCGAGGAGCACCCACGCTGGGCGGACGCGCTGTTCTGTGAGGACATTTCCCGATTCAGGCCGGCGGAGTCGGAGCCCCCGCCGATGGAGTTCGCGACCGAGTTTGAGGGCGCGTGGAGTCGTCGTCATGTCGGTCATCGTTCGCGTCGGGGGTACACGCCGGCAAGCCGTCTTGCGGTATGAGCGGAACTTCTGCCGGCGCCTCCAGAGAGATGAACGACGAACTCCTAAGCCTGATGTGGATCTACTCAAGACAGGGTCTTGAGGACTGGGATGGAGCAAATGCCGACTTGAAGCGCAAAGCGGGTGAATGGCTCTCGGCGGCTGGAATCGTAGAGGGCGAGGAGGAGGTGAAGGCAACGCTTGCGGGAGAACTTCGAGGGAAGTTCATTCCGATGCCGCGAGACCAGGGCGGGAAGGGCTTTGAAAGGAGTTTCTTCCAGCCGGCGATCGAGGCGGGAGAACTGAGATCGCTGACGCTCTTTCTCTTGGTCAACAGAGCACGCGAAGAGTCTTTGGCGTTTCGCTTCGAGTGCGAGAGAAGGAGGAAGGGCACCCGACATGGCTACACACACGTGCAGTTGACGAGGTACCTACTCGTGGCTGGCGGCCAGTTTCCCTTGAGAGGAGTTGTCAGACCCGGATCTTGAGCAGGAAGTGCTTGTAGCAGCGGACGTAGCCGTTTCGCAGCGTGGGTGCGATCCCGTTCAGGGCAGCGGCTAGACGACCATCCCGGAGGTGGTCGTAGACCGCGTCGGTCTCGCCTTCCGGCGGGAAGACGGCGTAGACCCCGTTCGACGGCACGACGCCCGAGCGGTCGACAGCGGCCCGCGGGATCCTGGCGAGGCCGGGTATCAACAGCTTTGGGGCTTGCCAATCGGCTGGGCGGAGCCGGTCGATCGTCCGATACCAGGGCGCTCCGTTCCTGACGATGGAGCGCTCGCGGAGCTTCGCCTCGAAGCGCCGCAGACGTCGTTCAAGGAGCGGGAACTCTCTGATCTCGCGCAGGCGGCCCCGGCCGTCGAAGACGGAGATCACACGCCGGCCCTTCCACTCGATGGCGCCGTCGAGCAGCTCCGTGCTGTCGAGCCACGGGTGGAGGAGCTCGTCCTCGACGTCCAGCTCGCCGGGACCGAGGACGAAGGCGGGCGTATGGCCGAGCGCCGGTCCCACGCGGATCGTGCAGCCGAGTTCCTCAAGTGTCTGGCCCCCGGAATGCCGGGGTGCCGGGTTTTGCCGGCGGGGCGTTCGCCGCTTGGCTGCGATCAGGAGTGTGGGATAGGCGGCTACCGGTCGGTCGAAGGCCGCGGCAGCGGGGATCGGGTCGTTCGAGAGGATCTTGAGGCGAGGGAGCCATTTCGCGCGGAAGCGCTCGGCGAAGGCCATGTAGAGCCAACGGTCGGCGCAGAGAAAGCCGCATCTCCCGTCAGGCGCGAGGAGGTCGAACGACAGGTCGAGAAACGGAAGGAAGAGGTCGCCCCGCGCCGTTTCTGCCGGGAGGCGCTGCTCGTAGAGCGACTTCAGCGGTGTCGGCACCTTGGACCAGCGGATGTAGGGTGGGTTGCCAACGACATGGGTGTAGGGTGCCGGCGGCGCTTCGCTCAAGAGGAAGTCTGCGGTGCGGACCCACGCATTGGAGCACGCCGCGGCTGTCCGGTGGTGCACGTCGTGATTGCGAAGGGCTTCCCGAACCCGTTGGCGCGCTTCGCGGGCAGCGCCGGGGTGGAGCTCGAAAGCGGTGACGCGGGCGCGAAGGTGCCGCGCACGGGGCTCGACTCCGTGTTTCCGATAGGAGTCCACGAGACGGATAGCCGCCTGCACGACGAACTCGCCGGTACCGGCGGACGGTTCCAGGAGGCGGGCCTTCGAGAGATCGGAGCCGGGACGCCAGCCGACCTGGTCGAGAATCGTGCCGGCGACCGCGGGCAGCGTGTACACTCCGCACGTCCGGTGGAGTTGGTCGACCGCCTGTGAGTGGCTCGGGTCGCGGGCGTCAGGAAGAGCCCTTCCAGCGCCGGCCGACTCGGCGGGCCTCGGTGTAGCGGGCGCGGCCGACGGTGGTAGGGAGGCTACGACGGAGCCCGCGGGGAACTCGAAGGTCATGCTGGTATCAGGAGTGTTTGCCGGCATCGGCGGCTTCGAGTTGGGGTTTGAGCGAGCGGGCCATCGCATGAGGCTGCTCTGCGACAACTGCGAGCACGCTTCCCGCGTTCTCGGCCGGCATTGGCCGGAGGCGCAGCTGCATGGCGAGGTCTCGGATCTGTCCGATCTGCCCTCTGACACGGACGTCGTGACTGCCGGATTTCCGTGCCAGAGCTTGTCGATGGCCGGCGACAAGACCGGGCTCGACTACGGGGGAAAGAGCGCCATCGTGGCGAGACTGTTCGCCTTGCTGGATCGGCGAGCGGCCCCTTGGGTCGTCATCGAGAACGTCTACTTCATGCTGCACCTCCACCGGGGCAAGGCCATCGATACCATTCTGAGTCGACTTGAGGCACTGGGCTATCGGTGGGCGTACCGCGTAGTGGACAGCCAGTCGTTCGGTCTTGCGCAGCGGCGCCGCCGCGTGTTCATCGTTGCGAGCCAGGCAGGAGACCCCCGGCAGGTGCTGCTGGCTGACGACGCGCCGAGGAAAGAGCCGCCCACGCTTGACGTGACGCGGCCGGTCGGACCAAGGCCGGTCAGCTTCTACTGGACCGAAGGCCGCGTGGGCCACGGGTTGACGGCCGATGCGATTCCGCCGCTCAAGGCAGGTTCGACCTTGGCGATACCATCGCCACCGGCGGTCCTTCTGCCTTCGGGTCGTGTCGTGACTCCGCCGATCGAGGCCGTGGAGCGGCTCCAGGGCTTCCCGCCGCGTTGGACTTCGGTGTTGCGAAGGGATGCAGGCAAGCAGCGCTGGCGGCTCCTGGGGAACGCGGTCTCGGTACCGGTAGCGCAGTGGATCGGACGTCGACTCGTTGAGCCGGCCAAGTACGATGACAGCGCGGACACGCCGCTCGAACCAGAGGCGCCCTGGCCGACCGCAGGCTGGAACCTCAATGGCCGCAGAATGGTGTCGGGTGTGTCCGAGTATCCGCTCGAGAAGCGGTTGGGCAGACTGTCCGCCTTTGCCACGGACAAGTGGCCGAGTCTGTCGGACCGCGCCTTGAGAGGCTTCACGACGAGAGCTCGGGAAGGCAACCTCCGCTATCCGCCCGGGTTCCTCGACACGCTGGAAGCGAATCTCGTCGACGTTCCAGGTTGAGCTCCCGCGGGAGGCGCCGGACCTCATGCCTCCTGGTCCCTGAGCACCTCCACCACCGCGACTCCGCCTATCGTCTCCAGGTCCCGCCGTGCCGAGGCCACGGCATCCTCGAAGCTCTCGGCTTCGCGGTCGAAGGCGACGTACTGGATGCCCTCGCTGCTGCCCACCGTGGAGTCGTCGCAGCCCGCCTCGAAGAGCCTGTCGAGGCGCTCGTCCTCCTGAAGGTCGGCGCCCTCGACGATGAACGTGAACTGATGAACCGGCATCGGCTTGTCCTCCGGCCTCTCGCGTAGAGTGCCCTCGGTCTCGCGGGCCGCCCGTGGCGGTCACCGATCCTAGCCGCCCATGATCCCCTCCGCCGTCGCCTCGGAAGTCGCCGACGCCATCCGGTCCTTCCTGGCAACCGGTTTCGGCCCGTCCAACCCGGAGTTGGCGGGCGTCATCCACGACTTCCTTGCCGAGCCGGAGAACCTGGTCAAGGGGCCGTACCTCTCGGTCGCTCTGCCCTTTCGGCACGCGCCGGAGGGCGGCGAGGCGTTTCCGGAAGTTCCGCTCGGCTATACGCCGTACCGGCACCAGCGGACGGCGTTCTCGCGGCTCGCGGCGGAGGCGGGGCGCTCGACGGTCATCGCCACCGGCACGGGGTCGGGGAAGACGGAGTGCTTCCTCCTGCCGATTCTCGACTACTGCCGCGAACAGGCGCGACGCCCGGAGGGCCGGAATGGCATCAAGGCGATCCTCATCTACCCGATGAACGCCCTGGCGACGGACCAGGCGCGGCGCATCGCGAAGACGATTCACCGGAACCCGGCGCTGCGCGGCCGCGTCACGGCGGGGCTGTTCATCGGTCAGGCGGCACGCGCCCCGCAGGTCGGCATCGGGCCGGAGCACATCGTCGCCGACCGGACGACTCTGCTGGAGCAGCCGCCGGACATCCTGCTCACGAACTACAAGATGCTCGACTACCTGCTGGTCCGGCCCTCCGACCAGCGTCTCTGGCGGCACAACGAGCCGGGCACCCTGCGCTACCTGGTCGTCGACGAGCTGCACACCTTCGACGGCGCGCAGGGTACGGATCTCGCCTGTCTCATTCGGCGGCTTCGTGCCCGGCTCGGCGCGGGCGAGAACCTGATCTGCGCCGGCACCTCGGCGACGCTCGGCGCCGACGGCGCGGCGCCGGAGTTGCGCGAGTACGTGTCGCGGATCTTCGGGCAGCCGTTCGGGCCGCGGTCCATCGTCGGCGAGACTCGGCAGAGCATCGACGAGTTTCTGGGCGGATCGCTGATCAACAGCTACTTCATGCCGTGGGAGGATCTCGGGGACCTTCTCGACCGCCGGGGGGCGTCGACCGAGGACTACATCCGCAAACTCCACGAGCTCTTCTTCGGAGTCCCCATCGAGGGCGACTTCGACGGGGCGGGCTGGCGCGTCGCGCTCGCCGAGCGCCTCCGGGAGCACGCGACGTTCGTGAACCTGCTGCGGCTGCTCGACGGGCGCCCGATGCCGATGGACGAACTCGCGGACCGGCTTCTCCCCAGCCTGCCGGTGGCCACGGCGCCCCAGGCCCTTGCCGTGCTTGACGGACTCTGCGCGCTGATCTCGGTGGCCAGGCGGCGCGGAGCCGAAGGGGACTCTGACCGGCTGCTGCCGTTTCTTCAGGTCGGTCTGCACCTCTGGTTGCGGGAGCTCCGGCGGATGGTCTGCAGCGTCCGGGACGCGGCGTCTTCGCAAGGGTCCCATGAAGGCGCCGCACAGGACGCCGAAAGCGGGGGGCCGGAGGGAGCGGCCGGCCCGCGTGTCGAAACACCGCATCGTCTCCGGCACTCCGATGACCTGAAGCCGGGCGACCGGTCGGTCCACCTTCCCCTGATCCAGTGCCGGGAGTGCCGCGCGACCGGCTGGGGCGCGGTCAAGAAGAGCGGCGAGGAGCGAATCGAGCGGAATCTCCGGTTCTTCTACAACAAGTTCTTCGCCCGCGACGTCGATGTGCAGTACCTGTTCCCGGGCGACGCGCCTTCGGATTCCAAGGGGATTGACGGCACGATCTGCGGAGGCTGCGGGCGACTCACCGCCCGCCGGGAGAACGCCGGCAAGCCCTGCCACGAATGCGGCGCGGACCAGGTGCTCCGCGTGTTCCGGCCCGCGGCCGTGGTCAGGAAGACTCGTCCCGATGGCGGCCCGGCAAGCGAACTGAGCCGCGATTGCCCCTACTGCGGCGCCGGGAAGGCGCTGATCATCTTCGGCGCGCGCGCGTCCAGCCTGCTCAGCGTCGCGCTCGGCCAAACCTTCGCGTCGTCCCACAACGACGATCACAAGGTCATCGCCTTCTCGGACAACGTGCAGGACGCGGCCCACAGGGCGGGGTTCGTCGCGGCGAGGACCTGGCCCAACAACGTGCGGGCGGCGATCGCTCAGGTCGTCCAGAAACACGGAGAAATCCGCCTCGCCGATCTGATCGGGACCGCGGACGACGCGAGCGAAGTGGTCTCCTGGTGGCGGCGCGGCGGCGGCAACCCGGCGGCGTTCGACGCCGAGCGCTTCGTGAGCGAGTTCATCGCGCCGGACCGGCTGTGGCTGCGGGACTTTGAAGCCCTGAAGTCCAAGGGGCATCTGCCGCGGGGCTCCAACCTGCCCGGACTCGTCGCCCGTCGGCTTCGCTGGGAGGCCCTTGCCGAGTTCGGACATCGCTCGACCATCGGTCGCACTCTGGAGCGGACGCAGGCGGTGGCGATCGGCATGGACCGCGAGAAGCTCGACGCTGCCTGCCGCGAAGCCCACGAGCGGATTCGCGAGATCGGCGGCCTGCGGGACGTGGAAGCCGGGACGGTGCAGGCGCTCCTGCTGGGCATCCTGCGCCGGATGAAGAACCGGGGCGCGATCTGGAGCGATCTGGTTGCCGGGTTCCTCGCCAGCGGGACGAATCGCTGGTGGCTGAATCGGAATGAGCTCGCCTTCCAGGAGTTCGGGCCGCGGTCTCCATTGCCCGTCTTTCCGACGGACGGGCCCACCCGTGGAGATGGCCTTGAGCCGCTGGTCGCCCCGGGGGCGCGCAGACCCTGGTATCGGGACTGGGCGATCAAGGTCCTCTCGCCGCTGGACCCCCTCTCGGCGACCCACGATGCGCCGCACGTCCTGATGGCCGCGCTCGAATCGCTCGAATCGGCCGGATTGGTACGGCGCGTCTCTGCCGACAACGCCCAGGCGTGGGCGCTGGACCCGGCCGCCCTCTACGCGACGTCCCGCGCGGCGGTGATGCAATGCGACAGGTCGAACCGCGTGTTGGTCGTCCCGGAACGGGAAGCTGACCTGTGGCGGGGAGTGCCCTGCCTCGACCTCGCGGCCCGCGACGTCTACGGCTCCCACGAAGCGGCGTCGCCATCCTGGTTCGGGCGCCTGTACCGCGACACGACGATCCGAAGGCTCGTGTCCGCCGAGCACACGGCGCTCCTCACGCGGGAAGAGCGGACGGACCTTCAGGAACGCTTCGCCGCTCCGGACTCGAAGCCATGGGAACCGAACGTGCTCTCGGCGACGCCGACGCTGGAGCTGGGCATCGACATCGGCGACCTCTCGACAGTGGCGCTCTGCTCCGTTCCGCCGGCGCAGCAGAACTACCTGCAGCGCATCGGGCGGGCCGGCAGGCGCGACGGCAACGCGTTTACGCTGACGTTGGCCACTGCCCGTCCGCACGATCTCTACTTCTACGAGGCGCCGCTCGACATGCTGGGCGGCAGGGTCGAGCCGCCCGGCGTCTTCCTGAACGCGGCGGCCGTGCTGGAGCGGCAACTCACCGCCTTCTGCTTCGATCGATGGGCCGCCTCCGGCGTCGGCGATGACGCCGTGCCACGGGAGATTCGCGCAGTTCTCGACAACGTCGACCGGACGGCGCTGGACAGGTTCCCTCACACCCTGTTCAGCTTTGTCCGGGGCCACGCCGACGCGCTGCTCGATGGGTTCCTCGCGGCCTTCGAGGGCAGCCTGGAACCGGCGTCGAGGGCGTACCTGCGCGAGTTCCTGCACGGCGACGACGAGGGCGGGCGATCGCTGCGGGTGCGTCTGCTGGACCGGTTCTTCGAGGTGGCCATGGAGCGCAAGTCGCTTCGCGCGGAGACCGATGCGCTCAGGAGGCGGATTGCGGCCCTCCGACGCCAGCCCTCGGACGAGGCCATGAAGCAGGAGATCGATGAGCTCGTCCGGGAACGCGGAGGGCTTCAACGGCTGCTGCGCAGGATCAACGGCCGCAACACGTTCAACTTCCTGACCGACGAGGGTCTCCTGCCGAACTACGCGTTCCCGCAGGAGGGCGTCACGCTGAAGTCGGTCATCTATCGCCGTCAACAGGAAGACGGCGATTCCGAATCCGACGCCTCGGAGGGCGGAGGGTACGAGTACGAAACCTTCGAGTACATGCGGCCGGCGGCTTCGGCCCTGGGCGAGCTTGCACCCGAGAACCGCTTCTACGCCGGAGGCCGGCGGGTGGAGATCGACCGGATCGATCTTCGCTTGTCGGAGATCGAGTCGTGGCGGTTGTGCCGGACGTGCAGCTACTGCGAGCGGGTGGACACCGGGGACGACCACGCGACGTGCCCTCGCTGCGGAGACGGAATGTGGGCCGACGCGGGCCAGCGGCGCAACATGCTGCCTTTGCGGCTGGTTCATGCCGTGACGCCGGACAGGCGCAGCCGGATCGTCGACGATCGCGACGATCGGGAACCACTCTTCCATACCCGGCAGCTTGTCGCCGACTTCGAACCGCAGGCGGTCGAGCGGGCCTACGCCATGCCCTCGAGCGAACTGCCCTTCGGATTCGAGTACATCGCGTCCGCGACGTTCCGCGAGATGAACTTCGGCCGGCTGGGGCAGCAAGGCCAGCCGACGATGTTCGCCGGCCTGGAACTGCCCAGGGACGGCTTTCGCGTCTGCAGGCGATGCGGGAAGGTCCAAGGCCGCCGCGACGAGGAGCCGGCTCACGCGCGCAGCTGTCCAGCGAGTCGAGTCGCGGGCACGCGGAGGCGCGCCCGTTCGAGCGCGTTCGACGACCCTGCAGGCGGGCAAGACGGGGGCGACGGCGACATCGCGGAGTGCCTCTACCTGTATCGCGAGTTTCAGTCGGAGGCCGTGCGGATGCTCCTTCCCGAGTCCATGGCGTCCAGTACCGGACGGAGCATGGCCTCGTTCATCGCGGCCCTGGAACTCGGCCTGAAGCGGTGGTTCAGCGGGCAGGTCGACCACATGCGGGCCATGCCGAGCGAGTACCCGGACGTCGGAACCAACGTCCTCCGCAAGTACCTGATGCTCTACGACACCGTTCCGGGCGGCACCGGCTACCTCAAGGAACTTCTGAGCGAGCCTTCGACTCTGCTCGGCGTGTTCGGCCGCGCTCTCGACGCGCTCACGTCGTGCGCGTGCAACCAGGACCCGGAGAAGGACGGCTGCTACCGCTGCGTGTTCGCCTACCGGCGCGGGAGCGACATGGCAAGCACTTCCAGAACGGCGGCCGTGGAGATTCTCCGCGCGATCCTTGCCCAGGCGGACGATCTGGAGCCGGTCGAGGCGCTCGCCAAGGTGAAGTTCGGTCCACCGCTCGAGAGCGAACTGGAATCGCGGTTCGTAGATGCGTTGCCGGGGGTCGCGGTGGACGGCAAGCCGGTTCGGCTTCGCCGCGACATCGTGCGGGGCAGGCCGGGCTACGTTCTGACCGCGGGCGATTCGACCTGGTACATGACGCCGCAGGTCGATCTCGGCCTCGCGGATGGCGTTGCGGCGCCGAGCCGACCGGACTTCGTGATCGAGCCGGCGCGACCGGCAAGCGACCTTCCGCCGATTGCCGTGTTCA
>JAPVWO010000110.1 GCA_027493375.1 Candidatus Multivorans thiocomprendens | reverse complement strand
CTGAACCAGGCGTACCCAGTACCGGACACACCGATTCCACGCTAAGCCCCGTACCTGCAAGGGATTCCCAAGCCTGATCCTCAGAACTTCGGCCTAGAAGTGCAGCAGCGACGCCAGGTCGCCGGCGACGAAGAACAGCGCCAGCGACAGCAGCGCCGTGAGCACGAGCGGCGCGACGCAGAGAAACGGCGCTTCGGCGATCGGCTTGCGGTCGCCGCCGGCGCTGCCGCTGGGGCCGGCCGAGGGCGATGCCGCGAAGAAGCCCCTGACCACGACCGGCATCAGGTAGAAGACGGCGAGCAGGGAGCTCAGCATCAGCACGCCCAGAAACGCGGCCTGCCAGGCGAAGCCGGTCTCGAGCGCGCCGACCATCAGGTACCACTTGGCCCACGAGCCGCCCAGCGGTGGGATGCCGATGATCGAGAGCGAGGCGAGGAAGAAGGCCGCGAAGGTCCAGGGCATCGTGCGGCCGAGACCGTCGAGCTCGCTCACCTTCTTCTTGTGAGTGGTCGCCATCGCCGCGCCGAGGACGATGTAGGCGAGCTGGCTGATCGTCGAGTAGGCGAGCCGCGCCTTCAGGTTGTCCTGGCGGATCGCGATGACGGCCGCCATCAGCATCGTGAACGAGGCGATCGTCATCAGTGAGAGCGAAGCGTCGCTGCCGCGGAGCAGGTCGAGGCCGAAAACGTAGACGACGATCTTGAGGATCGCGAACACGCCAGCCTTGACGACGGCCACCGCGTGCAGCAGCGCGCTGACCGGGGTCGGCGCCACCATCGCGTTCGGCAGCCAGCGGTGGAAGGGCATGAGCGCCGCCTTGCCGGCGCCGAAGGCGTAGAGCAGCAGCAGCACCGTGACCATCCCGGAACTCGTCTCGGCGCCCAGGATGCCGCCGGGCGTGAACTCGATCGTGCCGGTCAGCCGCCAGGTGAAGAGGATGGCGAACAGCAGGAAGGAGATCGAGGTGAAGAGCAGGATGCCGAGGTAGACGCGCCCCGCGCGCCGCGCCTCGTCCGTGCCGTGGTGGGTGACGAGCGGGAAGGTGAGGAGCGTCAACGCCTCGTAGAAGAGGAACAGCGTGAACAGGTTGCTGGCGAAGGCGATGCCCAGCGCGGCGAAGATCGAGAGCGCGAAGAAGGTGAAGAACCGGGTCTGGTTCTGCTCGTGGTGGCCGCGCATGTAGCCGACGGCGTAGATCGAGGTGACGATCCACAGGCCGCTCGCCACCAGGCCGTAGAGCAGTCCGAGCGGCTCGACCTGGAACGCGAGTTCCACTCCCGGCAGCACCTCGAACAGGACGAGTTCCGGCCGGCCGCCGGCCAGGACGTCGCCGGCGAGCCGCCAGACCGCGGCGAAGGTGCAGGCGCCGATCAGGGGTGTGGCGATGTCCCGCAGGTTGGGGCGGCCCAGGCCGCCACCCAGCAGCAGGCAGGAAACCGCCGCCAGAACCGGCAGCAGAAGGGCGACCAGAATCGTCGTCTCGGAACTCATTCGGAACTCATGGCCGACTCAGATCCCGCCCGCGAGCAGCAGTTCGGCGGCTTCCCTGGCGACGCCGTAGGTCCAGTCCGTGGTCAGGCCGAAGAAGACGGCGGCCGCCGCGAGCACCCAGGCCGGCGCCAGCATCCCGAGCGGGGCCTCCCGCACATGGTCGATGGGCTGGGTTTCGGCCGGCTTGCGGAAGTAGACGACCTCGACCACCTTCCCGACGTAGACCAGGGCCAGGAGCGAACTCAGCAGGATGAGCACGGCCGCCGCCGTCCAGCCGCGCTCCAGCACTCCGGACACCAGGTACCACTTGCTGACGAAGCCGACCGTGCCCGGCACCCCGATCAGGCTCAGGCCCCCGATGACCAGCGCGGCGGAAGTCAGCGGCATGCGGCGACCGATGCCGGCAAGTGCGTCGATGTGGACGGAGCCGACCCGGTAGAGCAGGCAGGCGACGACGAGGAACAATCCCCCCTTCATCACCGCGTGATTGAACAGGTGGACCAGGCCGCCGGCGAGCCCGGTCGCGTTCGCGGTCGAGAGGCCGAGGGTCATGTAGCCGATCTGGGCGACGCTCGAGTAGGCCAGCAACCGCCGCAGGTCGGTCTGGAAGATCGCGGCGCCCGAGGCCAGGAACATCGCCAGGATGGACAGTGGCAGCAGCACCGCTTGCAGGCGCAGTTCCTCGAACACGAAGGGCGCACCGAAGATCGTGAACAGGACCATCGCCAGCAGGTAGAAGGAGACCTTCGTGGCCGTCGCGGCCAGGAAGGCGCTGACCTTGGGCGGCGCGAACGAGTAGGCGTTGGGCAGCCAGTGGTGCAGCGGAAAGACCGCCAGCTTGATCGAGATGCCGACGACCAGGAGCGCCAGCGCGAGCACGGTGCCGCGATCGTCGAGCGAGGGCTCGAGCCGCGCCGCGATGTCGCGCAGGTTCAGCGTGCCCGTCGCCTGGTAGAGCAGGCCGACTCCCAGCATGAAGAAGACGCCGCCGATCGTGCCCATGACCAGGTAGTAGAAGGCGGACATCACGGCGCGCCGGTGGCCGCCGAGGCTGACCAGGATGTAGGACGACAGCGACGAGATCTCGAGGAACACGAAGATGTTGAAGGCGTCCCCGGTGATCGCGATGCCGAGCAGGCCGGAGATGCAGAGCAGGAACACCGCGTAGTAGAGGTGCCGGCGCTGCTCCGGCACGCGCGGCGGGCCGCCCCGGGAGTCGAAGCTGAAGACCACCAGGGCCATCGCGGTGACCAGGGCGAGGAGGTAGGCGTTGATGGTCGAGACCCGGTACTCGATCCCCAGCGGCGGCGGCCAGCCGCCGAGCTGGTAGGAGATGACGCCGCCGCCTCGTACCTCGACCAGCAGGGCGACCGCGATCGCGAAGCAGGCCGCGATGACGCCGAGACTGAAGAGGCGGCAGAAGCGCGGATGCCGCACCAGTACGCAGACCGGAGCCGCGAGCAGCGGCAGGACGACTTCCAGGACGAGGATCTTCTCGATCACGACGATCTTCCCGATTCCGGAGGGGGCCTCAGCCGTGCTCCATGTCGTAGACCACCGCCTCGTCCTCCTCGGACGTGCCGTAGTCGCCGTGGATGCGCACGGCCAGCGCCAGCGCCAGCGCGGTGGTGGCGACGCCGACCACGATCGCGGTCAGCATCAGCACGTGCGGCAGCGGGTTCGAGTAGACGATTTCGTGGCCGCCGTGACCTCCGGCGTGATCCGCTCCGGCGGGCACGATCGGCGCGGTGCCGCCGGCGACCTTGGCCATCGTCACGTAGAAGAGGATCGCCGCCGCCTGGAAGATGTTGAGCCCCATGACCTTCTTGATCAGGTTGTCGCGGGCGATGACGATGTAGAGGCCGACCATCATCAGGGCGATGAGCAGCCAGTAGGCCCAGAGGCCCCAACCAACCGAAGACACGAGCGCTTCCGGCAGGTTCACGTGGCCTCTCCGCCGGCGCCGGCGTCCAGGGCCGGGTCCGCGCCCGTCCCGTCCTCGTCCGCGCGGCGGTCCACGAACGCGTAGTAGACGCGCATGATGGTTGCCGCGACGGCGATGCCGACGCCCAGTTCGATGACGATGATCCCGAGATGCTGGCCGTAGTGGCCGGTCGTCAGCGGATCGAGCGCCGAGTAGTTCAGGAACTCTCCGCCCAGGAACATCGCCACCACGCCGACCGCGCCGTAGAGCAGCACTCCCGCCGCCATCAGGCGCTCCGTCAGCACCACGGGAACGACCTGCCGCAGCGCCTCCGCGCCGAAGACCAGGGCGAAGATGATGAGCCCCGCGGCGAAGATCACGCCGGCCTGGAAGCCGCCGCCCGGGCCGAAGTCGCCGTGGAACTGCACGTAGAGGCCGAACAGGAGGATGACCGGCACCAGAGCCCGGGCGATGACCCGGAGAATCGGCATCTCGCGGACGCGGGACGGCGGCTTCACGATTCCTCCTCGCCGTGTCCAGCCCGGCGTCGCGGGCCGAGTCCGCCCAGCAGCAGCGCGACCCCGACGCCGGCGGTGAAGATGACGACGACTTCACCGAACGTGTCGTAGCCGCGGAAGCTGGCCAGGATGGCGGTGACGATGTTCGGGATGTGGATCTTCTCTTCCGTCTCGGCGATCAGCTCCGGCGCCAGGTGGTGGTGGATGACGGCGTCCGGATCGCCGTAGGCCGGCATGTCCCAGGTGCCGTAGATCAGCGCCGCGCCGGTGGCGACGACGATCAGGATCGGCAGGATCCGCGTCCTTTCCTGCTGCTTCTCGCGCCGCGAGGTCAGGCTGAGCGCTCCGAGAAAGAGCACGGTGCTGACGCCGGCGCCCACCGCGGCCTCGGTGAAGGCGACGTCCACGGCGTCCATCAGGACGAACAGCCCGGCCGCCAGCAGGCTCGCGATCCCGGTCAGCATGGCGGCGGCGAACAGGTCCTGAAGTCTCGCCACGACGACGACGGTGGCGAGCAGCAGCAGCATGAGGAGGAGTTCAACCGGCGGCATCGCCGTCCCTCCCCGGCTCGTCCTCAATCTCAAGATCGAGAGCCAGCCCGTGGCCGTGAGCCGCCTTGACCAGTGCGTGCGCGATCGCCGGGCTGCTGAACAGGAGAAAGGCGAGCACCAGGAGCAGCTTCAGGGTCACCATGGACAGGCCGCCCTGGAGCATCAGGCCCAGGAGCATCAGCCCGGCGCCGGCGGTGTCCGTGACGCTCGCCGCGTGGGTGCGCTGGTAGAACTCGGAGAAGCGGTGCAGACCGACGCCGCCGACGATGCAGAAGAAGCCGCCGGCAACCAGCAGGACCGCGGTCGCGATGTCCAGCGCGCCGCTCAACGGTCGGGCTTCCGGTCGTCGCGTGCGAGGTTGCCGAAACGCGCGAAGCGCAGCACCGCCAGGGTGCCGGTCGCGATCAGCAGCACCGTCTTCGTCCCGAACATGTTGACGGCCAGGATGCGGTCGAACACGGTGGGGCCGATCGCGGCGCGGGCGAGCGCCAGGAACATCGTCACGACGATCGCCGCCATCCCCGCCAGGTACATCAGTCGGCGCTTCCTTCGATCCGCAGGACGTCGCGGTCCATCGAGCCGTCCATCACGTCGGCCTCGCTCTCCGCGTCGAGGGCGTAGACCAGGAGTTCGTCGTCCCGGAGGTCCAGCGTGATCGTCCCGGGCGTGAGGGTGATGAAGTTCGCGTACAGAACCTGGCCGAACGACGTCTTCTGGCTCGCCGTCACCCGCCGGAGCCGGGGGTGGAGTTCGATCCTCGGCGACAGGATCAGCTTCGTCACGTGGACGTTCGCCGCCGCGACCTTGACCGCGAAGGAGACCAGGAACCGCGGCAGCCGAAGCCAGGCGGCGGCGCGGAAGAACTCGAAACCGCCTCCCGCGGCCCGTTCGAGGGCCAGGTAGAGGCGCCAGACGAAGGCGACCGAAACCAGGCCGAAGACCGGGATCAGCCACCCGTCCAGCGTGTACGGCCCGGAGAGGGCGAGCCAGACGGCGGCCAGCAGCAGGAGAACGCCCAGCCTCACGGCGGCATCAGCCTCTAGCCGTCCGCATAGGACTGCTTGCCTTTCAGGATGGTCAGGCTCCACTTGCCGGTGGCCCGGATTCGCAGCGTCTTGACGCCCGCTTCAGGGACGAAGAAGGTCGTGATCCCCGACCACTCCTCCGCGTTCCGCGAGATGTCGACGGGCGGGCCCACGGCGAACACGCCCCGGTTGCCCTCGACGCTGGCGGTGGCGGTGTGGTCGCCGCCGGCCATCTGGAACCGGACCGTGGCGTTGCCCTCGCCCTCGATGCAGCCGACGCCGCAGGGCTTCGGCGGAGGCGGCGGCGCCGGCGGCTTCCAGGCCGGACGTTCCGCCGCCGGTTCGGCGGCCTGTGCGGCGGGCTCGGCGCTCCCGTCCGCGCATCCGGCGAGGCCGAGCGTCAGGCATCCGGCGAGCATCCAGGTGCTCGCCTCGTCGAGTGGGAACGGTCGCTTCACTCCCCGCCGCCCGTTGCCTCGGTTTCCGGTGCTTCGCCTCCCTCGTCCGCGTCATCATCGGCCTCAGCCCAGGGCAGCCAGGCGGCGTAGTCGATCTCATGCGGCGGCGGCTCGCCGCCGGGGCCCTTGAGGTAGTGCTCCATCCAGCGCAGGGTGCGGAGCATGTAGTCGAGGCGCGCCGCCGAACGCCGGTTGCCGTGGCCCTCGCCAGGGTAGAGGACCAGCCGCACCGGCGCCTGGCCGAGCGACTTCAGGTGCCGGTGCAACTCGAGCGACTGGCTGGGATGGACCCGGGGGTCCTCCTTGCCATGCAGGATCAGCGTCGGCGTGCGGTTGCGCTTGACGTAGTAGATCGGGCTGCTCTTCTCGAAGTAGTCCCAGTCGTCCCAGAGCGTCGTGAGGTGATGGACCAGCTTCATCTCCATCGGTATATCCGTCGTCCCCAGCTTGGAGATGTTGTTCGAGATGCCGACGAAGGGAATCGCGGCGGCGAAACGGTCGGAGTAGTAGGTCGCGCCCCAGGCCGACGCGTAGCCGCCGTAGGAGCCGCCCGTGATGCCGACCCGGTCCCGGTCGACGAGTCCGATCTCGATCAGATGGTCGACCGCGACGATCAGGTCTTCGAACTCGGGGCCGGCGGCGGCGTGCTGGCCGAGCTTCGAGAAGTCGACGCCGCGCCCCGTGCTGCCGCGGTAGTTCGGGTAGAAGGACGCGAAGCCTCGCGCCGCGGCGACCTGCGCGAAGTTCGAGTAGCTGGTCAGCCAGCCGTTGCTGTGGTGGCTTTCCGGGCCGCCGTGGACGAACAGGATCAGCGGATAGCGCCGGCCCTCCTCGTAGTCGAGCGGATAGATCAGCAGCCCCTCGAGCGCCAGACCGTCCGGCGCCTCGTGCCGGACGACCTCCTGGCGGGCCAAGTCGATCTTGTCGAGCCAGGGGTTCGAGTTCGTCATCCGCACCGGGGGCGCCCGCGGCTCGGCCGGGTCGTAGCGGTAGATCTCCCGCGGGTGGTCGGGGCTGTCCGCGACCAACGCCGCGGCGCCGCCATCGCGCGGCAGGCTGAAGCCGAGGCTGATCGGGCCTCCCGGTTCGACCAGCGTCTCGGTTTCCCCCGAGGTCGACACCCTGCCCAGGGTGCTCCAGACGCCGACCGAGGCCGCGTACAGGAGGTGCTCGTCGTCCTCCCAGGTGAACGAGGCGACGTGGCCCTCGAGCGCCGGCAGCAGGTCGCTGAAGCCGCCTTCGCTGTCCACGAGCATCAGCCTGCCGGCCGCCGGGTCGTGCTGATCGACGGCCGATACGGCGGCAACCTGTTCGTCGTTCGGGCTGAACTCGACCTGGCCGAGCTTGCCGAGTGCCTCGACCTTCGAGACGACGGGGAAGCCGTCTGCCGACGCTTCCACGACCACGACGGACTTGCTTGTGTAGGAGTCGTCGATCAGGGCGGTCGGCGTGGTGATCGCGGCGAGGCGTTCGCCGGTGGGGCTCCAGACGGCGGAGATCACGTGCCCGTCGACCGACTCGACCAGGACGGGCTTCGACTCGTCGTCGCTTCGGTCCTCATCGAGCGCGGGAACGTCCGCGACCCAGAGCCGCACAAGGGGCCGGTCCTCCTCGTAGATCTCCTGGTTGAACCCCTTGTCGCGGAGTGTCTTCAGTTCCTTCGCGGTTTCCTGGCGGGCCAGGAACGCGACCCGGCTGCCGTCCGGCGACAGGACGTAGGAGCCGACGCCGTTCGGGTGTTCGACCAGCTTGCGGCTCTCTCCACCCCCGACCGGGATGCCGTAGAGCGCGGAGGCCAAATCCTCGCCGCGGCGGGAGGTGAAGAGAATCTCGCCGCCGCCGCGGAAGCTGGGCCGACCGACGTTCACCGGACCGGCGATGAAGGGCCGCGAGGACCCGGGCTCAGCCATGTCGAGCACGTGCAACTCGGTCCACGAGCCGCCGCTGTCCTCGTCCAGCGGCCGCCGCGGAACGCTCAGCACGTAGGCCGCGAGACTGCCGTCCGGCGACACCGCGACCGTGCCGACGCTGCGCAGCGTGGCGATGTGATGCGGCTCGATGGGGTTCGTCTCCTGACCGGCCACGGCGGCCGGCGCCGCCAGCGCGACGACGACGGCGACGGCCCGTCCGAGGGCGCTGGGTGCGCGGGTCCTCTGACCCGCTGCCGCCGAAGGCGGCTGGGAAACGCGCCGGCCGGAGGCCGGCTCCATGTGGACGATGTTCCGGTTCATGGTCTCCCTCCCGTCATTGGATCGCCGCCGCCTGCCGCCGTTCGATCGTCGCCAGCCGTTCCCGGATGTCGGGCGACAGCTTGACGCCCAGGTGCGTGATCGTATCCGCCGCCATGGCGATGCCGATCTCGCAGCAGGTGCGGATCGGCAGACCCCGCAGCAGGCCGTAGAGGAAGCCGGCGGCGAAGCAGTCGCCGGCGCCGGTCGTGTCGACGACATCGACCCGGTGAGCGGGAACACGGTGGACTTCGTCGCCCCGTCGTACCCAGGCGCCGCGTACCCCGTCCTTCACAGCGACCACTTCGATCGTCCTGGCCAGCTCGCGGGCCGCGGCCTCCGGCCCGAGGCCGGTCATCATCCGCGCCTCCTCCGCGTTGGCGAACAGGATGTCGAAGCCGTGCTCCTTGTGCCGCATGAGGTGGTCGCGTGAGCGGCCGACCGCGAACGGATCGGCGAGATCGATGGCCAGCCTGGCGCCGGCGCGGCGGGCGACCGCGATCGCGTGTTCGATCGCGTCGATCTGGTTCGGCGTGTCCCAGATGTAGCCGGTCGTGAAGAAGATCCGCGACCGCCGGATGTCGTCCTCGGGCACGTGTTCCGGGCGGTACTGCCGGCAGACGCCCAGGTGCGTGTTCATCGTCCTTTCGCCGTCGGGAGTCACCAGAACGACCGACGTGCCGGTGACTCCGTCGATGTGGGCCAGCCGGTTCCGGACCCGGCTCGCGTTCAGACCGCGCTCGAACAGGCGGCCGGTGTCGTCGCCCGCGACCGCCGAGCTGTAGCTCGTGGCCACGCCGAGCAGGGACGCGGCGCGCAGTACGTTGGCGCAGGAGCCGCCGGCCTCGATCTCCGGCTGCAGGGCTTCGCCGTCGCGGTTCAGGACGTGATCGAGGATCCCTTCCTGCTCTTCGGCGGTGACGAGCTTCATGATCCCCTTGTCGAGGCCCATCTCGTCCAGGTGCCGGTCCTCTACCCGAACCAGCAGGTCGAGGATCGCGTTTTCGATCCCGACCAGTTCCGGATCGGCTGCCCGCGGCGGCTCCGCCACGGCGGGCTACTGGTCTCCCCAGCGGTCCTTGACCGCGGCGCGGTCGACGTGGTCGCCGCTGCGCGGCAACTCGCTGGTGAAGATGACGTCGCGGGGACGCTTGAAGCGGGCGATGCGGGAACCGACGTGCTCGCGCACAGACTCCTGGTGGAGACCGGCGTCGGCGTCGGCCTCTACGACGGCGCGGATCGCCTCGCCCCAGCGGTCGTCGCTTACGCCGAAGACGCAAGCCGCGCGCACGGCGTCGAGTTCCAGGATCGCGGCCTCGACCTCGGCGGGGTAGACGTTCTCGCCGCCGGGCTTGATGAGTTCCTTCTCCGGCTTGCGGGCGACGTAGAACAGGTTGCCTTCCTCGTCGAAGCGGCCGATGTCGCCGGTGTGGTGCCAGCCGCCCCGGAATGTGTAGGCGGTCACTTCGGGCTGCCCGTCGTAGCCCAGGAAGACCAGCGGTCCGCGGACGACGATCTCGCCGTCATCGCCGGCCGGCACCTCGCGTTCGTCGTCGTCGACCAGGCGGACGCTGCAGAGTTCGGCCGCCTTGCCGGCGCAGCCGAGCCGCTCGCGGGCGTTCTGGATCGTCACGAAACCGCTCGTCTCGCACTGCCCGAACCCGGCCCAGAAGGTGGCGTTCGTCTCGTCGTGCAGCCGCTGCATCGTGTCCGGCGAGTCCAGGCCGGTGACGTGCCGGAGGCTGGGCAGGCGGCTCCCGGCGTCGGCCGCCGCGTCGAGCAGGGTCGTGAGCACCGGCGGGAAGTCGCTGATCATCGTGATCGCATGGCGGTCGATCAGCTCGACGGCCTGGGACGGGTCGTACTTCGCGGTGACGACGTTGGCGCCGCCGGCGTGGAAGACGCTCAGCAGGTGGCCGAGCGCCGCGATGTGGAAGAGCGGCAGCGCGACCAGGTTGCGGTCGGTGCCGTCCAGCCCGAGCGAGGCGATCTCCTGCAGGTTGGCCCAGACCAGGTTCGAGTGGCTGAGCAGGGCGCCGCGCGGGATCACGTCGACGGCGGCGGTCGCGATGACGGCGAACGGTTCGTCGGCGGAGACGTCTGGCCGCGGCAGGTCGTTCGCCGTGACGGCGCCGGCGTAGAGCGAGTCGAGCGAGGCGTAGCCTTCCGCCGGATCGCTACCGAACTGGAACCAGTGGGGGATCGCGTTGTCGCCGGGGCCGCCCGGTACGGCGTCGAGGAAGTCCGCACCAACGGCGAACGCCCGGGGCTTCGCCCGCTCGCGGACGAGCATCTCGATCTCCCCGGGCTGCAGCCGCCAGTTGATCGGGTAGACGACGATGCCCTGGCGGGCGCAGGCGAGGTAGAGCTCCACGTAGGCGGCCGAGTTCTGGGCCAGCACCGCGAGACGGTCGGAAACCCCGAGCCCCAGGCCGTCGAGCCCGGCCGCCAGTGCGTCGACGCGTTCACGGAGCTCCGCGAAGCTCCGCTCCTCGCCGTCCTCCGTGACGAGCGCGAGCCGGTCGCCGAACGCCGTCGCGTTGCGGACGAGAACGTCGTAGAGCGTGAAGTTCTGAACGCTGGACACGGTAGACGGGGCTTCTGCGGAGGCGAACCGGCGCGCACTTTATCAACGCCGGCTGGCGTAGGGGTGTCGGTGCCGACCCGCCCACGCGGAGCCGGGGAGGGGGTCCCGGACGGCCGCTCCCGCTTTCCTGGTTCGGGGGGAGCTGGCGCTCGCTTCGGTCGCCCGCGCTTCAAGACGATGTTGCTTGAGGCACGGGCGTCGGCAGTCGCTTGGCTCCAGCCCGCCGGGACCCCCTCCCCGGCTCCGCGCGGGCGGGACGTCGTTGCCGCCGGTGACGGCTCTGGGTTGCTACGGCGGACCTTCGTTAGGCTTCGGGGCGTCGGGGCTGAAGAAGGGGGATGCCATGGTGAGGTGCGGTCGTGGGCTGGTCGCGGCAAGCGTTGTTCTGGTGATTGTTGGGGTTGCGCCTGCTCGCGCCTGGAACGACTTCGGCCATGAACTCATTGCCCGGATCGCCTGGCAGGAACTGGAGCCGGAGGTTCGCAACCGGGTTCTCGCCTTGCTCCGGCAGGCGCCCAGGGACAGCCTGATGCACTGCCTCGATCTGAACCAGGATCGCCGTCGTGGCTGCGGTCGGTTCGCGTATCGCCTGGAGGATGCCGAGAGCAGCGAAGACGCGGACCGCATCCTGTTCGAGCGGGCCGCCTACTGGCCCGACCTGGCGCGTCAGCTCGAGAAATACAACCGCCCGACCTGGCACTACATCGGCTGGAGTTGGCGTCAGGGGGCCGACGGATCTGCCCACGACACGGATCTGCCGGTGCCCGTGCCGAATGCCGTGAGCCAGTTGGTCGAACTCGCGCTCTCCGTCGCCGATACGTCCGTCCGGCCGGGCAAGCGCGCGATCCACCTGGCCTGGATCTTCCACCTCGTCGGCGATGTCCACCAGCCCCTTCACGCGGCCTCGCGGGTTACCGAGAGGCGGGATGAACGGGAAGGCGACCGCGGCGGCAACGGCTTCGGTCTCGACGAGTGGAACCGCAACCTCCACGCCTTCTGGGACGGCGCCCTCGACGGCCGCTTCAGGGCTCAGTACAGGGATGGGGCACTGGCTCGACTCGACGCCCCTTCCGACAGGTCACCGCTGCCCGAGCAGTTCTGGAGGTTCTTCGGAGAAGCCCGCGACCGAGAGTACGAGGCCCACAAGGACCGGGTCGCCGCCGAGGCTCGCGCCCGCCATCCCCTGGATGACGCCGTGCGGGCGAGCCTCAAGTCAGGCGATTTCGAAGCCTGGGCAGCGGAGTCCAACCGGATCGTCCGCGAATCGCTCTATCCCCCCGACCTCACCCGCGGCGAAGCACCGTCCGGCGCCTACGCCGAGCGGGCCTACGACATCTCCCTGCGGCGCGCCGCCCTCGCCGGTTATCGCCTGGCTGACCTGCTGACCTTTTTCTTGGGCGACTAGAGCGCGGGTCCTATGTAAGCTGGAGCACAGGTTCTGAACTGCCTTGGAAGGAAGCGAGAACGGCGAGGTAGCGAGACCTGTTCATGCTGGCGGCCTTTCGCGGGAGGTGTTCCTGGCTGGGCCGTCGCACTGTCGCTCGCTGCGGCGTGCGCGGGGGGTCTCTCAGCGCGCCTACCCGGTGGCGGTGCTCACCGTCGCTACGCAGGCAGCCGATCCAGGAACCGGCGGGTCGACTCGACGAGGCGGTCCGGGGCGTCGTAGTGGACCATGTGGCCGGCGCCTTCGATCTCCTCGTGCCGGCCGCGGCGAAAGAGGGCGACCCGGCGGGCGATCTCTTCGGGTTCAGGGGTGGCGTGTTGTTCGTCGATGCCGCGGCGGCCGCTCCAGAACTCGTTGGCCACATTGGTTTCACTGTCGGCCCCAGTGTGTCCCTACGGTCGGTAGGCCGCATCTTCCCAGGGTCCGCTGCCCGTCGGCGCCCCCGTCGGTTCGCGGGCCTCCCGACCGGTGTCCGAGGTTCGAACCATCGAGCGCTGGGCGACGCGAAGTACGATGGAAGCCACTGGAACGATGTGCACTACACGCGGAAGGCGAAGAAGGAAGCGCGAGCGAGGCATGCTGCGGGGAGCGAACAGTCGGGGAGAGCAAGATGGCTGAGAGCGCGGCCGAACTGCTGGCGAGGATCCGGCTTGCCGAGGACAGTCACCTCGAACTGAAGCAGGTCGTCTTTGCCGGCGGGAAGATCAAGGGGCCCCGCCGGGGCGACCTGGGCGACGACCTTGCCGCCTTCGCCAATGCGTACGGGGGCACGCTCGTTCTCGGCGTCGCGGACCGGACAGGGGAGATCGTCGGGATTCCGAGTGAGCGCATCGGCGAGGTCGTGGGTTTCGTGCGGGAGATCAGCAGGGATTCGATCGACCCGCCCTTGGACGCGCGGGTCGAAAGCCTGGAACTGTCCGGCCCGGACGGCGTGCCCCGGTGTGTCGTGGCCGTCGATGTTCGGCCGAGCCTCTTCCTCCACAAGAGCCCTGGCGGCTACTTCCGCCGTCAGGCCGACTCGGCGATGGCCATCCCGCCGAACGTGCTGGTGCGGCTGATTCAGGAGCGCAGCCAGACCCGTCTTCCGTCGTTCGATCAGGGCATCGTGGAGGGGGCGACCTTCGAAGCGCTGGACGCGGGTCTGGTCGATCGCTTCCGAACGCCGCGGACCGAAGACTCGCGGGAAGTGCTGGCCGCGAAGCTGGGCCTCGCCAAGCAGGCGGGGGAGGGATCGTTCGTTCCCACCGTTGCCGGAATGTTGCTCGCCTCGACGGAGTCCGAGCGGTGGTTCCCGAACTTCTACATCCAGGCGGTGGCCTATCGTGGCGGGAGCATCGGGGACGCGCTCTCGACCGCGAACTATCAACTGGACGCGACCGACTGCCACGGCTCACTCGACCGCCAAGTCGAACTCGCCTGCAGGTTCGTGGCCCGCAACCAGCGCGTGGCCGCCCGCAAGACGATCGGACGGCATGACATTCCCCAGTACGACATGGCCGCCGTGCTGGAGGCGGTGGTCAACGCGGTCGCGCACCGGGACTACTCCGTCCATGGGTCCCGAATCCGGCTTCGCATGTTCGACGACCGGCTCGAGCTCTACTCGCCGGGTGCCCCGCCGAACGGAATGGAGTTGCCGGATCTCGCCTACCGCCAGTACTCGCGCAACGGAACGGTGACGAGCATCCTCGCACGCTGCCGGATCCCGGACGACATCCCGTTTCTCGAGTCGCCGCGCGTGACCTTCATGGACCGTCGCGGCGAAGGGGTCAACGTCATCCTTCGGCGCAGCGAGGAGCACTCCGGCCGCCTCCCCGAGTACGAGCTCTTCGGCAACGAACTGCGGTTGACCATCTTCGCCGCGAATCCCGCCGGTTGAGCGGTTCAACGAGCAGGCCACTACTCTCCTGCGACTTGTGCGCCTGTTCGTTGCCCTCGACCTGCCTCCGGAGTTGAAGGCGGCTGTCCGAAGTCTGCAGTCAGGCCTTCGCAACGCCCGCTGGCTCGACGACGCCGGTCTTCATCTCACGCTCGCGTTCATCGGCGAGGTCGATGGCCCTGCCGTGGAGCGGGTCGAAGATGCTCTGACCGAGGTCGAGGCCGAGCCGATCCATGTCGAACTTCACGGCCTCGGTTGCTTTCCCGGGCGCGGTGCCCCGAGGGTGCTCTGGACGGGCGCGTCGCCGAAGGTCGAGCTAGCAGGCCTTGCCAGTACCGTTACGCGGGCCCTCCGGCGAGCCGGCGTGGCCCCGAAGCGCCGGCGATTCAATCCCCACGTCAGTCTGGTTCGATTCCGCCGCGCGCCGCCGCGCGTTGACCTGGAGAGGTATCTGTCCGTCCACTCCCTGTTCCGGAGCCCGGTGTGCGAAGTCGCGTCGTTTCATCTGTACTCGAGCATCCTGCACCCGTCGGGGGCACGTCACACGATCGAGGCGACCTTTCCTATGGAGCGAAACGACCGATAAACGGCGCTACGCCGTGCCGGCGAGCCTCAGGTCCGGCGACTTCGAGGCCTGGGCCGAAGAGTCCAACCAGATCGTCCGTGACTGGCTCTATTCCCCCGGCTTCGCACGGGGTTAAGCGCCGTCCGGCGCCTAGGGCGGTGGGGTGGTCCATGGGGCGACCAGACGACGAGGAAAGACACTTGGTTCCGTGGCCCGCTGCTGAGCGTGCTGATCTTCGCGCTGGCGCTTGGTATCGCTCCCGCGATAGCGTCTGCTGGCGTTTGTCCAGAGGGCTACGTCTTTGATGCCGTTTCAAGAAAGCTGTGTGCCGGACGTCTCCATGAGGGACTTTGCAGACGATATCTGCGGGATCTTCAGGGAGGGCAACGACGCCACACGGATGGGAACGGGCGCCGCATTCTTCGCGGGCCTCTTCTCGGGGAATGCCCCCTTGGCTGCTGCTGGCGGCGCTGGCTGGGTGTTGAACGGCATGGTCAACGCTGGATGCAACATGCTCGG
>JAPVWO010000011.1 GCA_027493375.1 Candidatus Multivorans thiocomprendens | reverse complement strand
TCTTCGTCGAGCACCTTCAGGTTCACGCTGGCGGAGAGCGCCAAGGTCTCGGTGCTGATCTCCGGGATGACCGCGGACTTCGATTGCCGCGTCGGGCCCACGAGCAAGTGTTCGAACAACCGCGGGACTCTCGACGACACCTGGTCCGGAACGCTCGGGGCAGCGACCCACTCGCTGACCGTCTATCCGCACACAGGCGCGAGCGGCCTGTTCAAGCTCGCGGTGTACCGGACCGGCGAGACGCCGCCGTCGCACGACATGGACGCCGACGAAGGCGACGCCGCGGACGAAGACGAGGAGGATGGCGACGACGAAGACGGCGGCGACGGTGAGGACGAAGACAGCGACACCGAAGACGGTGATGAAGAAGATGGCGGCACCGACGACGGCGAGGAAGAGGACGAGGACGAGCCGGAACCGGCGCCCGATCCAACACCGACCCCGACCCCGACCCCGACCCTAAGTCCGCCCGGCGTTCCGACGGTCACGGGTTCGGTGACTGGCCAGACCCAGACGGTTGCATGGACCGAACCGGCGACGAACGGCGGCGCGATCACGCGCTACCAGATGGCGGTGCGCAACTCGGCGTCCCATCCGTGGAGATGGACCACGGCCGGTTCGCCGTCCGGATCGTCGAACTTCGCGCCGACGGTCAGGTCGTGGAGCGTGACGACGCCGGCGGGGCTGCTGCGGCACTATCGCGTGAGGGCCACGAACTCGGCAGGCGACGGCGCGTGGTCGGCGCACGTGGAGTTGCGGTCCGAGACGCCTCCACCGCCTCCGCCCGATCCCGATCCGGACCCCGACCCGGAACCGCCACCGCCACCACCGGCGGCAAAGCCGGGAGCCCCGACGTTCACCGCGTCGGTCGCGAGGCAGACTCACCGTCTCTCGTGGACCGCGGCGCCGTCCACCATCCCGATCACTGGCTACCAGATGCAGACGCGGAACTCTTCCCGGCACGGGTGGCGGTTCACGACCGCCGGAAGTCCGAGTCCTTCGAGCAGCTTCGGCCCAACGGTCCGGTCATGGCGGGCCACGACGCCGCCTGGAATGCACCGGCAGTATCGCGTTCGCGGCCGTAACGCGAGCGGGTACGGTACGTGGTCGAACGTCGTCTCGCTGACCTCCGGGGGCGGTTCGGGCGCGGACGGACTGCGCGGCGCCACGGACAGCGACGACGGCGACGACAACGGCGACGGCCAGACGGACGGTTGCAGCGACCCAAGCGATCCGACCGTGGACGCCAGCCTGCCACGGTGCTAGAGCTAACCGAGAAGCGCTGGGAGCGCGGTCGAAGTGCAGCAGCAATCTCGGCCGCCAGATCCCAAATCCAGATCCCAAATCCGGTACGCTCGACGGGCAACACGCCGACGACGAATGAACGGATGAGACCCTTCCAGAAGGTGCGGAGACGTGGATCTTCCGAGTAGACACCTCTAGGAGGAGCTCGGATCCCGTGCGCCGAAGGGCCGAAGCGCCGAACGGATGATGCGGCACTGGTAGGAGACAGTAGACGATGAAGCGACTAGCGACGGCCGTCATGGTGTTCGGCCTTCTGTGGCCCGTGACCGCCATCGCGAACGAGCACCCGGAAGTCTGGGGCCCCGGCCCCGGGGAGTTCCGGTGGGTGTCGGCCGCTTGGGCGCTCGAAGACGACAGCAGTGTCTCGACCGCTGTTCCCCAGCGGCTCCGAGCGGAATTGGAGCGCCGGATGCTCTACTTTGACGAGAACTCCACCTGTCCCACGCCGCCGCTGCCGCAGTGGCCGATCGCTGAAGACTGGGGGCGATTCGATGCGGCGGTACTGCTGTCCGACGTAGCCGTCACGGCCTCGGTCGAAGCGGTTCTATTGGGCTTCGCCCCAAGCGGTTCACCGGCCGCCCTCGTGGTGCTGGCCGACGTGGTAACGCTTCACGAGAAGTCCTACCAGCCGCGCTACGTTCTCGTTCCTCTCAACCGGACTGTGATTCGCGGCCGCGCGTTCTGCGGCAACGAGACAAAGGGGAAGTACAGGCCAACGGTCGGGACTCGAATCGTCGTCATCGGAAGCCTGAGCGACTTGGGGGTCGTGCCTCTAAGCCGGGTTCGTGCGGGCAGCATCGCGACTGTAGGCGAGGACGGCACAGTTACTTGGAGATGGCTCGGCAACACCGGCCCCCTCACCTTGGGCGATCTCCACGCGAAAGCGTACGAGTTGGCGTCAAGCGGCCTTTGGGAGATCGTCTCTGAGTTGCGGTGGAATCGTGATGGTGCCGAAGCCCGAAGGGCTCGCGTGGAGTTTGGGCGCAGCCTGGATGGTCTGAACTGCGACTCCCTGCGAGTGTTCGATTCGACGGACGGCCCGACGGTCGGCTGCAAGCCGGCACGTGAACGGTGAGGCGGTTCTTCGTTGCGGTTGCGCTGATCTTCTTCGGGCAAGGCGCTTGGGCGCAAGCCGATAGTCAGTGCGTCATTGGATCGCTTACCGAGGTGACCCCCCCCTTGGAGCATCCAGCCAGAGTCTCTTCTTCTGGATGTCTCGTCCACGCTCGATGGGGAAGGGAACTCCACTCAGCTCACCGAGATGGTCTCGGACGCATGGGGGATGTGGACGAACGCTCAGTGCTCCACGTTGCCGTCGGTCGCCACGTGGGATGGAACTGGCGAACGGCCGACCGCTGGCGAGCGGTGGACGTTCAAGATGGGCACCTACGAGCAACTTGGCGTCAAGGGAACTCCAGCCGAGACGATGAAGGTATGCGGCCAAGCGGACCTCAACACCCACACCATCCTCTTGTTCACGGGCGATCAGGTGTCGGACTTGTGCCGCATTCGATTCGAGAACCTGAGCGACAACGAACGGAACCGCCAGAGTTGGGTCCAGACTCTCGCTCACGAACTCGGCCATACGTTCAGGCTGGCCGACGCGGAAGACAGTTCGGCCTGCAGAAACCCTAACGGTCCAGGCTCGATCATGGGAGGCGCCTACGGGGCGCGCAAGGCCGTAACGACAGACGACTGCAATGCTCTCGAGAAGGAAGTGAAACGCTTCTGCGAACAGAATCCCGACGATGATCGGTGCGACGACGGGGACGGCGGCGGCAACCCCGACATCGACTGCGCTGGAACCGATGCAGGTGGTTGCCGTCCCGGTCGCGGCGACGACGATGACGATACCGACGCATGCGCCTTCCCCAAGCCGGGCTGCCCGGGCTACTGCGACCTGAACCCGTTCCACCGGGACTGCCCGCCGGACTGCACGCTGTTCCCGGGCGACCCGCGATGCGGAGATGTAACCGT
>JAPVWO010000109.1 GCA_027493375.1 Candidatus Multivorans thiocomprendens | reverse complement strand
CGCGTCGTCTTCCGGGTCCTCGAAGGCCCCGGAGACGTCCACCGTCCGGCCCGCCGGATTCTGGTTCATCGACACGTCGGGCAGCGAGCCCTTCGGAGACGGCGGCTCGTTCGGCAGCACCGTGAAGTCGAACTGCTGGATCGCCGTCGTGTCCGAGCCGCCCCCGTCCGTCGCCGTCACGGAGATCCGGGCGACGCCCGGCCTGAGGGCCCGGAGCGCCACGAGCGAACCCTGGATGGTCGCCCTCGCCAAGGCCGGCCTCGATGACCTCGCAGCGAACGTCAGGCCGTCGCCGTCGGGATCCCGGAACGCAAACCCGAGCGGCGACCTGAGGTCCACCCGGATGTCCGGCCGGCCCACCTTCTGTTCGCGGGCGGTGAGGACGCCGGTCGACGCCGGCGAACCGTTGCCGCCCACTCGCACCTTGAGATTCCGCTCGTGGGCGGTGTTCGAGCCGGCGGCGTCGGTGGCGCTCACGACCACGGCCGTCGAGCCGGCGGCGACCGGGGTCAGGACGACGGACGAACCGGAGACCGTCGCGGTGACCACCTGCTCGTTTCCCGAGGAGGCCGCGTAGGTCAGGGCATCCCCGTTCGGATCGCGGAACGCGTGGGACACGTCGTGCGACCGGGCCCCGTCCTGGACGCGAAGAGCCACCGCGTGGAGCGGTTCGGCGCTTTCCGGAGGGCCGCTCCAGTCCCGTCCGTCCAGCGTCGTCGCGCCCGTGCCGTCCGGGTCCAGCCAGACCTCCACGCGAGTCTCCGTCGTGCCGCCGCCGAACCATGCCTTCTGCAGACGCGCGTAGTGGGCGCTCGACGTCGTTCCACAGACGTTGGCGGCGGAGCTCAGGACGCCCACCACCCGTTTGGCCTGGTCGAACAGCGGCGAGCCCGACGAGCCGCGCTCCACGGAGCCCTTGTCCCAATCCGCGACCGCGAAGAACTTGCCGCCCCGACCGCCAAGCCAGGTCACGGGATCGTTCTTGAAGCTGATCGACTTCACGTGTCCCCTGGGGTGGTGTATGCCGACGGCGGATGTGGGCGCGGCCCCGTCGCGGCGCCAACCCGCCAGGTACACGTTGTGCTCGGTCCGGGGCGGATCGTCCAACTCAAGCAAGGCGAAGTCGCTCTGGACGTGCCTTACCCGCTCGTAGGCGCCGGTTTGGAAGTGCGCCTTGCTCCCGCCGCCCCGGTCGCCGCATTGCGCGCTCTCGTAGTTCCAGTAGACGACGATACTGGCTGCCCTCAACGGGAAGCAGTGCTCCACCGTAGCGAAGAGGGGCAACCGAACGCCGGACGCATTGTTCAACAGGACTCCCGTGCAAACAAGAGATCCCCCCACTTGCAGGAGCCCGACGCTCCGCGCCTGGTCGCGGTGCTGGTCCGCGTCGGAACACGCCACGTCGACGTGACAACTCGCATGGCCGGGAGAGACGATCCCCTCGGCCGGGAGGTCCCGGAAGCCCCGGTTGACCGAGCCGAGCCGAAGATCGAGCTCCCCCCGGCGCTCCGCCGGAACCGCCACTTCGATGACGACCTCGGCGCCACCGAGAATCGGAGTCCACAGCTCGCCGTGCGCCTCGTTGTCCGCTTCCGTGAACGGACCGATGACCTCCTCCACTTCCCCGCCATTCACCGTGTACACCCAGAGCCGGCCGCCCGGGGGCATGACGTAGCGGGTGAAGCCCAGGTTCAGCGACACGGAACCCGCCGACGCCGCGCGCAGCCGCCAGACCGCCGTCTCGCCGTCCGCCGTCGTCTCCCAGCGGCCGTGAGTGGCCGGCGTCGCATCGACCGGGAACGGGTCCGCGAAACGGTACGGCCGGCCGGAAGACGATGCGTCGACGGCTGCTTCCGCCGACGACGCCTGGTACGCCAGGATCGACGCGGCGATGGGAGGCGCCCGCAACACCGGAACATCCCCGAGCGGCCGAAACGCGAGCGAAGTGCGCGACGGCGGCGAATCGTCCCGCGCCTGGACCGCGACCTGCGCTCGAGCCGCGGCGGCGCCGGAGACGCTCGCCAACGCGACGATCAACCCCGGCGTCAAGAGGTCGCGAAGCGGCCCTCGGAGTCTCGAACTGGAGTTGCCCCGCTTTCGTGGGCAGTTCAGGTTCAGGGTTCAGGCTGCTTCGTAGTCTTGGTGGTACATGTTCTCGAAGTTGACGGGCGAGAGGCGACGGCGGCGCCCGTGCCCCGAACTTGCTTCGCTGCGTTCCGGCGCCCAGGCACCTGGAAGCTGATCCGGCTGCTCACGCCGATCGTTCGCGGCTGGTTCGTCAGGTAGCCGACGCGGGCCCGCGTGCCGCGTTCCTGGTCGAGCGCCAGCAAGGCCCGTTCGTCGAGCGCGTTGTTGACGAAGAGCGCTATGTCCCAGCGCTCGTTGAGGAAGCCGAGTCGCAGGTTCAGGAGGTCGTAGGCCGGCATCTCGGGATCGAATCGGAACGTGGTCCGCGTAAGCGGTCCGCCGACCGGATTCGTTGCGGAGAGAGCCAGCAGGTCGACGGCGCCGAAACCCGGAGCGTGATCGCCGATCTGGGTGAAGCGGGAACCGACGTGCTGGAACGCCGAGGAGAGGTAGCCGGCCCAGTCGCCGGCCTCCCAGCGCCAGGTCGCGGCGACCGAGGCCTGGAGCTTCGGCACCGTCGGCAGCCGGTTGCCCTTCTCGATACCGGAGACCACGCTGGTCGTTCCATCGGCCGCGGTCGAGGTCAACGTCGACCCGAGCTCGGAGTCCGCGTAGCTGGCCGAGATCGCGAAGTCGAAGACGGGGGAGGGTTGAGCCGTCAGCTCGAGCTCCAGTCCCGTGCTGCGGGCGTTCGGCACGTTGAAGATGAGGCGCGACGAGCAGGAGCCGGCGGTCACCGTCGTTTGCAGGTCCGAGATGTCCATCGTGAACGCCGCGACGTTGAAGGTGCCGCGGCCGCCCAGGATCGTGGACTTCGATCCGATCTCGACGTTCCAGAGTTCCTCGTCCTCCCAGGAGTCGCGGCCGCTGAAGGTCGCGAGGTCTTCCGGGGTGCAGACGGGCACGTTCAGCGGGTCGTTGATGCCGCCGAGGCGGAAGCCCTTGGAGATCTGGGCGTTGAGTTGCGTGTTCCCGGTCGCTTCGAAGCTGGCGATGAAGCGCGGCGCCACGCCGTCGGCGCTGGTTTCGCCTTCGGTCGGTCCGGAGTCTGCGAACAGGCCGTCGAAGACTTGGCTGCGTGTCTCTTCGTAGTCGTACCAGCGTGCTCCCGCGGTCAGGTCGAGCCGTTCGCCGGCGGTCCAGGTGAGCTCGAAGAACGCCGCGGTCTGGTCGAAGTCGTAGTTCAGGTCGGAATAGAACAGCTCGTCGGTGGCGGCGCCTAACGAACCAGCGGTGGGAATGCCGGCCAAGGTCTCGAAGCCGGTGACGGGCAGACTCTGGCCGTAGTCCCGTTCACTGGTGCTGTAGAAGACGCCCAGAACCCAGTGCGTGTACTCGTCGCCGCTCGCCAGCCGCAGTTCCTGGGTCAGGCCGGTCGCGGCCGTCGCGTCGAACAGAGGCGCGTTCAGCGTGTAGACCGCTTCCGGAAGGCCGATCGTGGGGCCGGCGACACTGGCGTAGAGAGCGGTCGAGTCGCGGATCACGAGAACGTCGCGGTCCGTCGCCGACGTGATCGAGGTGAAGTAGTAGCCATCGGGCAAGTCGATCTCGACCTTCAGGTCGGCGAGCAGGAACTCGTCGGTGGTCGGCTCCTCGAGCTGGATGAAGAGCTGGCGCTCGCCCAGGTCCACCGCGGGACGGGTCGTCGTGTACGGGTTGGCCAGGATGTTGAAGTCGTCGATCCGGTTCCAGCCGTCCATCTCGACTTCCTGGTAGAGGAGGCGCGGAGTGACCGTCACGTTCCGCGATGGCTCGAAGCGCAAGGCCCAGCGGGCGCCGGTGCGTTCGCCGGAGTTGACGTCCTCGTCGACGCTCAGGTCGGGCTGCACCGCGTCCATGAAGCCGCCGAAGGCCGTGTGCCAGGCGGTGATCCGCATCGCCGACGTATCGCCCACCGGAACGTTGACGGCGACCTTCGCGTTGCCGCCCATGCCGCCGTCGCCGACCGAGTTGAGCGAGAACTCGCCGAAGCCGTCGGACACTCCGATTTCGGGCTGGTTCGTGATGTAGCGGACGGTGCCGGCGAGCGAGCCCGACCCGAACAGCGTGCCTTGCGGTCCTCGCAGCACCTCGACGCGGGACATGTCGAACAGGTCGATGTCGGGAGTGAACAGGGACAGGGAGATGACGGACTCGTCGAGGTAGATGCCGACCTGCTCCTTGACCCCGGGCTGGTCGCGGACGATCTGGCCGGCGGCGACGCCGCGCATCGCGACCTGGCTCTGGCCGGGACCGAGGTTCTGAACGGTGAAGCCGGCCACGTTGGCCGCGATCTCTTCGAGGTTGCCGGCGCCGCGGCTGCGCAGCACGTCCTCGCTCGGGGCAACGACGGAGAACGGCACGTCCTGCAGGTTCTCCTCGCGCTTGCGGGCGGTGACCGTGAGTTCCTCGGAGAAGGTCTGGCCCGGCATCGTCCGGGGTTCGTCTTCTTCGGCTTCCTGCGCCGCGGTCGGAGTGACGATTCCACACCAGAGGATGGCGAGTGCGGACACGAGCGAGGGCCCGTGGGGAGAGGATGGAGTCATGTCAGTGCCATCTACGGTAAACAGCTCGCTTGGGTTGAATTCCGGTCGCTGAGCGCTCCGTCAGGGTCGAAGGTGAGGTGCGAGCAGCCTGCTCCACTGCTTGCCGTAGGGGTGGACGCTCTCCGCCTCCTTGCCGTCGCGGTAGACGGGTCGGCCCGAGTTGGCCCACTCGAAGATCGAACCTTCGAGGTTCCAGACCCGCTCGCCGATCTCCGGGTCGTTCAACTGGATCAGGTCGGCGACGGCGGCGGACGACCGATAGCCGACGGAGCAGTAGAGAACGATCGGCCGGTCCGCTTCCGTCTCGGCGATCAGGTCGGCGATGTCCTCGCCCTGAGCGTGGACCGCGCCGGGCAGATGGCTTACTTCGTACTCGAAGGGTTCCCGGACGTCGATGATCAGCGGTGGCGTCTTGTCTTCGAGCCGGCGATCGAGTTCCTCGATGCTCATCTGCGGAACGCCGGGAAAACTGGCCCGCACCAAGGCCTTGAACTGGGACATGCTCGTCCCGCCGCAGGCCGCGGCAAGAAGAAGCGCAATGGGCCAGAGCGTTGCCGGAAGCGTTGCTGGAACCCGGACTCTCATCGTGGCCCGGTCTCTCTCACGTCCTCGTGTGCAGTCGTCACTCTCCGGCGGCGGCGCCCGTGGCTTCGGTTGACGTCACGCGGCCAGCGGGTTGGCCGACCATCTTCATCTCGAACGGCCGTTTCGTGTCGGCCCCCATCGTGATCGTGCCCTGGAGCGCCCCCTGCGCGTCGAGTTCCGCTTCGATCACCGTCGTGATGGCCGACGCCTCGGGCGTGGGGAAGTGGGTCGTCACCCGCAGGCGGTCGCCCGACCAGGCGAAGTCGTCGAGCGTGATCGTGAACATCTGCAGGCCGGATGCGAGGTAGAGGATGCCCTCGCCCTCGTGCGGCGCCCAGAACGCGATCGGCAGGAATCCGCCAGCCAGGAAGGAGGTCCCCCGCGGATGCCGGGCGATCAGCTTCGTCAACTTGTCGACGTTTTCCTTCGGCCGGTGGTAGCCGCCGTCCTTGCGGACGATCTCCATGAAGCCGACGAACATCTCGTTGACCACGTCGCCACGGTAGATGATCTCGCGGGTCGGATCCGGGTTGGCCGGGTTGTCCTCCGAGTTGTCCCACACGGCTGTGACCTCGACTCGGCTCGAAGCCGGCAGATCGATCGGCTCGGTGGGGTAGTAGAGCCACTGCCAGTTGTAGTCGTACTTCGGCACGTCCAGCAGGGTCTCGCTGGTCCCGTCGGCGTGAACGAGGCGGTAGGTCATCGCCTTGCCCCGAACGTGCATGTGGGGGCTGAAGGCGAGGATCTGCATGTCGTCGTCCGGCTGGAAGAAGCCCTCCTCTGCGTGGTGGCCGGCGCCGGGCGGAATCCGGATGCCGGTGTTCGCCACGGAGACGGTCGCCACCTCCCGCTCCAGCTCGCCTTCGCCGAAGTGAATGCCAATGCGAGTCACGTCGGATGTCGCTTCGCCGAACGGGTGGTAGTGGGAATCCATCGTGATCGTCGTGCCCGGGCCCAGAACGCGGCCGGTGCCCTCGGGGAAGACGTATGGCGGCATGCCGGCGGTCCAGATCCCGAACACCCCGCTGCCGCCGGCGCCCTCGCTCACCCTCTCGCCGGAGCCGATCGGGCCGTCGCTCTCACGCCGCGGCGTCGTGTACGTGGCCTGGAAGTGGTGGGTGGCCCGTCGGTCGCCGGGGAGGAACTCGATCGCCTGCACCCAGCGTTCTCTATCCAGCTCCAGCTCGATCCGCTGCTTGGGGAAGAGGTCCGGACCTTCGGCCGGCACGTCGACCCGGTCGAGCGTGAGCACATAGTCCGGTTCGCCCAACGTCCAGCCCTCGCGGAAGGTCGGCGCCGGCGGCAGGTCGGCGGGATCGCCCTCGGGCGCGCCGCCCGCGGCCCAGCCTGTGATCGTGGTGATCTGCTCGGCGGAGAGGGAGAGGTCGTTGCGAAACACGACGTGTTCCGACTCGCCGCTCCAGGGCGGCATGTCGCCGTTCTCGACCGCCCGCGCCATGCCGCGCGCCCAGGGGCGCGCCTCCCGGTAGGAGAGCAGGGACATCGGCGCCGCCTGGTTCGGACGGTGACACTGGACGCACTTCTCGAACAGGATGGGCGCCACGTCGCGGCTGAAGGTCGGCGTGTCGGCGGCGCCGGCTGCAGAAGCTGTGAGCAGAACGGTGCTGGCGACCAGCGCCGCGATCGTGTGCGGGCGACGGCGGATAGGGGATCTCATGAGCATGTTCGTCCCTGAGCTGATGGGTTTGGCGATGCGTTCAGTCTAGCAAGCGGCCACCTGATGTTCGGCCCTTGAGGTAGGCTCGACGGCACGTTCCCAAGGTCCGTGGAGACGAAACGGAGGACTCCTCCATGCGCATCGATCGAGCTGCCCTGCCCATCTCTCTGCTCGCCGTTTCCGCCATGCTGATCGCGGTTCCGGCCGTGGTGGCGGGTGAAGACGACATTCCCCGCACGGCCAGCGGCAAGCCCGACCTGACCGGTCGCTACAACATCGCGAGTTCGACGCCGTTCGAACGGCCGTCGGAGTTCGGCGACAAGCTCTTTCTCACCGTCGAGGAAGCGGAAGAGATCATGGAGCGGACCCGCGCATCGCTGGCCAGGTCCAACGCCGCCAGCGATCCGGAGCGGTCGGCGCCCCCGGCCGGCGGCGACGGCTCCCCCGGCGCCGCGGGCGCGGTCGGCGGCTACAACTCGTTCTGGACCGATCGCGGGAGCGCCCGCTTTGCCATCGATGGGAAGTTCCGTACCTCGATCCTGACCGATCCGCTGAACGGCCGCATGCCGGCGGTTTCGGAGGCCGGCAAGGCGCGCCGGGCCGACTTGCACCCGTACGCCTACGAGAACACCGGCTCGGCCTGGTGGATCGAGACCGGCGACGATCCCTACGACGGCCCGGAGACGCTGTCGGTCCTCGATCGCTGTCTGTCCGGGCGTACCACGTGAGGGGCTGAAGGTGGTCGAGCGCTTCACCCGCCAGAGCGCGGACGGGTTGCTGTACGAGTTCACGGTTCACGACCCCGACTACACCGCGCCCTACGGCGGCGAGTTCATCTGGCCGCGGACCGAAGAGCAGAACTACGAGTACGCCTGCCACGAGGGCAACTACGCGATGGGCAACATCCTGCGCGGTGCGCGGCTGCTCGAGCGGGAGTACCTGGAACAAAAGGCGCGGGCGGAAAGCACGGGGTCCGGCTCCGGACTCGAGTGACCCCAGGGCGTTGATGGAGACGTTCTCTTACGACGCTTGGGACCGCCTGCTGGCCGAGGTCGTCGCGGACGACGGCAAGGTCGACTACGAGCGTCTCGCGGACCGGCGCGCGCTGCTCAAGGAGTTCGTTGCCGAGCTCGGCGCCGCGTCTCCGGAAAGCCGTCCGGACCTGTTCCCGGGCGAAGAGGACGGTCTTGCCTACTGGATCAACGCCTACAACGCGTTCACTCTGGACGCGATCGTGGACGAGTACCCGATCCGTTCGGTGTGGAAGACGCGCGACGGCCGGTTCTTCCAGCGTCGGCGGCACGTCGCGGGGAACGCGGCGCTCAGTCTCGACGACATCGAGCACGAGATCCTGCGTTCGGAGTTCGCGGAGCCCCGGATCCACTTCGCGATCAACTGCGGCGCGAACGGTTGCCCCGCGGTGCGACCCTCGGCTTACCGGGGCGAGGGTCTGCGCGACACGTTGCGTGAAGCGGCCGGGGCGTTCCTGGCGAACCGCTGGAACTGCCGCGTGGACCACGAAGCGGAGCGGTTACACATCTCCCGCATCTTCCGGATGTACGCCGAGGACTTCGCCGCCGGTGCGGGCACGCGAGAGGAGTATCGCAGCGGCGTGCTCGGCTTCGTCGCCGAGCACGCGGGCCTGGACCTGGAGCAGGTCGCCGGCTACGAGATCGTCTACAACACGTACGACTGGGGTCTCAACGACACGCACCGCGATCCGAACATCGGCCCGATCACATTCCACGAGCCGGTCGAGCACTTCTCCGCGGCCGACGGGGAACTCCGGGAACTCCATCTCTACGAGGGCAACTTCTGCAACCGGGCCTGCTCCTGGTGCACGATCAACGGCTCGCCCGAGGGCTGGTACGAGCGCTACACGCCCGAGGTCCTCGACCAGGCGCTGCGCACGCTTGCCGCGAACGGCAACCTGAAGTTCTACGGCGGCGAGCCGACGCTGCACACGCGGGAGATCGTCGCCGCCATGCGCTACGTCCGTGAGCGGGGCTTCACGGGCCTGATCACCGTGTTCTCCAACGGCATTCAGGCGGAGAAGCTGATCTCGATCCTCGAGTCCGACCCGAAGAGCGAGGCGGTGCTGAACTACTCGATCTACCACGGCCGGGACGCGGATCCGATGCCGCCGTATGCGCGCGAGCGCCTCGAGGACTGGGCGCGCGCGAACCCGAACCGGATCTCCCAGGGCTACAAGGTGCTGTTTCACGCGGGCGCCGGCGCCGACCAGGCGTTTGCCCGCGACCGGGAGTCGGAGTACCACGGCATGGGCAACCGCTGCGTGCGCTGCTTCCCGGTGCTGACCACCAAGGGCAAGTTCCACGCCTGTCCCTTCGCCGCCGAGATCGACTCGCCCCACTTCGACCTCGGCGCCGTCGGCTCGGACTCCGGAACCGTGTTCGAGAACTACCGCAGCTTCCTGCGCTGGGTGGACGACGAGCTCGATCCCGCGGCGGCGGCGAAAGGTGTCTCGAGCTGCGAGATGTGCCACAAGCATCTGGGCGAACTGCCGGTTCCCGAGTTCACGACAGGTGAGAGTTCGGCCTAGAGCAGCACCCGTACTGCTCGCCCTGGCCGGGCTCGCCTACTGCGGCCTGTTCGCCGCGAACTCGCTGATTCGCGTCCGCACGTTCACGGCGGACTCGATGAACTACGTCGATGTCGCGCGGCGGGTGGCTGGCGGCGACGGGCTGGTGCAGTCGACCGGCGGGTTCAACCAGCCCTTCTACCTGTCGGGCGATCTGGACCTTCCGGCCGCCTTCACCGCCCAGCCGCCCGGGTATCCGCTGGCGATCGCCTTCCTGTCGCGCCTCGGCCTGGACGCCGCGGACGCGGCGCTGGTCGTGTCCGCCGTGGCCTACGTAGCGATCCTCGCGCTCGTCTACCTGCTCGGGAAGCGGATCGGAGGTTCGGCGGCCGGGGCGATCGCACTCGGTGTCGCTCTCCTCTACGTTCCGCTGACCCATCTGGGCCGAGCCGCGCTGAGCGAGTGCCTGGCCGTCGCCGTCGTGCTCCTGTTCTTCCTGCTGCTCGATCGGCATCGGGCAGGCCTGTTCCGCCGTGCGACCATTGCGGCGTTCGGGCTGGGCTTGCTCGCGGGTGCGGCGCTCAGTGTTCGTTACGCGCTCTGGCCCTTGCCATTCGTCGGGGTCGCGGCGCTCTGGCTCGCACTCAGGCCGAAGCCGCGGAGTGGCGGGACTTACGACTCTGCCGCGTTCGCAGCCGGAGCTCTGGCGCCGATTGCCGCGATTCTGGCCCGCCACGTGGTTGTCGAAGGAGGCCTGTTGCCAGCGGCGATGCCGGCCGTGCGTTCGCTTGGCGAGAACCTGAGTCTCGGCGTCACGGCGCTCCTCGGTGGCTGGCGCTCGACCACGGTCGGGAACTGGCCAGACGCTGTTCTTCTCGTCGTCGCGCTGTCGGTTCTGGTGGTGCTTGCTGCTCGCGGCAGAGCTTCTTCCCTTCCCTGGCGGCGTCTACCCCTGCTGATCGGTGTCTGGGCGATCCTCTGCCTTGCGGCCGTCGTCTGGCGCGGCACCCAGGCCAACTTCGACCCCATCGGCGCCCGTTTGGCCTTGCCCGCGACCGTGCCCCTCATCCCTGTGTTCGGCGCCCTGCTCGCCGGGGCCCTGCCACGAGTACGTCGCTTCGCCTGGCTACCCGCCGCGATCCTCGTTCTTTGCGCCGGCGGCGCATTCGTCCGCGAAGTGAACCTCTGGTCGTCAGGTCGAGACGCCCGTGCCGTCGAGTTCCGGAGCGAACGCCAGCAGTGGCTGCGCGACCACACAGGCGCCGGCGACCTCGTCATCGGCGGCGGCACGATGGACGTACCTTTCCTGGTCCCCGGCAGCTCAGCCATTTCCTACGCCGGCCTTCCCTACACCGAAGTCCTCACCTACCCGACGCTTGAACGCATCGCCGACCGCCACTGCCCGGCCTTCGACAGCCTTCTCCTCGTCGTCCGCCCCAATGTCCAGCTCGGCGGCACCCGCTCCGACGAAGACCCCAGCAACTGGCTCGGCCCCTTCATCGCCGACATCCGCGCCGGCCACCATGAGCCCTACCCGTTACTCGAACCCCTCGCCGCACTCAACGAAGCCAGGATCTACAACGTCAGTTGTTCCTGACTTCGTCACGGATTCTGATCCTCTGTGCACGACTGCCTCGCCGAGCAATCGTCGCGCGGCCCGATGACCTCCAGCCGGCCAGGGTGCCCGCGCCGCTACGCCCGCGCCGGCTACGCCGGCGCCTCGGCGACGCCGGATGCCCTGGCGCCGCCCCAGCGGTTGAAGCCCAGTTCGCCGCGGACGTCGGCTGTGCGCTCCAGCATCATTGCGTCGCTGGGGATGCCGGTCGAGTCGGCCACTCGCACGAGGCCGTTGAAGATGCCAACGGTCGCGGCGGCCTCGACGAACTTCTCGGGTCCGAGAGTTTCGAGGGCCCGGGCGCGGGCCGCGTCGAGGTCGTCCGTGGCCCGGACGACGGCTTCCGCGAACGCGGTCAACACGGCGCCGTCCTCCACGCCGCCGTCGGCGGCGTCCTCAACCGCCGCGCTCAGGTCGACTTCGGCTCCGACTGCGTCGCTGCTCGCCCGGAGCAGCATGGTGTGGGCGGTCGTTCAGTAGAAGCACTGGTTGAGGGCCGAGACCCTGGCCGCGAGCAGCTCGACCTGGGGGCGGGCGAGCGGGCGGTGGTCCCAGACCATGCGATCGAAGTCGGAGGCGGTGCCCGTGTACATGGCCGCGACCATGCGGAAGAAGGTGCGCACGCCCTCCGGCACCAGGCTCATCGCGCGCGCCACGTTGGCGCGCTTCCAGTCGATGACCTGGACCGGGACCCAGGCGCCGATGTCGCCCATACCGTCCGGCCGTTCGCGGGTCGGTTCGCCGGCCTCGGGTTCGGGAAACGGCTCGTGGTCGATCCCCATCGCCTCGCAGAAGGCGTCGGCGGCGGCCGTCGTGACAACGACCGAGGCGAGTTCGACGTAGTGCGAGTCGCCGATCCCGGCAATCACGCCGTTCGCCCATTCGCGGTCGAGGTGGGCCGGATCCGCTCCGATCTTGCGGGCTGCCTCGACTGCCTTCTCCGGCAGCGGCTCGCTCGTCTCGCGGCGGTCACGGCTCCACGGCGGTTCGTTGCGCTGGATGCGCTCGGCGCGGGCGAGTGCGGCGATCGCGACACGTTCGGGGCCGGTCCACCAGGCGCCGGGGCGGCCGATGTCGGCCCACGACCTGCGCAGCGCGGCGGCCATGTCCTCACGGACGGGAACGGGGAAGCGGCCCGCGGCGAAGCTCATCGTGTCCTCAGTACCTTTCGCCCGCCGTCACCTTTTCCAGGTGACGGGCGCCGCTCAGTGTGTTCGTGACCGCCCAGTTCCCTTCGTGGCAGGCGTACTCGAACATCTCGTTGTTCGGATCGAAGTAGAGCGGGATGTTCACCGTCCAGGTGTCCGTGTAGTTCACCGGATCCTCGATCGTGACCGTCCAGTCCACGGTGTGCTCGTCGACGCGCGTGAAGCGCTCCACCGAGACGAGCTCCGTGCTGACCGGAATCCCCTTGATCCGGCCCTGGGAGCCGCTGGTCGCGATCCAGCCCTTGTCGGAGAAGTTCTTCGTCTCGACGACGAGCGTGTCGCCGTCCCAGTGGCCGCGGGAATCGCCGTTCCAGAGGTGGAGGTCCTCCGGGATCCGTTCCCGGCCGTCGACGGGGATGAAGCGGACGTCGTTGATCATCTCGGAGTAGATGACCACGTACTCCGGCGTCTGCGCGATCCGGTAGTTGTTGTTGTAGCCGGCCGGGAACAGGTGCCCGGGGACGCCGCGCGTGATGCAGCGGTCCCAGACGCTCATGTGCTCGTACGAGTCGAACATCTTCACCAGGTTGTCGGCTCGCACCTGCCGCGCCTCCGGCCGCACCGGTACGCGGCCGGTCGGGGGATCGACGACCAGGGAGGTCCGCCGGCTGCCGACGATCCTGGTGCCCAGCTCCAGCCAGTGCAGGTTGTAGGCGCCGACGTTCTGGCCGGCTTCCGCCTTCTGCGCGGGCTGGTCCGCGCGGTTCCGGATCATGGCCTGGCGAGCGGCCTCCGCCTGGGCGACCTCTTCCTCGGTGAGGAACGCCTTGTCGCCCATCTCGACGGGCCGTTCGAAGGGCGTGAGCGTGGTGTTCGTCCACAGTCCCTGAAGGTCGGGATGCCCCCAGGGGGTGCGGGGCGTCTTCCAGTCGTCGGCTGCGAGGGCAGGCGCCGCGAGCAGCGCCGTCGCCACGGCGAGGGCGAGCGTGGTACGTCCGATCACAGGTCTTCCTCCGTAACGGGTTCGGTGTTGGCGACGCTATCAAGTCGGCCGGCGCGTCAGTCCTCGTCCATCAGCGCCCGGGCCCGTCGCCAGCGCTCCAGGATCCGTTCCTCCCGTTCGTAGTCGAAACGGCCGGTGCCGGCGGCGTAGAGGTCCTTCTCGTCCGGCGGATTGTCGCGGAGATGGCGTGCGGTGGCGCGGGTCGCGGTCTCCGGGTCGACTACGTCCCGGTAGCCCAGCAGGTTCCGGGCCTTCGACATGTCGAGAAGCTGGTTCGACTTCTCAGCGAGCGGGAAGACACCGCGGCAGAAGGGCGCCGGGACGCCGATCAGCTCCATCCCGGCGTCGAGTTCGTCGATGATGACCTCCGCCACGGCGCGGGAACTGATCACCCGTTCGTCGCCGGCGTTGAAGGCCTCTCCCGCGGCCTCGGGCCGCGTGGCGGCGAGGTAGACAAGCCGGGCCAGGTTCTCCGCGTAGCCGCGCTGAAAGTAGGTCACGCCGTCGTGGGGGAGGATCATGAACGGCCGCCGATCCAGGATGCGCCGGACCACCGCCCACTCGTGGTTCATCGGCGTGCGCGGGCCGTAGACGCCGGGATAGCGCAGAATGACGACCTCGAAGTCGCCGCGGCCGTGCTGCTCGAAGAGCTGGTCCTCGCCGGCCGCCACCTTGCCGGTGTAGTTCGCTGCGTCGTACTGGCGCGGCGCGAACTCCGGGATCGGCAACGGAATGCGGCCCTCCGGCGTAGGCGGCTGCGAGCCCTTGTAGACCGGCTGACCGGTGATGCCTACCAGGCGCCTCGTTCTCCCCGCAAGCTCGTCGGCCAGCGTGCGTAGCCGACCGTACATGCACACCGCGATGTCCCACTCGCGCGAGGCGATCTTGGCGCGGATGTCGTCCCGGTCCCGAGCGTTGCCGAGGATCCGCTCGACCGGACCGCCGAACTCGACCGGGTGACGGCCGGAGTGGAAGATCGAGACATCGTGTCCCTCGCGGAGGAAGGTGTCGACGATTGGCGGGCCGCTGGGTCCGGTGCCACCAACAACTAGGATGTGTGCCATGGCGCGGAGTGTACGCGGGTTGTCGGCGGGGCTGGCTGTCCTGGTAGCGGCAGCCGCGAGCGTCGGCGCGCGGCCGCAGGCGGAACCCGCGCGAGTCTTCACTGCCGAGCAGGCGGAGCGTGGACGGGCGCTCTATGAGGGAATCTGCGTCGAATGCCACCTCTCGAGCTTGGCCGGCGCCAATGGGCAGTCTGGGGTTGGGGGGCGCAGCCGCCTCCCCGAGCGACTCAGCCGTGATTGCGGAACGCGACGTCCGGGCTCCTGCCGAAGCGGAGGAGGAGCACGTCACGCCGCCCGGGGAACGGGAGATCGAGGACTTCGAGCCGGTGACGACCGAGATGCTGCTCGACCCGGACCCCGGCGACTGGCTGATGTTCCGGCGGACCTACGACGGTCAGGGCCACAGCCCGCTGAATCAGATCGACACGGACAACGTCGGCGACCTGCGGATGGCCTGGTCCTGGGCGATGGCGGATGGCGTGAATCAGCCGACGCCGCTGGTCTACCGCGGAGTCATGTACCTGGCCAACCCGGGCAACATCATCCAGGCGTTGGAGGCCGACACCGGCACCTTGATCTGGGAGTACGACCGTGGGCTGGAAGGCGATCTGGCGCGCGGGTTCAACCAGCTCCGCAACCTCGCGATCTGGGGCGACAAGGTCTTCGTCGCGACCAAGGACGCGGCCATGCTCGCGCTCGACGCCCGGAGCGGGCGGCCGCTCTGGGAGACGCAGATCGCCGATCCTGCGAAGCGCTACAGGAACACGAGCGGTCCGATCGTGGTCGATGGGCTCGTAGTCAACGGCATCAACGGTTGTATCCGCTACTACGAGGACAGTTGTTTCATCACCGCTCACGACGCCGAGACCGGCGAAGAGCGGTGGCGCACGTACACCATCGCCCGTCCCGGGGAGCCCGGAGGCGAGACCTGGGGCGATCTGCCGCTCATGCTCCGCGGCGGCGGCGACTCCTGGATTCCCGGTAGCTACGACCCTGAACTTGAGATCATCTACTGGCCGGTGGCGCAGGCCAAGCCCTGGGTGCCGGCGAGCAGGGGCCTGACGATCGACCACGAGGTGCTGTACACGAACTCGACACTGGCGCTGCGCCCTGGCGACGGGAAGATCGTCTTCTACCGGCAGCACGTCCCTGGCGAAGCCCTCGACCTCGACGAGGCGTTCGAGCAGGTCCTCATCGACCGCGGTGGACGGAAGCTCCTGCTTACGTCCGGCAAGCACGGCATCCTGTGGAAGCTCGACCGCACGGACGGCTCCTTCGTCGCGCTCGAGGAAATGGTGTTCCAGAACGTCTTCGACCACATCGACCGCGAGACCGGCGACGTCCGCTACCGCGAGGACATCGCGTCGGCCGAAGTCGGGGAGTGGGTCTCGGTCTGTCCCAGCACGGCCGGAGGCCACAACTGGCAGGCCTCCTCCTACAGCCCCGCGCAGGGGTTGCTGGTCGTGCCGCTGAGCCAGAGCTGCCTCGACATCTCCGGCCGCGAGCCGCGCTTCGAAGAGGGGGCGGGGGGCGAACGGGCAGACCGGAAGTGGTTCGAGATGCCCGGTACGGAGGGACGGCTCGGCAAGCTCGCGGCCTACGACGTGGACTCGATGGAGGAGGTCTGGAGCGTCGAGCAGCGGCCGGCCTTCCTGACCGCGGCGCTGACGACGGGCGGCGGCGTCGTCTTCGCCGGCGATATCGACCGCCGTTTCCGCGCCTGGGACACGGCGACCGGCCGCGAACTCTGGGGTACCCGCTTGCCGACTTCGGTGCAGGGCTTCCCGGTCAGCTACGAGGTCGACGGCGTCCAGTACGTGGCGGTGTCCACGGGTCTCGGCGGAGGCAGTCCGCGTTTCGTGCCGGCGGCCGTCAGTCCGGAGATCCGTTACCCCCGGAACGGCAACGGGCTGTTCGTGTTCCGCCTGCCGTAGTGAGCTGGCGCCAGTAGGGCCGCCGCTTCGCGGCGCGGTCTTTCCCAAGCCGGCTGGGGCGCCGGCGCACCCGGTGCAAGCTCCTGATGCCGCCTTGGTTATAGTTCAGGCCATGCAAAGGAACAACCTGGCCGCGTCGCTGCTCGCGCTACTGGTTCTCGCCGCGGCTGCCGTTGCGCAGTCGCAGGACGGCGCCTGGGATGCGCCCCGGACGCCCGACGGCGATCCGGATCTGAACGGCATCTGGCAAGCGATGAACAGCGCCCACTGGGATCTGGAGGCTCACGCCGCACAGCGCACGCCGGTGCCCGCGTACGGAGCCCTGGGGGCGATCCCGGCCGGGCTGAGTGTGGTCGAGGGCGGGGAGATTCCCTACCAGGACTGGGCGCTCGAGCAGCGCAACGCGAACCGGGCCGACTGGTTGAACCTCGACCCGGCGGCGAAGTGCTTCATACCCGGCATTCCGCGGGCCAACTACATGCCCTTGCCGTTCCAGATCGTGCAGACGCCGAAGGCGGTCTTCTTCGCCTACGAATGGGGCGGCAACAGCCGGCCGGTCCGGCTTGACCGCCCGGGTACCCGGGCGGAGTTGCCGTCCTGGATGGGGTACTCGCTCGGTCACTGGGAAGGCGACACCCTGGTGGTCGAGGTCACCGACCAGGTTGCCGATACGTGGTTCGACGCCTCGGGCAACTTCCACGGCGAGGAGCTCGAAGTCGTCGAACGGTACACGCGCACCGGACCGGACTCGATGCACTACGAAGCGACGATCACCGACCCGAACGTGTTCACCGAGCCGTGGACGATCAGCATGCCGCTCTACCGGCGCCTGGAGGAGAACGCGCGCCTGCTCGAGTTCAAGTGCATTCCGCTCGGGGGAGAGGACGCGGCCTACGGCCATCTGCGCCGCGGGGCGACGCCACAGCAGTAGAAGGAGTCGAAGCCATGAAGCACCGACCGTCCGCAAGCACCGTCAGTTTCGTCGTCGCCGCCCTGGTTGCCACCGGGGCCGTGTACGCCGAGGACGAGGAGCTCGTCACGTCCTGGGGCGTTCCCGACCTGCAGGGGACCTGGGACTTCCGCTCGATCACGCCGCTCGAGCGGCCCGCGGAATTCGGCGACAAGGCGACGCTGACCGCCGAAGAGGCGGCGGCCCTGGAGCAGCGGCGCAGGGAGGCTCGGGCCGCGCGGGAAACCTCAGGCGTACCCGACGTCGATCCCAGCCAGGGCGATGTCGACGTGGGCTACAACTCCTTCTGGCTCGATCTCGGCGAAAAGGTGTCCGGCACGATGCGGACCTCTCTGATCGTCGACCCGCCGAACGGCCGGCTGCCGAAGATGACGGACGGGGCGATTCAGCGGGTCAACGAACGCTACGCCCTCTGGGGCCAGCCTCCGGCCGGCCCGGAAGAGCGGAACTCGTACGAGCGCTGCATCGTCGGTTTCAATGCCGGCCCGCCGATGACGCCGGGCGCCTACAACAACATGATGGAGATCTTCCAGTCGCCGGGCTACGTCGCGGTCATGACCGAGATGATCAACGACCACCGGGTCATCCCGACCGACGGCCGCGAGCACGCCGACGAGAGCATGCGCTTCTGGAAGGGCGACTCGTCCGGGGTCTGGGACGGCGACACGTTCGTCGTGACGACGAAGAACTACACCGAACACACGGCGTTCCGCGGCACCGGCCCGAACCTGGTCCTGACCGAGCGCTTCACGCGCACCGGTCCCGACTCGCTGCTCTACGAGTACACGGTCGACGACCCCGAGTCCTTCGAGGCTCCCTGGACGACCGCGCTCGAGATGCGGCGTAGCGACGACCCGGTTCTCGAGTACGCCTGCCACGAGGGCAACCGCGCGATGACTCTCATGCTCCGCGGAGCCCGCCATCGCGAGCAGCAGGGCACCGCCGATGACGGCAAGGACTGGCTGGCTAGCTGGTACGGCGGCCAGAACCGCGTCGACGCGGCGCGGGAGGCCCTGGAGGCGGCGAAGGAAGAGGACCAGAACCCATGAGTGACTTCGACTTCTTCATCCTGGCGGCCGTGGTGTTCATCGGCCTGGAGATCGTCGCCTCTTTTGGCGTGCTGGACGACAACGAGGAATCGAACGAGGCTTCCGGCGACGGCTGAGTCGGGCTTCCGCGGCCGCTGCCGTCGCGGCGCTACTGCTCGGTCGGGTCGGCGCCGTCACGCGGCGCGCCGGTGCCGGATGAGCCCATGAACAGGCTGCGACCGTCGGGGAGCTTCATGTCCCGGCCGCTGCCGCGGCAGTTCGGGATGCACATCCGGTCCTTGCTCTGGTAGCCGCGGACGACGACCTCGGTGCCGGGCCTGAGCAGTGTGCGGGTCAGGCCGCGGCGTACCAGGGTGTTGGGCGTTCCGGCCTCCAGCTCCCAGGTCATGGTTTCGCCGCTGTCCAGAGTCGTTTCGACGTGGACCCAGGCATGGGGGTTGATCCACTCCACCTTGGTGATCTTGCCTTCGATCTTGATCGGCAGGTTCGCGTCGAACTCGGCCGAAAAGGCGTGGTGGGCGATGGCCGGGCCGGACGCGGCAAGCGTCAGCGCGAGAAGGGCCGCGGGCAGGACTCGGTGGACTCGTCGGAACATCGGTTGACCTCCTGTTGGGCCTTATCCTAGTTGACGAGGCTTCTGGCGGCCGCGGCGAGACTCGCGGCGTGCCGGAGGCGCGGCGGGACCGCCCCGGCGCGGCACGCGCCTTCACCACGACTTTCGGAGTCGGACGGGCCTGGCGCCGCCGCGACGCGCCGCACGCAAAGCGCAATCGAGGACCGGGTTCGTGTGGGGTATGCTCTTGAGAACAAAGCCCCTACGCAGGCGACAGGCGTCGAACGAGGTCGTTCGCTTCGCTCGGTGCGCCGGGGCGTCGATGGAGGAACACGAGATGTCGTTCACGCCCTTCCGCTTCTTGATGGTTCTTGTGTTGGTTGGAGCTCCCGCGGCCGACGGCGGAGGCGCGCCCGCCGCCGCTGGCCCGCTTCCGCCGGCGACCGCGCCACCGTCCCAGGAGGACGAGGGCGAGGATGAGGACGGCGAGGACAACGTACTCGAGTTTCAGGCCGAGGAAGTCGTGGTCGTTACGGGCTCGGCGATCGAGGAACCGGCGATCGACCTTCCCTTTGCCGTCGAAGTGCTCGACCGTGAGAACCAGAAGGAGCAGGGATCCCTTCAACCGGTCGATCTGATGAAGAACCTGACCGCGTCGTCCGGCGTCATCGGCGAGGCGAACAGTTGGTACAACGACCAGGGCACGGCGGTGCCCGAGAGCGTCGCGAACGTGAATCTCCGGGGTCTCGGCGCCTCGCGGACGCTGGTGCTGCTCAACGGCCGGCGTCAGACCGCGTTGCCGGCCCGCCTGTTCGGCGGGCGCTTCGTCGACATCAACGCCTTCCCCTCGCTCGCCATCGACCGCATCGAGGTGCTGAAGGAAGGCGCCGCCGCGATCTACGGTTCGGACGCCGTGGCCGGGGTCGCCAACTTCGTGACCCGCGACGAGTTCACCGGCTTCGAGGTCTCGCTTTCGCACGAGAGCATGGACGGCGCCGGCGACTCGACGGCGGGCGCGATCTGGGGCGGCAAGCTGGGCGGCTCGGAGCATCACCTCGTCTTCTCGCTGGAGCGGGCGGAGCGCTCGCACCTCGGCGCCCGGGAGAGGCCGTACACGCTCCAGGACCGCGCCACCGGCTGGTTCTGGGGCTGGTCCAACACCGGCAATCCGGGCATCTTCCTGCGGCCGAATCTCACCGGCGGCGAGAGTTCCTCCGCGTTCGTCGAGGAGCTGGCCCGGGCGCGCAACGGCTCGGCCGGCACGGACTACTTCGTCGACCCCGCGTGCAACGGCCTCGGGGGCTACGACCGCGGCTGGACCTGCGCCTTCCGCTATCAGCCGTGGGACAGCCTGATCGAGGCGACGGAGACGAACCGGTTCTTCGCCGAACTGAACGGCCCGCTGGCCGAAGGTACGACCTATCACCTGGAGGCGCTGTACGCGGAGTCGGTCATCCCGAACTACGTGACCACGCCCTCCTTCCCGCCGGTGTCGCTGCTGGACGGTCTGCAGTTGATCTCGAACGAACACCCCGGCCGGATGGAGCACTGCGACAGTTCCTTCGGCATGAGCGGCTTCGCTACCACCGACGACTGCCTGCGGGACGACTGGTACTTCTACGGTCGCATGGTCGGCAACGCCGGCCCCGGACGCGGCCTGCGGCGGGGCACGGAGACGACCCGCATCGCGGCGAACATCGACCACGATCTGTCCATCGGTGGCAAGGCGGCCAACCTGGACGTCGGCGTGAACTACTCGCGGGCGACCGGCAACATGAACCAACCCGCGGAGTACGCGTACCGCAAGTTCCTCGCCTTCCGTGGCTTCGGCGGTCCGAACTGCGGCGTCGGCGTGGTGGCCGACGACACGAGTCCCTCGGGGATGCGGCTGGGAGACGCGGGCTCGGCCCAGGCCGGCGCCGGGGACTGCATGTACTACAACCCGTTCGGCAACGGCGTCGAGTTTTCGGCTCAGCCGGGCGCGCCGTGGGAGAACAGCCCGAATCCGATGTATCGCGCCGGCCTCGGGAACAGCCCGGTGCTGCTCGACTGGATCAACGAGCAGGTGAACGTCGAGAACGAAGCGGAACTCCTGGTCGCCGAGGCGACGCTCTCGGGCAACTGGCTGCCTGAGAAGCTCGACTACGCGTTCGGCTACCAGTATCGGCACGTCGACGTTAGCGCGATCCCGAACGCGGTCGGCAACTACGCGCTGAATCCCTGCGTCGTGCCGGGCGACCGGTCCTGCGTCGACCCGGCCACGGGCCGGCAGACCGGGGCGCGCGCCGGCGCCTTCACGTTCACCTCCGGCTACTACCCCTACGGCGACTCCCAGGCGGTCCACCGGGCCTTCGGCGAGTTGTCGGTCAACGCACTCCGGGGCGACATGCAGTTCGCGGCGAACTACGAGCTTCACGACGAGATCGACAGCTTCGATCCGAAGTTCTCGGGCCGCTGGCAGCTCTCGGCCGGGCCGGGTCACGTGCTGTCGTTCCGCACCTCGGTCCAGACCACGTTCCGGGCCCCCTCGGTCGACGATCTGAACGAGGAGGTTCGGACCACGCTGGAGTACCTGAACACGGTCGGCGTCTACAAGGCGGTCGACGCCTTCGGCAGCCGGTCACTGCTGCCGGAGCAGGCGTTCACCTACAACCTGGGCTTCGTGCTCTTCGCCTCGCCCGGCATTGACGTCACGCTGGACTACTGGAGCTACGACTTCGACGACGTGATCGCGCCGCTGCCGCAGCAGGAGGTCGTGCGGCTCTACGCCGAAGGCTACGGCGGCAACCAGGCGGCGCTGAACGCGGTGATGGGCCGGGTCATCTGCCCCGGCGGCGTGACGGACGGCTCCTGTAATCCCGGCGACATCGAGCGGGTGCGGATCGACCTGATCAACTGGCCCGGAATCAAGACGTCCGGCTTCGACTTCCACCTGCACGGCCAGATGGACGCGGGCCCGGGGGAGCTCTCCTTCGGCCTGGACAGCACGTACACGCAGAGCTACGAGCTGAAGCAGCTCGAACGCGACGGCGTCGTCTACCGCGAGCAGAAGGATGTCGTCGGCCTGCTGAACCGCGACACGCCGATCGCGCCGCCGCTGCCGGAGATGAAGACGCGGGCCTCGCTCGGTTATCGCTGGGGCGACTACGGTCTGATCGGTTGGGCCAACCACATCTCGTCCTACGAGGACAGCAACGTCGCCTGGACGCCGCCTGAACTGCTGCCGATCGACGAGTGGCTCACGTTCGATTTGACGTTCCTCTGGCGTTTCCCGCGGCTCGGTTTCGATCTCGCCCTGTCGGCGATCAACCTGACCGACGAGGACCCGCCTCTCGTCTTCTTCGAGCAGTCCTTCGACGCGCTGACCGCGAACCCGAAGGGACGCAGGCTGAAGGCGGTCATGAGCTACCGCTTCGGCAACTAGCGTCGAAACTGGGTGCGCGGGTCTGACATCCGACCGCCCGAGGACGGGCGCTCGGACTGTGACGCGGCTGGCGCGGGTGCGCCAGCCGGGTGCTGACCCGCTGCCGCCGAAGGCGGCCAGAATGACGCGCCGGCCGTCAGGCCGGCTCCGCCTAATAGGATGGCGGGGCAGAGGCCCCCGCAGGAGACCCGTCGACGATGCCCAACACCCCGCTCGCGGTGGGCGCCCTGGTTATCGTTCTCCAGGCGTTGCCCGCGGCGGCCCGGGAGGTCGGCGACGACGCGCGGGCCGAGCCCTCGTCGAGCGAAACAGCCGACCGCGTGCAAGCGGATGTCGACGAGACCTCGCTCCGCTGGCTCGGCATCGCGCGGGTCCGGTACTCGATTCCTCTTGACTTCTCGGCGGGTGCCGGAGCCGTCCTGGCGCGGATGCCCGCCAGCTATGACTGCACCACGTTCTGCGAGTACCGCGGGTTCGTCGCGCAGATTGAACCGGGTTCCGCGGGAGGACAGCTCGGCGTCGGCTATGCGCGCGTGATCGCCACGCACAAGCCGCGTTCCGCCTTCCTGAACAACGTCTATGTGGGCTGGAGCGCCCGCGCCGTCCTGGTTCGCACCTGGGGAGACTCCGAACTCGATCCGGCGCGGCAGACGCTGGCCGGCTTCGAAGGGCAGTTCGCTCTGCCTCGCCTCTCGTTCAACCTGGGCGTCCTGCGGCGGATCAGCTCCGCGCACGAAGACGCCGACCGCTACGTCTACACGGCCGGTATCGGCTGGGGCTTTTGATGCCGGGAGCGGCCCGAACTGCGTCCCGGCGTTTCGCACTGGCCGCCCTGGTCGCGGCATTGCTTCTCGGACTGGGTGGCGCCGGCGCCGCGCCGGGTCTCGAGACGGACCAGTTCTTCGCCTGGGGCCGCCACCTTGAGGACATGACCGAGGTGCTGAACGCCCGCGTCAACCTGGAACTCGAGCGCCTGGTTGCCGACCTGAACCGGGACGGCGGGGAGCGCCCGTGCCAGAAGGTACGGCTTCGCTTCTTCAAGCGTCATCGGATGCTGTTCTTCGACGGCTTCGAGACCTGGTCGGTGAACTCGCCCCTGGTCAGCCGGTCGCCCTTGGGGCCCGAGGAGATGCGGGAGTTCGAGCAGAAGTACATCTACGGCGGCACGTCGCCGCTCTTCGACACCGGCCGGTGGATGCCGTCGAGTCCGACGGTGGAGGTCAACGGCATACGGCTCGGTACGGACAAGCTGACCCACTTCCTGGGAACCGCCTGGTACTACCACCGGTGGTACCGAAAGGCCCGCGCGAGGGGCGCGACGCCCGCCGAAGCGGAGGATCGGGCTGTACGTCGGGGTCTGCGGCATGAGATCACGATCCTCGGCAGGGCCGTCTCGGGCGTTCTCTCCCTGGCCGACCTGGAGGCCAACTACGAGGGGATGTGGTTCTACGAGCGACTCTGCGCCGGCGACGACCCCCACGTCGTCCATGAAGGGGGGCTTTGGCGCCTCCGCGGACCGTTCGATCTGCGGGACTACGTGACGCCCGAATGGGACGAGTCCTGGCAGCCGAACATCTACGTGCGCCGGAAGTGGGGGAAGGTGAAGCCGCGGATGCTGGGATACTGTCCGATGCTCGAACACCCGCGGGTCAGAGCGAGGCGCCGGGAGTATGCGAAGAGGGACCGGGTCACGGAGACGGAGGAGCTGATCGATGAGATGGTCACTGCCGGAAAACTGCCGGACCCCTCGGGGTTCTCGATCGAGAGCGTGTGCGATGAAGTTGCGAACCGGGGCTCTGTTCGGGGCCGCGCTGCTGGCTCTGGCCTGCGGCGCGCCGACCGCTGAACCGGCCGCGGAGACCGCCGCGGTCGAGCCGGCGCTCGAGCGGATCGGCCTCGGCTCCTGCCTGAGGCAGGATCTTCCGCAGCCGATCTTCGACGCGATCCTCGACGACGATTTCGAACTCTTCGTGTTCCTCGGCGACAACGTCTACGGCGACGTCGAGTCCGAGGACCTGCGCGAGCTGCGGGACGCCTACGCGATGCAGGCCGAAGCGGAGGGCTTCAGCCGGCTGCGCCAGGCGGGAGTGCCGCTCGCCGCCACTTGGGACGACCACGACTACGGCCTGAACGACGCCGGCGCCGACTTCTTCGGCCGCGAGGAGGCGCAGCGGATCTTCGAGGACTTCTGGGACGTGCCGCCGGATTCAGAGCGTGCCTCGCGGCCAGGGGTCTACGACGCCGTGACCTACGGCCCGCCGGGCCGCCGGGTTCAGCTCATCCTGCTCGACACGCGGTACTTCCGCTCCCCGCTGCGGCCGACCGACGAGCGCGGTGCGCCGGGCAAGGAGCGCTACATGCCGGATCCCGATCCGGACAAGACGATGCTGGGTGAGGATCAGTGGGCGTGGCTCGGTCAAGTGCTCCGGGAGGAGGCGGACCTGCGCATCCTGGCGTCGTCGATCCAGGTGATCGCCGACGGTCACGGGTACGAGGCGTGGCGGCAATTGCCGGCCGAGCGTGATCGCCTCTACGCCCTCCTGCGCGAGACGGGGGCGAACGGCGTGGTGATGATCTCCGGCGACCGCCACCGCGGCGGCATCTACCGTCACGACGACGCGCTCGGCTACCCGCTTCTGGAACTCACCGCGAGTTCCCTCAACTCGGCGTTCACCAGCGAGGAAGAGGCCGGGCCGTATCGGCTGGGTCCGACCTATCGGCCGGAGAACTACGGTGCGTTGTCCATCGACTGGACTTCCCGCTCGGTGACGCTGGAGGTCCGCGGCATGGACGGCGGGCCGGCCCTCGAAGAGACCCTCAACCTGGACGACCTGCGAGCCGAGTGAGCTTGAGGAGACCGCAAGATGACGACGCTGGAACCCGCGCCCGAAGCCCAGGAGATCAACGGCGTCTCACGGCGTCAGGTCATTCACGCCCTGTCCATGGCCGGCGCCGCCGGCTTGCTCGCCGGTTGCGACGGCGATGCGACGACCGCCGCGGATAGCGCCGCCGACGTGGCCGCAGGGCCGATGCCGGACGACCCGTGGCGGGCCAGCGCCGGCGAACTCGCGGCGGCCATCCGCCGCGGCGAGGTCTCGAGCGTCGAGGTGATCGAGTCGCACCTGGCCCGCGTGGAGGCGGTGAACGGCCACCTGAACGCCGTCGTGCGCGTGCTGGCCGACGAGGCCCGCGCGGCCGCCCGGGCTGCCGACGAGGCGGTGGCGGCGGGCGCCGAGCTTGGCCCGCTGCACGGCGTGCCGATCTCGGTCAAGGACAACATCGCCGTCGCCGGCACCCCGACGACGAACGGCGTGCCGGCTCTCGCCGACGCGATAGCGGATGAGGACGCGCTGATCGTGACCCGGCTCAAGGAGGCCGGCGCCATCGTCCTGACCCGGACGAATCTGCCCGACCTCGGGCTCCGCGTCCATACCGACAGCGGACTCTACGGAGTCACGCGGAACCCCTGGGCCGCCGACCGCAACGTCGGCGGTTCGAGCGGCGGCGAAGGCGCCGCGCTGGCGAGCGGGATGAGTTGTCTTGGGCTTGGCAACGACATCGGCGGCTCGCTTCGCATACCCGCCCAGTGCAACGGCATCGCGTCGCTCAAGCCGACGCTGGGGCGAATCGCCAGTGCCACGGGAGGCGGCATGTCGGGCCAGTTGATGGCCGTGGACGGTCCGATGGCGCGCCGCGTGGCAGATCTGCGTACAGCCTACGACTTGCTGGGGAGATACCACCGCAGCGATCCGTGGTCGGTCCCCGTTCCGCTCGACCTGGAGCCGCCGGCGTCGCCGGTCAAGGTCGCGCTCGTGCCCGAACCGAGCGGCGGCTCGACTCACCCGGATGTCGCCGCCGGCGTTCGCGCCGCCGGCGAGGCGCTGGAGGCGGCGGGTTACGCGGTGGAGGAAGTCGAGCCGCCGATGGTCGCGGAGGCCCGCCGGGCCTGGGAGGTGTTCCTCGGCTACGAGTTCAACCTCGCCCGGCCCGCGCTCCGGGAGGTCATGTCGGAGGACGCGTACCACTTCCTCAACGAAGCGCTCGAGGTGTTCGCCGCCGAGTCGGCTCCCGAGTACGTGGACATGTACGCCCGGCGCCACGCCGTCGCCGCCGCCTGGCAGGAGTTCCAGGAGGACTATCCCCTCACGGTCGGCCCGATCATGACCGCGCCGCCCTTCGTCATCGGTCTCGACCTGGAGGACGCGGGGGCGGTCCTGGACCAGATGCGCTTTGAGGTCGCGCTCAACCTGCTCGGCCTGCCGGCCGTCTGCGTGCCGACAGGCGTCGCCAACGGCCTCCCCCAGGTGGTCGAGGTGATCGGCGGCCGCTACCGCGAGGGTCTCTGCCTCGAGGCTGGCCAGGCGATCGAGGACGCGCTCGGCATCGTCACGCCGATCGATCCCGTGATGGAGTGAGGGAGAGGCAGTCGTGAGCAAAGGTGGCCCCCCGGGGGACGTCTTGACCGTGAGCGAGGTGGGACCGCGATGGGCCAGGGTGGCGGCCGCCGCTCTCGCCCTCGTCGCGGGGGCGGCGGAGGCCCAGGTGCGGGTTCGGGTGGAGGAGGCGCCGCTCACGCGGTCGGCGTCGCCGGGGGTTGCGGTCCTGGCGCCGCTGAACGAGGTCCCCGTGCTCGAGACTCCACCCATCGCCGCGTCGATCCTGGCGTACTCGGAGTCGTCGGCGGAAGCGGCCGGCGACGCGTCGGCCGCCGGCCAGCCGTACCGCTTCGCGGATCCGTTCGAG
>JAPVWO010000108.1 GCA_027493375.1 Candidatus Multivorans thiocomprendens | reverse complement strand
GGTGGTGGAGGCGCTGCGGGGGTTCATGGGGCGGTCGTAGCGCTGCCGGCTACAACCTGGACATGGAGATGGCCTGGGACTCCAGCAGCTTCAGGCGTCCGCACCTCTGCTTTCTCCGGTTCCATGTCGCTGTATAGCGACAGGATTCGGCCATCTTCCGTCATGGCCCGGTCTCATGAACAGTCCATCAGACATCAACGGCCATAGGTACCAGTTGTGCTGGTCGCCTGTTTCGACCAGATACACACTGTCTAGCCCGTCAAGGACGCTCGATGGAACGTCCTGCATCAGTTGAGCGTAGTAGTAACGGGAATGCACGAAGTGCTCGGACTCCAAGACTAGAGCCGTCCGCATGCCGAGCAGCTGACAGCGTTTGAGCTTCTCGTGCTTGCGACAGAACGCTCTGACAAACCGCTTGGACGAACTCCGTTCCGTGTCAGATGGGAGTATCCGAACTCCATCAGGCGTCAGGTTCTTTCCCTGCGCCCAGTCTCGCGCCTCTCCTTCGTAAGGTTCAATGATCGTGTGTTCCAATGCGTAGGACACACATCCCAGCCGAAAACGCCGATCAACACGCGATGTTGGGTCGCTGGCGCTGTCCTCTTCTGTGGTGTGCACACCTTCCGCACGTAGGCCGCAACGACTCGCAAGATACTGCATGACGACATCACACACAGCCGCCTCGTTGCCTCGGTCAGTCAACTGGTCTTCCTAGCACTTCTTTCGCGTGACCCGCTCGGCACACCGTTGCTTCTCTCCACGACAACCGATCACACGAGCTCGCGGAGACGCTGGGCCAGACGGCCAATGTCCGTGCCAGGCGACGGACCCGCTCCCGAGGCTCTCTCCGCGTTCTCGATAGCCGTGTCCCGCAGGCCCCTGAGACTCTCGAAGAAGCGTCGGTCTCCCTTCCGGTAGTCGTTCACGTGTCTTCGCAGCATCCTGGTCGCCTGTTCGCAGCCGCCTACCTTGTCGAACGGCCGCGTCGTGTACTCGAAGTGGAGCAGCAGCCAGTACTCGAAGCACGGATCCGAGATCACCGCTTCGATCCTCGGGCCACCGCGGCGCTTGCTGGCACGCTCGTACCAGACGGCGAACTGCCGGACTTCCTCTTCGCGTCCGTCGTGGTCCAGAACACACCAGATCTCGTCGAGCCCAGGGTCGTTCAGGCGGGCGTCGTCGGCGGCCCTCGTCAGGCCGCGAAGTCCCCTTACCTTGGAAGGACGCCACACACGGACACTCGACAGCCTCATCTCGACCTTCAAGGCAGCGAAGTAGACGTGTTCCGTCTTCTGGCCCTCGCAGAGGATCAGAATCCTCGGCCTGGACTCGGTTGGCCGCTGGTGCGGTCTTGTCCGCGACCGGCGTCGGCGGGCCAATGAACTGCCCCCCTAGCCGTACTCCGCGATCACCGGCACGCCGCCGTAGCGGCCGCCGAGATAACCGCGGTCAAGGGGTTCGCGGCGACGTGGCTTGTAGACACTCAATGGAGTCAGGCTCGATGCTTCCGTCGTCGGATCCTTGTCAACGAGCCAGATCTGGTCCCGGTCCAACGCACTCTTCATCGGCGAAGTGTCGTGAAGCGTGGCGACGAGTTGAGCGCGCCGGCTTTCTCCGTCCGGGGGGGCGCTGTTTATGCGACGAATGAGAGCAGCGGTCAGGTGTGAGTGCATGCTGGAGTCCAGTTCATCAAGGACGATCACTCTGGCTTTGTCGAGGACAGCTAGCCACGGACCTGCGAGTGCGAAGAGCCGTCGGGTGCCCTCGGACTCCTCGTCCAGGTCCAGAAAGTGAGTTTCGCCTTCCCCGCCAGGTCGGTGGCCGAGATCGGCCTTCACGTAACCGCGTGTCACGTGGCCGGTCCGGACCGACTCTCTCCGGGTTCGCAGAGAGGAAACGGCGATGTCGGCGTCCCGGAGCACCCGCAGCACTCTGGCAGTGGCGCGCTCATCGCCATCGATCCTAGAGATTGTGTCGGAGACAGCCAGACTACCGGCGGATCCCACGAGGAGCGTTCGCTGGAACCACTCCACGACGGGCGTGAAGTCTCTGCTGTTCAACTGAGCAGCAGTGGAGACGAGCAGCGTGTCGGGTCTTGTACTTGCTTGCCAGGCCTTCTTCTCGCCACGGACCGAAGTGCCGAAGTTCCAGGACTCACTGCCCATCGCCGAGTCGTACTCTCGATCGAGCAGCATTCGCTGTCGCCCCCCGGCTGGCCATTGCAGTAGCCACTCCTCGTGGACCCGTTCGCTATCCACCGAGAAGCCGTACTCGTAGACTGATCCTTCCCTAATGAACGAGATCTCGAACGTCGTGGGACGCGACCGGCTCTCAGCGTCGAAGTGGAACGGCTCGTAAGGTATCCCCTCCCCTGTCTGGCGTCGCTTTGACGAGCCGATGACAAAAGAATCGACGAACGACAGCGCCTGAAGGAGCCGTGACTTTCCGCTTCCGTTCGCGCCGTAGAGGGCAGCAGCGCGGTGGAGCCGAGGAACCCGCCGCACGCCGGTGTCGAACGAGAACTCGTCGTCGTCGGTCTTGCGTGGCGGCGCCAAGGTGAGTTCTTGGCGCTCCTTGAAGCAGGCGTAGTTCGTGACGGCGAATGAGATGAGCACGTTTGGCCTCCGTGTATCCGAATAAGCGGCCTATTGTGGCGGATACCGCCCTGATCGTCAATCTAATCGAGGTTAACGAGGCCCCAGTGCTCGAACGCGCCGGCCTCGTGACACGCGAAGCGCGGGGCCGGGACGGGTGTGCCGGCTCAACCCGGCCGCGCTCCGGGACGCTCAGGACTGGCTCGAGTTCCACACGCGCTTCTGGACGGAGCGCCTCGATGCGCTGGGCGCCCTGGTCGAGACCGGCGCCGACGAGGAGGGCGAACGGCGATGACGGATCTGACGCTGCGCCGCGTGATCGACGCACCCGTAAAGCGGGTCTACGCAGCTTGGACCGACCCGGAGCTGCTGAAGCAGTGGCTGGCGCCGGGCAATGCCGTGGCCACGCGCGCGGTCGCCGACGTCGCGATCGACGGGTCTCGAGAAGCTCAGGGACCTGTGCGCTGCCCGAAGTCGCCTGCGAGGATGCCCCGCATCGAGAGATCCTCGTCGAGCTCCGGCCAGTGGAGGCCGAAGGGGGAGAGCTCGATCCGTTCGAGTTCCGCGTCGGTCCCGCCTTCGAGACGCGGATTCCCGGCCACGGGAAACGTCAGCTCCAGGCCGCTGGCCAAGATCACGCGGACCTTCCCGGCTCGATACGAAGCGGAAACGGGGCTATCGACCAAGGTGCTCGAGCCGGAGCGCGAGGTCGTTCGGCAACTCGCCGCGGCGGGCGCGGTCCCGGGCCACCTCCCACTTCGCGTCTGCCTCAGGATCATTCGTGTCGAAGAAGTCCTGGACCTCCCGACGGAACTCCTCGAAGGTCGCCGCATCGGATGCGCAGTCGATCAGGGTGCACCGCAGTGACTCGACGAAGTCCTGGTACGCCTCGTTCACGGTTCGACCGAACCCGAGAAGACTCCCCGGATTCACGCCGCTGAGCTCGAACTCCCCGTCCTTCTCGTCGCAGGTCGCCAGCGCGCGGCCATGGATCCGCACGGAAGCGATGTAGCCCTCGCCGAACACGGGGCCCCCACTCTCGAAGAACAGTGCGTACTGGGTCATGTCAATCTCCCCGCCGGGGCGAAGCGGCCGCAACCCGGCGATTCTAGAATGACCCGAATGAAGAACCCAGCCCACCCAGGCAGGCTCGTCCCGAGCGCCATCGAGGCCGAGGGCTGGACGATCACGCACGCCGCCGAGCGGCTCGGCGTCACCCGCGCGTTCCTGGCGCGCATCCTCCACGGACACGCCGGCATCACCGCAGCCACCGCCCTGCGGCTCGAGGCACTCGGCTGGTCCGACGCGGAACACTGGATGCGGATGCAGGCGAGCCACGATCTCGCCCGGAAACGGCGGCGCGCCGTCGCCGGCGCCTGATCCGTCCCCGCGGACTACTTCATCCCTGCGCGAGCGGCCGTGCCGTACGCGGCCGGCCGGCGAGTCGGGTTCGGGCTGAGGAACGGAGAAAGACAATGACTGAAGCAACGCCCATCACAACCACCCTCGCCGGCCATGTCCTGCGAATCCACGTGGACCGCGAGAAGAAGCTCAACAGCTTCACTCCCGAGATGTTCGGGCAACTCTCCGGCGCACTGGCCGAACTCGAGGAGACGGAAGACGCATGGGTCGGCGTCCTCACCTTCCAGGGGAAGCACACGACGGCCGGCCTCGACCTGCCGAAGTTCGCCGGTTCGATGGCCCGCGGCAGGGACGCCGACGAATCGCCGGACGACCGCCCCGACCCCTTCGCGCTCCGCCGGCGATGCCGCAAGCCGCTGGTGATGGCCGTTCAGGGAATCTGCTACACGATCGGGATCGAAATGGCGCTGGCCGCGGACATCGTGGTGGCGGCCGAGGACGCGCGCTTCGCGCAACTGGAACCCCGGCGCGGCCTCGCGGTGTTCGGAGGCGCCCACGTCCGCTACGTGCAGCGAGCCGGATGGGGAAACGCGATGTACCACCTGCTGCGCGCCGACGAGTTCGACGCCCGGCGCGCACTCGCTCTCGGCTTCGTGCAGGAGGTCGTGCCCGCCGGCGACCAGATCGACCGGGCCCTGGAGCTTGCGGAGGAGATCTGCGAGTGCGCCCCGCTCGCCGTTCGGGAGATCAAGCGGGCGGCGCAGGTCTATCTCGAGGAGGGCGAGCAGGCCGCGTACCGGGAGATCCCTGCCATGCGGGCAAGGACGGCGAGCTCGGCGGACTTCGCGGAGGGGATCGCTTCGTTCGTCGAGCGTCGCAAGGCGAGGTTCCAGGGGCGCTGATCGGGGCCGTCGCCCACGGCACGGGCCGCGAGCTCCGCTCTGCCGGGCTACATCGTGGATGCGAGCGGCTGGCTGCGCTCTATCTGGCAGGACCGCGGCGCCTTCGCGGACAAGCCGGCGCTGATTCTCTGGGGCCTGAAGGACATCGCGTTCCGGAGGAAGGAGATGGAGCGATGGAAGTCCCGCACACTTCCGGATGTCGAGGTGCGCGAGTTCGAGGACTGCGGGCACTTTCTGGCGGAGGAGACGCCGGGGAGGGTTTGTGGCGGCGGTTCGGGACTTCATAGGTCGGCTGTAGCGCGGTCGCTACGTGGACGACGTGTGGGGCCCCCAGCGGGCCGCCACCCTCGACGCCGTTCGACAGGGTGATGCACTCACCCCAACCAACTTCCGCGCGCCAACGACCTCTTGGCTCCGTCGTCGAAGGGGATCGAGCACGGGCAGAAGATTGGTCGACCCGGCACAACGAGTCGCTGGCGAAGGGGAACACGCGGCAAGGGGTTGTTGGTGGTTGCGACGACGTTGAAGATGCACAACCAGTGTCGGACCGGGCTCGGGCCACTGGGCAGCCCTCGGTCCAACCCGTTCTAGCGAAAGCTCTCTATCTGTCTGCCGCATAGTCAACTTCGCCTGGGCAAGGCAAACAGACCTCTTGCACGGCCGCCGAAGGCCGCGGGCTCCTACTGTGGCCATGGACCCGTCATGCAAGCGAGACCAAAGGCCGCCCTGTCGGCACTATCCCCGAGACCGTCATTGGCGTAACGTCAGCCCGAAAGCCACCGCAATGGACAACCGCCTCACGATCCCGCTCCCACCTCGCTGGGTCAACTCAGCAGAGTTCGAACAGGCTCTCGGCGCCGCCGGATCGCCGCACGAATCGCATGCCGGCCATGTGGGCTTCTTCTTCCCGGCCGGTTGCAAAGTGCTGATCGACGTTGCCGTGCGACTGTTGTCGCTCGCCAACCAGTTGGACGCCGCCGCCAAACAAGTCCGCCTGACCTTCGAGGAAGGCGAGTCTGGGGTTCAGGGCTACCTAAACAGGATGGGCTTCTTCGACTGCCTCGCAGAGGGGATCCAGGTCAGACCCCGTCGGCCAAAGGTGTCGGGAGCCCGGGTTTATCGCGGCGCCAATGAGGGCCTCGTCGAGATCGCCCGCATAAACGAGAACTCACGCTACGAGGACCTCCCTGCCAAGATGGCTGACGTGGTCAGCCACGCCTGCCGAGCCCGAGAAGACGTGAGCGGACTCGTAGGTGCCGCATGGACCATCTTCGCTGAGCTCATCGACAACGTCTTCTCCCACAGCCGAACAAGACTGGCTCTTTCAAAGAATGGGTGGGTTCAGGCGGCATGGGGATTGACGTTTCGGAAGTCGAGCTTGCCAGCGATGAGGAAGAAGGCGATGAGTATGGTGTC
>JAPVWO010000107.1 GCA_027493375.1 Candidatus Multivorans thiocomprendens | reverse complement strand
CCGGTTTCCCACAGCTACCGCAGCCTCGGCGGCTGCGGCGAATCGATACAAGACGGTGACCGGAATCAACCCCGGAAAGGTACAGGTGCGCCGGCGTCCCCGCCGGCTGCCGCCGCAGGCGGCCGGAAGACTGCGCCGCGAAGCGGCGACGATCATTCTCCGCTAATCGTCGCCCAGGCCGTGGTCGCCGTACGTGCTGGCCGCCCCCGTCCCGCCCGGCCCCAGCCGTCCGCCTTCGCCGAAGTGCCCCTTGCCCGGCACATGGTTCACTTCGACGCGAATGCCGTCCGGGTCCTCGACCAGGATCGAGTAGTAGCCGGGCGCGAACCGGTCGCCCTCCTCCGGGCCGTGGACGACGGTCGCGTCCAGTTCGGCTTCAATGAAGCGGTAGATCGCGTCGACGTCGGCGCGGCTGCGGGCCCGGAAGCAGAGGTGGTGAAGCCCGGGACGGTCCTGGTCGAACGGCCGGTCCCGCTTGTCCGGCGGCGCGGCCCGGACCAGGATGCCGGTCCGGCTGCCGATGCAATACAGCACGTCCTCGCCCCGGATCAGGGTCTTCATCTCCAGGAAGTTGCAGAGCCGCTCCCAGAACGGCAGGCCCCGGTCCGGGTCCCGGACCGTCAACTGGATGTGCGCGATCCCGTTGACGCCTACGGACTCAGGCACGCGGTTCACAAGCTGGACCGGCTCCTTGGATCACACAAGGACGATCACAGGAGGTCGAATGCCGTGATGATTCCAAGCAGAGCGCCGTGCTCGCTACCGTCGTCGGTGACGAGGACCGGCACATGGCGGACTAAGCCCTCGAGCGGCGTACCCGGGCACGCCGTTTGGGCGGTTCGCAGCCGAATGCTCGATGCGCCAAGGGCCTCGCCGATGCGTTTGTCGCGGTCGTCAAGAAGGTGCTCTCCCAAGTCCTTCGCCTGGACCAGCACCCACCTCTCGCAGCTTCCGCCGCCCCCATTCGGGTTGAATGGCAGCGTCGAGTAGTCGTGCATCAGCATGGTCCGCCGCACGTCGGCCAACGTCTGCCAGCCTTGGGCACAAACCGGATTCGAGACCATGATCTCGCCTGCCGTCGTGGATCTGTTCGGGGTCATCAGCGCCTCCAGAAGCACAAAGGCCAAGGCCGCAGTCCGCGTATCCGCCAATGCAGCTGCCGTCCCGGAGTGGGCGAGGTCGTTCCGCGCGTCCGTCACGCTGTCATACAGGTCGGCAAAGCTCCAACCGGGCAACCCGGTTTCTTCCAGCATGTGAGGAGCTTTCTCCCTCACCAGAGATCTCATGCAACACCTAGCCTCCCTGAGAGTAGCCTTCGGACGGGTCAGGTGCTTGGCTATTCGCTCGATTTGATGATGCACGGACGCAAGACTTGCTCCGCCAGCCACGAATCTCACCGCTGCTGTTCTCAGATCCTGCCGCAACGCACGGGCCGCCACCGGGGTCAGTTTTCGCATCGTCGCGATTTGGAACGAGCTATGACCGGACTTCGGGTACGGGGTGAGCGAGGCGACGTACCCTGCTGGACCGGTCGTCCGAAATCGAGACAGAGAGGGGAAGCATGCGGACGGGTACAGTGATCTCGTTCGGCGACCTAGTCCAGACGCACTCTGATGGCGCTGGCATCGTCGCGGATAGCTGAGATGTCGCCACGCACAAACGACAGTGAGTCCTCGATCTCCTTCAGGCGGTCGAAGATCACGCTCGGCACTCCAGGTGCGGTTGCTCTCTTCAGATCTTGAATCGCGTCAACGAGCCGATCCATGTTGTCACGTATCGCGTCCAGGCCCTGCACGATCCTCCGATCCTCGCGCCGCAGCATCCCGCTTTCTTCGTCGGCACGAAGCGCTGCGATTCGCAGATTGCGGCGCATGTAGTCGGCCTTGGTCTCAAGGGCCTTGCGCCGCCGGAAGTCCGGATCCGAGCAGACGCACTCCGCTCTGTCCACCAGACACTCCGGGCATCGGTTCTTCTCCCGCTCTGCCCAAAGCTCCTTCGCCCACTCCAGTTCCTCCTCGGGAATCAGTCGCTTGTGCGGGTCGGGCGCTTCGGAGTTGTGTGCTGCCATTGATTGACTCCGGTACGGAGGCCACGAGGCCGAGTCGGCCAGCTTGCCTACATCGTCCTCTATAGCTATAGCAGACGGGCGGGCCACCGGCGCCTCGCGTGGAGGACGCGGAGAATCTCGACCGCGTCGTCACGGACCCGGTACGGAATCACGTACGGGCTCCCGGCAACAATCAGCTCGCGCGTCCCTGGGACCCGCCCGGGGCGCCCGAGTGCCGGATGTCGCGCAAGCCGGTCGACGGCACGGACGACAGAGGACGCCACCCGCCGCACGGCCTCGGGATCGTCGTTCGCAATGTACGTCCGCGCTTCCTCGAGGTCGACGATGGCGCTCCGAAACCAGACGATCCTCAACGAGGAGGCTCTCGCTCGTCCTCTGAACCCCAGGACCCGAGCCAGGCAGTCACTCTGCTGTGCTCGACGAACTCCGACGCTGGCGCGGTGGCGGCTTCTTCGAGAGTTCGCCGGATCTCCTCAACCTGCCATTCGTTCACGTCCAGGTAGTCGTTCAGCGCTTTGGAGGCGAGAAAGGCCTTGGACCGCTCGGTCGACTTCGCGAGCCGGTCGAGCCGCCGGTGCGTGTCGTCGTCAAGTCGCAGTGTCATCGTGGGCAAGGCGGCCTCCTGCACTCCGTTGCGTTCATCTGCATTCAGTATACGACGTCGTCGGCGCCGGTCACTCCCCGCCGGTCGAGGTCGACTCCCCGCTCTCCTCCAGACCGACCCCGATCAACTCGAAGATGCCGACCATCATCTCGTCCGTCGACCGGAAGCCGAAGCCGACATCGCGGGTCGGATCCGGGTTGTAGGGGTTCGCCGCCGAGTTGTCGTAGTGCGCCACGACCTCGACCACGCTCCCCGCCGGCAGCAGGTTCGGCGCCTTCGGGTAGTAGAAGAGTTGCCAGTCGAAGTCGTACTCCGGCACGTCGAGGAGGATTTCGCGGCTGCCGTCCGGGTAGACCGCCGTGAACGACATCGCCTTGCCTCGCATGTGCATGTGCGGGAAGTAGGACACGATCCGCGAGTCCTTCCCGAGTTCGTGGCGGGCCACGATCCGGTGGTTCGGGGCGCCGGCCGGGATCGTGAAGTCCATCCTGCTCGCGAGGATCGCCTCCACCTCGACCTCCAGCGGACCCTCGCCGAAATGGAGGCCGATCCGGGTCCTGTCGGTACGTTCCGAGTCGCCGTTCGGATGGTAGTGCTGGTTGACCATCAGCAAGCCCCCGGGGTCCACCCAGCGTCCGGCGCCGTCAGGGAACACGGTCGGCGCCGCCCCGGCCGCCCAGACCGCGAAGATGTTCACATCGACGGTACCGGCTTCCCCGCGCTGCCGGTCACCGACCGGCCGCTCCTCGCCGCCAGGCGAACCCGTCCCGCTGAATCCACCCCTGAAGACGATCTGGTGGTGATTCACGGTGCGGTCGCCGGGCTGGAACTCCACGGCCCGCACCCAGCGACGCTCCGGGATGTCCAGCCGCACGAGCTGTGTGGGAGCCAGGTCCGGCCCGTTCGCCGGCACGGTCACCGGCGGCAGTTCGATCACGTGGTCCGGCTCGCCCACCTGCCAGCCATCCCTGAACCGCGGCGGCTCGGGCATCAGCGCCGGATCGCCGGGCAAGGCGCCGCCATCGACCCAGGCGACGATCGTCTCGATCTCCTCCTTGCTCAGCCGGGCGTCGTTCGCCCAGGCGCCGTGCTCGGGGTTCGCGAACCACGGCGGCATCTCGCCGTTGACGACGACGCGCCGGACCGAGCGTGCCCAAGGCCGCGTCTCCCGGTAGGTCAGGAGCGACATCGGCGCGATCTCGCCCGGTCGGTGGCAGCCGACGCAGTGGCGCATCAGGATCGGCGCCACGTCGCGGCTGAAGACCACCGCGTCGCTGTCGGCGGCAGCGGCGGGGACGGTGAACGCGGTCGCGACGAAGGACGCGACCAGGGTGGCCGCCACGATCCGGACTGCTCGGCGGCGAAGCGAAACGGTCGGAAACGAGCGCATCATGACGGCCTCATCTGACCCATCGAAGACTACTTCACACCCTGTTGGCTAGACGCGGCACGGCTGCCGCCAAGGGCTGCTAGAGTCCGCGTTCGCGAAAGAACCAGCACTCCCAAACCTCAGGAGACCCAGCGACAATGTACCGACAGACTGCCTGCCGAGTTCTCATTCTCAGCCTTTGCCTCGCGGTGACCGGCTTCGCACCCGCCGCGGGCCAGGGCGACCGGCCCGCCAGCCCCGAAGGCGCCGCCTCGACCCAGATCGGCGACGCGTGGATCGACATCACCTACAGCCGGCCGATCCTGCGTGGCCGAAACGGCGTGTTCGGCTCCGGCGAATCGTACGGCGAGACGCTTCTCGCGGGCGGGCCCGTCTGGCGCGCGGGCGCGAACGTGACCACCCGGATCAACACGGAAGCCGACCTGATGATCGGCGGCACGACGGTCCCCGCGGGCGAGTACAGCCTCTTCATCGACCTCAAGGACGGCGCCTGGACCGCGATCGTTTCCAAGCAGGGCTACATGGAGACCTTCGACCGCGAAAAGATGGCGGAAGGCCTGACCTGGGGCGCCTACGGCTACAGCGCGGATCATGACGTCGTCCGCGCGCCGATGATGACCTCGACGGAGGAGTTCTCCGTCGACCAGATGACGATCATCTTCTCCGACGTCTCGGACGCCGGCGGCGCGATCGTCGTCATGTGGGACAACCAGATGGGCGTCCTGCCCTTCGGCGTCAGCCAGTAGCTCTCGCCCAGCTCAGTCCTCAGCGGCGGCCCGGGCCTCTTCTGCCCGGGCGCCGCTCAGCACGTTCGTGACCGCCCGGTTGCCCTCGTGGCAGGCGTACTCGAACAGCCCGCCGACGGTCACGCCCCGTGACGCCTGGTCGTTGGTCAGCGGCGCCGACACGGTCCAGGCGGCCGTGAACATCGTCGGGTCCTCGACCGTGAACCGGTAGTCGATCGTCCGCTCGTCGATGCGCGTGAAGCGCTCAACCAGCCGGAGCGTCGGTCGCGACGCGCGCCACAAGCGGCTCCAGTGATAGTCCGTCTTGTCGGCGATGTTCGTCGTCTCGACGACCAGGGTGTCGCCCTCCCAGCGGCCGCGGGAGTCGCCCAGCCAGAGCCCGATCGTCTCCGGCAGGCGCGGCCGGTTATCGAGCGGCACGATGCGGAGCTCGTGGTACATCTCGTGCAGCATGACGACCGCGTCCGGGGTCTGCAGGATCAGGAAGTTCATGTTGTAGGGCTGGATCGGGACCATCAGCGGCAGGCCGTCCGTAATGCAGCGCTCGCCCGTGTCCAGATCCGCGTGGTCCAGGTACGGCCCGTTGCCGTAGCGCGCCAACTCCACCCTGTTCGTCTGGCGCGCCGCCGCCGTCCACGGGATCCGGCCGTCCGGCGGATCGACGATGAGCGAGGTGCGGCGTTCCGCGTCCATCCGGGTCGACGCGTCCATCCAGACCAGGTTGTAGCCGCCCACCTCACCCGGCCGGGAAGTGCCGTCGGCGGCGACCCGGTTCTCGACCGTGGTCCGCTCAAGCTCTGACGCCTCGGATTCGCTCAGCGACTCGCGACCGGCCATCGCCTCCGGACGTTCGAGCGGAGTCAGCGTGGCGCTCGTCCAGGTTCCCTGGAGATCAGGATCTCCCCAGGGCGTCCGCGGCTGTGCGGCGCCCGCGGCCGGCCAGAGGAAGGCGACCAGGAGCACCAGCCCGGAGAGGCGGGGAACCGGTTGGTCCGGCCTCAGGCGTCGCACTCCCGGTAAGCGTCGATCACGGCACGCTCGCCCTCCCGGCCCGGCTTCGAGTTGCCGTGCTCCATGCCCACGATGCCGTCGAAGCCCCTGCTCTTCAGGTGCCGGAAGACGTTTAGGTAGTTGATCTCACCCGTTGTCGGTTCCTTCCGTCCCGGGTTGTCGCCGACCTGGATGTAGGCGATCTCGTCCCAGGCCCGATCGAGGTTCGGAATCAGGTTCCCCTCCGTGATCTGCTGGTGGTAGAGGTCGTCGAGGATCTTGACCGAGGGCGAGCCGACCGCCTTGCAGATCTGGTACGCCTGAGGAATCCCGGTCAGGAACACGCCTGGATGGTTCGTCCAGTGATTGAGCGGCTCGAGCACCGCGACGAGTCCGGCCGGCTCCAGGATCGCCGCGGCCCGTTTCAGGTTCTCGACCACGTTCGCCGTCTGGTACTCCCACTCGAGGCCCGGGTCGAGCTGGCCCGGGACCACGGTGCACCACGTCGCGTTCACCCTCTTGCCAACCTCCACCGCCTTCTTCATGTCCGCCTCGATCGCCTCGCGCACCGAGGAGTCGGAAGAAGCGAAGCTCACGCCGCCCCAGGAAGTGTGGGCGACGAAGACGCCCATCTCCATTCCCAGACGGTCCATCTCCGCGGCGATCGTCTCCTGGAGCGCCGGCTCGCGGCCGCCCATGCCGTTGTCCTCGAGCGCCCGGAAACCCTCGTCGTGCATGAAGCGGAGCTGGTCGACGTGATCGTCGCCGGCGTGGTACCGGAACATCCCGAAGTGGGGCGCGTACTTGAGCTGGAATGCGCCTCCGCCTGCAGGCTGTGCGGCACGCGCCGCGGACGCCCCGGGCGCCGCGCCGACGGCGAGCGCCGTTGCCGCCGCGGCGCCTCCGGCGAGGAACTGCCGCCGCGGAATCCGGGCAGTATCAAGAGAATCGACTTTCTCGTTGCGCATCGTGGCAGAGTACCAGCCGCCGAAACGGCAGAACCGACCAGATTCCCGAGGGACCGACATGAATCCAAGCGCGAACAGGATCCGCTTTCCGGCCCCTGCCATCGTCGCCATCGCGACCGGCACGCTGGCGCCCGCCCTTCACGCGATCGACGTCACGGACACGAGGCTGCTGTCCCAGCCCGCGGTGAGCGCGGACCACGTGGCGTTCGCCTATGCCGGAGACCTGTGGATCGCCGGCCGCGACGGCTCCGGAGCGCGACGACTGACCTCCCACGAGGGGACGGAGACGGGTCCCCGCTTTTCCCCCGACGGCACTCTGGTGGCGTTCAGCGCCGAGTACGACGGCAACATCGACGTCTTCGTCATGCCCGCCGCGGGCGGCGAGCCGAAACGGCTCACCTGGCACCCGGGCGCCGATCTGGTCCAGGGTTTCACCGTCGACGGTTCGGCGGTGCTGTTCGCTTCCCAGCGCAGCATGTTCACGAACCGCCACTTCCAGCTCTTCACCGTGCCGCTGACCGGCGGATTGCCCTCGAAGCTGCCGATCCCGCACGGGCTGCGCGCCAGCTACTCGTCCGACGGCCGCCGAATCGCCTACATCCCGACGCCGGAGCGCTTCCAGCAGTGGAAGAACTACCGCGGCGGCACCACGTCCCGCATCTGGATCTACGACACCGCCGACCACTCGGTGCAGACGATCCCCCAGCCCGAGGGCCGCTCCAACGACACGAACCCGACCTGGATCGGCAACCGGGTCTTCTTCCGGTCCGACCGGGACGGCGAGTTCAACCTCTACTCCTTCGACACGGGCAGCGGCGAGATCGTCCGGCATTCCGAGTTCGAGGACTTCCACGTCGAGGACCTCTCGGGTTCCACGGACACGGTGATCTACGAGCAGGCGGGTTACCTGCACCTCTACGAGCCGGCTTCGAACCGCCATGAGCGCCTGCGGATCGGCGTCGCGGCCGACCTGACCGAAACCCGGCCCCGCTGGGTCGAGGGGCGGGAGAACATCCGGAGCGCGTCCATCTCTCCCACGGGCGCCCGCGCCGTGTTCGGGTATCGGGGCGAGGTGCTGACGCTGCCGGCGAAGAAGGGCGACGCGCGCAACCTCACCCGGACGCCCGGCGTCCACGAGCGCGACCCGTCCTGGTCGCCCGACGGCGCCAGCATCGCCTTCTTCTCGGACCTGGGCGGCGAGTACGGTCTCCACGTCCGCGACCAGGAGAGCGGCGAGGTTCGTCGCTACGAACTGGGCGGCGAACGCGGCGGCAACGGCTTCTACCACGGCCCCGAGTGGTCGCCCGACGGCAAGCGAATCAGCTACGTGGACAACTCGATGGCGCTGTTCGTCATCGATCTCGAGAGCGGCGACGTGGCGAAGGTGGCGAGCGAGTACTACTACGGACCCTCCTTCCCGCCCCGGCCCGGGCACTCCTGGGCGCCGGATTCACGCTACGTCGCCTACACCCTGAACACCCACTCCTACATGCAGCAGGTGTTCGTCTACGACGTGGAAGCCGGAACATCCCACCCGGTGACGGACGGGCTGAGCGAGGTCGGGGAGCCGGTGTTCGACCGGAGCGGCGACTACCTCTACTTCCGCGCCTCGACCGACGCCGGTCCGGTGAAGCACTGGTTCGCCATGTCGAACGCGGACATGGAACTGTCGAGCGCGATCTACGTCGCGGTACTGCGCCAGGACGGCGAATCGCCGCTTGCCGCGGAGAGCGACGAGGAGACCGTGGCGGAGTCCGACGGCGAAGGGAAAGCCGGAGAAGGCGACGAAACCGAAGTCGAGGCGGAAGCCGACGGCGACGGTGAGGACGGAGACGAGCCGCGAGTCGAGATCGACTTCGATGGCCTGAGCCAGCGCATCCTCGCGCTTCCGGTCCAGGCCGGCGGCTACAGCAACCTGCAAGCCGGCGAAGCGGGCAGGCTCTACTACGTCCGCAGTTCGCCGGCGGGCAGGTTCGGCGGAGGTGGTGGCGATCTCGTCCTCTTCAACCTGGAGGATCGCGAGGAAACGGTGCTGCTCTCCGGCGTCGGCGGCTTCTCGCTGAGCGCCGACGGCAAGAAGCTCCTCTATGCCGGCCAGAACGACTTCGGTATCGCGAACGCCGGCGGCAAGATCGACCGCGGAGGAAGCGCGATCCCGGTCGACAAGCTCACCGTCCGCATCGATCCGCGCGCGGAGTGGAAACAGATCTACGACGAGGTCTGGCGGATCAACCGCGACTACTTCTACGACCCGGGCATGCACGGGGCCGACTGGCCGGCGATGGCCGAGAAGTACAGCGGCTTCCTGGCCGACGTCGCCACCCGCGCCGACCTGAACAAGGTGCTCCGTTGGATGTGCAGCGAGATCGCGGTCGGCCACCACCGGGTCGGCGGCGGCGACCGGCGAGCCGACCCGGAACGCGTGGGCGGGGGCCTGCTCGGCGCCGACTTCGAGATCGCCGACGGCCGCTACCGCTTCGCCCACGTCCTGGGGGGCCTGAACTGGAACCCCGAACTGCGGGCGCCGCTCACCGAGCCGGGCGTCTCCGTAACCGCCGGCGAGTACCTGCTCGCCGTCAACGGCGTCGACCTCGAAGCCGCCGACAACGTCTTCGCGCGCTTCGAGAACACCGCCGGCAAAATCACCGACATCACTGTCGGTCCGAACGCGGACGGTTCCGGTTCGCGCACCGTGTCCGTGGTGCCGATCCCGAACGAGTCGGCGCTCCGCAACCGGGAGTGGGTCGAGGGCAACTTGGCCAAGGTCGACCAGGCCACCGACGGCCGGGTGGCCTACGTCTACGTGCCGAACACGACTACCCTCGGCCATACCTACTTCAAGCGCTACTTCTTCCCGCAGGTCCACAAGCAGGCCCTGATCGTCGACGAGCGCTTCAACGGCGGCGGCCAGGTCGCGGACTACTACATCGACCACCTAAGACGCCCGTACATCAGCCACTGGGCGACCCGCTACGGCGCCGATTTCCGCACCCCGAGCGCGGCCATCCTCGGGCCGAAGGTCATGATCATCGACGAGACGGCCGGTTCCGGCGGCGATCTGCTGCCGTGGATGTTCCGCAAGCTCGGCCTGGGCCCACTGGTCGGCAAGCGGACCTGGGGCGGCCTGGTCGGCACCCTCGGTTTCCCCGTCCTGATGGACGGCGGCTTCGTCACCGCCCCGAACCTCGCGATCTGGACCGAGGACGGCTTCGTCGTGGAGAACGTCGGCGTGCCGCCCGACGTCGACGTCGAGCAGTGGCCGGCGGACATCATCGCCGGCCGGGACCCGCAACTCGAGAAGGCGATCGAGATCGTCCTCGAGCAACTGGAGTCGAACCCGCCCGCCGAACCGGCGAAGCCGCCCTTTCCGATCCGGGTGCGTCGCTAGGGGTCGCCGCGGCGACTGTCGGTGCGCCGGCCTTCTGGCCGGCATACGCTCCGCGCGAAGCGAAGCTACGGTCAGCGTCCACATGAACCTTTCCTTTCTTCTGCCGAGGTTGCGCGCCGAGTGGCGAAAACGCTCCGGGCGCGAACTCTCGACTGCCGACATCCACCCGCGCTTCAGGGATCGCGAACGGCACTTCCGGTCGCCGCCGATGACGGCGGAGATGGTGGCGGCCATCTCCCGCCTGTCGCCGCAGTTTCACCTCGAAGCCGGAGAGTCCTCGCGGTCGTTCTGGGAACTCACCCAGAACGGCTCCTGCTGGGGCGAGTTCGACGCGGCGGAACCAGTTCTTCGCTCGATGGCGCCGCCGGCCAAGGCGTTCGACATCGGCTGCGGACTCGGCCGCTCCACCGCCTTCTTCCGGCGAGCCCTCGACTGGAACGAAACCGAGTTCCACCTCTACGACGGCGACGGCCCGCGGATCGACTATCCCCGCAGCGGCGAACGCACCGACCGTTCCTTCTGCGGCGACCTCACGACGCTGCGCGAGGTGCTGGAGTACAACGACGTCGCGAACTTCCGCATCTTCGACGCCCACGAACTGAACCACCGCCTGGACGCCCTGCCCGGCCCCTACGACCTCGTCTACTCCTTCTACGCCGCCGGCTTCCACTGGTCGCTCGCCGACTTCTGGAGCGAGTTCGAGGCGATCTCGAACCGCCAGACCGTCGGCATCTTCACGATCCACCGGAACTTCGAGGAGTTCCCGGCGCTCCGGAACTGGGCCTTTCGCATCGTCCCCTTCGAACGCAGCCTGGTCAAGGACCGCCCGCACCGGCTGCTCATCGCAGGTCGCGAAGAAGAACTCCTGAAGCCGCTGGAGCAGCGCGCCAAGCGCTAGGCTAGCCCTGCCACCACAACAGCCCAGGGAGGAACGCGATGCTCGACTCGCTCAAGAACTGCCAGCCCCAGACCTACGCCGCGCTGCGGATCGTCGCCGGCTTCCTCTTCCTCTGGCACGGGGCGCAGAAACTCCTGGGCTTCCCGCTTCCGACTCCCGAAGGCGCCCCGACCTTCATCCTCTACATCGCCGGACCGATCGAGCTGATCGGCGGCGCGCTGATCATGGTCGGCCTGTTCACCCGTCCGATCGCCTTCCTGGCCAGCGGGCTGATGGCCTTCGCCTACTTCATCGGCCACGTGTTCCGACCGGTCGAGGACCCCGGCGTCTGGCACTACCTGCTGCCGCTGGTGAACCGGGGCGAAGCCGCCGTGCTCTTCTGCTTCGTGTTCCTCTACATCGCCGCCAAGGGCAACGGCATGTGCAGCCTCGGCGGCGACGAGGACTGAAGCAGACCCACGCCCTCAGCTCACCGCGAAGATGCCGCCGTCGACCGGGATGGCGGCGCCGGTGACGTAGGCCGCGGCGCGCGACGCCAGGTAGATCGAGACGCCGGCCATGTCCTCCGGCGTGCCGATCCGCTTGCGCGGGTTGCGGGCGCGGATCTCGTCCCCGAACTTCCTGAGGTTGTACTCCATCATCTTGCTCTCGAACGGCCCGGGACAGACGGCGTTCACCGTGATGTCCTCGGGCGCGAGGCGCCGGGCGAGAGCCCGGGTCAGGTGGATCATGCCGGCCTTGCTGGCGCTGTAGGGATAGTGCTCCTGCGGGTTCACGTGCAGGCCGTCGATCGAGGCGATGTTGATCACTCGCGCCGGATCGTCCTCCGTTGCCGCGGCGCGCAGCTCGGGGAGCAGCTTGACGGTCAGGTAGAAGGGGCCCTTCAGGTTGATGTCCATCACCTTGTCCCAGCCGGACTCGGGGAACTCCTCGAGAGGCGCTCCCCAGGCGGCGCCGGCGTTGTTGACCAGGATGTGCAGCCTGTCCTCGCGCTCCCGCAGCTCCGCGCGGAAGCGCTCCACCCCTTCGATCGTCGACAGGTCGTTCGGCAGCGAGACGCACTCGCCGTGGGCCGAGAGTTCCTCCGCCATCGCGTCGCAGACGGCGGCCTTCCGGGAGCTGATGTAGGTGCGCACGCCGTTCTCGACGTAACCGCGGGCGATCATCGCCCCAATGCCCCGAGACCCTCCGGTGACCACCGCCACCTTGCCGGACACGTCGAACAGGTTCTTCATCGTTATCCCCCCACGGTCAAGGCGTCGGTCAACACGGATCCGGACCGCGCCGTCTGGTCCCAGAGTCCGAGCGCGATTCGCTGGCGACCCTCGGGCAGCCGGATTCTCAAGCCGGCCCGGTAGTGGCTCTCAAGAGCGTCCCCAAGCGCTTCCGCCGGAACCTCCAGCGGCACTTCCAGGTGCTGCGCCGCGGTCAGCTCGTCGTCGTCGTCCATGGCCACGACGACCAGCCGCGTGGCGGACCGGTGGACCCCGTCGATCTCGACGAGTTCCACGCTCTTGATCGGAAACTCGATCCACATCTGCACGTCGTAGAGGTCCTCGCCTTCGACGGGCATGATCGCGTCGACGTTGACCTCCATCTGGTGCGGGTTGTGGCTCTCACCCACGTAAGCGGCCGCCAGTGCCCGCTCCGAGATGCGCGAGCGGACGCCCTTCTTGACGTAGCTTCGGCGGTAGTCGGCCGACGCGCCCCTCACTCCGCGCACCCGCACTTCGATCGACGTGAACTCGCCCTCGGCCTTGTTCTCCGACGAAAGCCCGAGCGAGTAGTACGACTGCATGCCGCCGACGGCCTGGGCCAGCACGCCGGTCAGGTTTCCCCCGCCGGTGCGACCGAATCCGCCGGTTCCTTCGGCCAGGTTGTGCAGCGCTTCCCGGCGGTCCGAGACCTCCATCAGCGCGCCGCGCCCCTTGGAGCGCCTGGCGCTCGTCGCGGCGTCGCCCGGAGGCGGCTTGGCCGCGAACAGCGTGACGCCGTAGGTGTTCGCCTCGGCGACGATGGCCTGAATGGTCGCGGTCGCCCGGAACTGCTCGACCTCCTGCTGCAGGCGGCCCACCTCCATGCTCGCATCGCGGTCGAAGGGGCCGCCGGTGCCCGGTACGCCGCCGGCCTGACCGCCGCCTGCCCTCTCGACCAAGGCGCCCGCGTCGCTGGCGCCACCGGTGAGCAGGTCCTGGATGTGCTCCATCAGCGTGCCAAGGGGCCGTTCGGCCACGCCGTCGGAGACGAAGACGAGCGCCTTGCGGCCCTCAAGCCACGCCAGCGTGCGCACGAAGTTCCCGAGCGCCTCGAAGCTGGCTTCCGAATCGTTGTAGACCTCGCGGGCGTACGTCCTCATCTCGCCCAGCAGGGCGTCGATCGCGAGGCCCGCGTTCTGGCGTTCGAGCCGGTCCCGGCTGCGCATCCGGTGGAAGATGTCCGTTACGGAGAGCTGTGCGCTCTGCCGGAGGCCGTCCCTCTGGTCGCCGACCGTCTGCTGACCCTTCAGACCGTTCAGGGCGGTCCGGATCGCGCCCCAGCTCCGGGTGAAGCCCTGAAGGACGCGCGGCTCCTGGTCATGCGCCGCGACCATGATCCGTACGCGGCGGTCCTCCAGCACCGTCGGCAGGTCAACCTCCAGCTCCGCGAGCGCCCTGTCGCGGTTGGCGGACAGCATGTTGTGCTGATCGAAGTAGAGGACAAGCCAGATCGGCGCGTTCGCGTCCGGGTCTTCGCGGACGACTTCGTAGAAGTTCACGGGCTGGACCCGTTCGCCGTTCTCGAACACCTGGAAGTTGGAGAGTTCGAGCCCGGTGACCGGCGCGCCCCGCCGATCGGTGACGTGGACGTCGATGTTCACGATCTCGACGTCGACCGTCTCCTGGATGGCGCCGGCTGCGGGCTCAGCCTGTTGCTGGGCGGTGACGGCCGGCGCCGCGACCAGGAGTGCCAGCACGGAAACAGGAACGAGGCCGGTTCTGCATTTCATGACAGTTCAAACCCCTCATAGTCGTTGGCTGCGACGGCGTCGCACTTCTCCACGTAGGGAGGAAAGCCCAGGTAGGGCATGAACACCCGCGGCTTGCCCGGCACGTTGGCCCCCAGATACCAGGAGTTGCAGGTGGGATAGAGAGTCGCGGCGGCGACCTCGCCGACGTGAGCGACCCACTCGTCCTCGGCCTCCGGCGTCGCTTCGATCGCCGCGTGTCCGCGATCCCGCATCCAGGCCACGCAGTCGGCGATCCAGTCCACGTGCTGCTCGATCGACGGCAGCATGTTGGAGAGCACGGAAGGGCTCCCGGGGCCGGTGATCACGAACAGGTTAGGGAATCCCGCGACGCCCAGGCCGAGGTAGGCGCGGGGGCCGTCCTCCCACTTCGAGCGCAGGGTCCGGCCGCCGCGGCCGCGGATATCGATGCGGGTGAGCGCGCCGGTCATCGCGTCGAAGCCGGTCGCGAAGACGATCGCGTCGAGCTCGTAGTCCAGGCCGCCGGTGCGGAGCCCGGACCTGGTGATCTTCTCGATCGGCGCGGAGCTGACGTCGACCAGGCTGACGTTGGGTCGGTTGAACGTCTCGAAGTAGCCGCTGTCGAGGCAGATCCGCTTGCAGCCGATCACGTTGTCCGGGCTGAGCAGGTCGGCGACCTCGCGGTCCCGGACGATCCCGCGGATCTTCTCCCGCACGAACTCGGCGGCGGCGGCGTTCGCCTCCCGACTCGCCAGCATGTCCGCGAAGGAGACCATGAACGAAAAGCCGCCGTACCCCCAACGCTCCTCGAAGCGTTGCTGGCGTTCCTCCGGGGATACCTCCGCGAACGCGTCGTGCATCGGGTTCATGTCGGCGCCGAGCCCGGCCGGCATCCGCCTGTTGCGCGCCCGGAAGGCCGGGTACTCCGCCTTCACTTCGGCCTCGCGTTCCCGGTCCATCGCGCCGTTGTGCGCCGGTATCGAGTAGTTCGGCGTGCGCTGGAAGACGGTCAGGTGGGCCGCCTCCACGGCGATCACGGGAATCGCCTGGATCGCGGACGATCCGGTACCGACGACGCCGACCCTGAGGCCGGTGAAGTCGACGCCTTCGTGGGGCCAGGCGCCGGTGTGGTACTTGGCGCCCTCGAAGTCCTCGATGCCCTTGAAGTCCGGCAGGTTCGCCGCCGAAAGGCAGCCGGTGGCCATGACGACGAAACGGGCTTCGACGGTTTCCGTCCCCGGTTCGAAAGCGGCGCGCCCTTTCCCGGCACCGTTGCCAGCCCCCCCGAGCGCGGGCAATCCGCCGGAACCCGGCGCCTGACGCCGCACCTCGATCCGCCAGCACGAGCCGTCTTCGTCGAAGCGGGCTGCCGCGACCCGCGTATTGAACTCGATGTCGCGCCGCAGGTCGAAACGGTCCGCCACGTGGTTGGCGTACCGCAGGATCTCGGGCTGGCCGGCGTAGCGTTCGCCCCACGACCAATCCTGCTGGAGTTCCTCGGAGAACTGGTACGAATACTCCAGGCTCTCGACGTCGCAGCGGGCGCCCGGATAACGGTTCCAGTACCAGGTGCCGCCCACCCCGTCGCCGGCCTCGAAGGCCCGAACGGTGAATCCCAGGCCGCGCAGACGGTGGACCATGTAGAGGCCGGCGAAACCGGCCCCGACGACGACGACATCGAACTCACGCATGAACACGCCCAATCGGCCAGGCCGGCGCAGTAACCCCTGGCACGCATGAACACGCCCAATCGGCCAGGCCGGCGCAGTAACCCCTGGGGCCCCGACGACGACGACATCGAACTCACGCATGAACACGCCCAATCGGCCAAGCCGGCGCAGTAACCCCTGGGGCCCCGACGACGACGACATCGAACTCACGCATGGAGAGAGGATCGTATGCTACGGAGCCGTCCGCGTCCGGCGCCGACCGGCGGACGCGCCGCACCATGCCCGCCCTCGACGGACTCCGTATCCTCGACCTGACCCGCATTCTGGCCGGGCCGACCTGCACCCAACTGCTCGGCGACCTGGGCGCCGACGTGATCAAGATCGAACGGCCCGGCCGAGGCGACGACACGCGCGGCTGGGGTCCGCCCTTCGTCAAGGACGCAGACGGCCAGGACACGAGCGAGAGCGCCTACTACCTCTGCGCCAACCGCAACAAGCGCTCGGTCGCGATCGATCTCGCGACTTCCGAGGGCGCCGGCCTGGTCCGCCGGCTCGCCGCCCGCTGCGATGTCCTGATCGAGAACTTCAAGGTCGGCGCGCTCGGCCGCTACGGCCTCGGCTACGACGACCTCAAGGACGAGGTGCCGGGCCTCGTCTACTGCTCGATCACCGGCTTCGGCCAGACCGGACCGAACGCGCATTGCGCCGGCTACGACCTGCTGGCGCAGGGTTACGGCGGCATCATGAGCCTCACGGGCGCGCCGGACGGCGAGCCGATGAAGGTCGGCGTCGGCATCGCCGACATCATGTGCGGCATGTACGCGGCGACCGCGATCCTGGCGGCGCTGCGGCACCGCGACCGGACCGGCCGCGGCCAGCACATCGACGTCGCCCTGGTCGACGCCCAGATGGCCTGGCTGGTCAACGAAGGATCGAACTACCTGATCTCCGGCGAAGTGCCGCAGCGGCGCGGCAACGAGCACCCGAACATCGTTCCCTACGGCGTGTTCGAGACCGCCGACGGCCACGTGATCGTCGCGGTCGGCAACGACTCCCAGTACGAGCGCTTCTGCGAGTTGCTCGGGGCGCCCGAACTGGCGGCCGACGACCGCTACCGGACGAACGCCGGCCGGCTCGCCCACCGGGACGAACTGGTGGCCCGGCTGTCGGATCTCGTGCGCGAGCTGAGCAGCGCCGAGGTGTTGGCCGGACTGGAAGCCCGCGGCGTGCCCGGCGGACCGATCCACAACCTGGAAGATGCGCTGGCATCGGATCAGGCGAAGGCCCGCGGCATGACGATCGACATGCCGCACCCGCTGTCCGGCCGCGGCAGCGTCCGGCTGGTCGCCAACCCGATCAGGATGTCGGAGACACCGGTGAGCTACCGGCGATCGCCGCCAGTGTGCGGCGCCGACACGGACCAAGTGATCGCGGAACTGCTGGGCGACGACGACTAACGGCGTCGCCTCGCGCTAGTCCGGGTGCCTCGGCAGGGTTGCCCGGAAGTACGTGCGCTGTTCATCGAAGTCGAAACCCGGCGGCGGCGACCCGTTCTCCGCCATCGCCCGGAACACCTTCGGCAAACCCGTGAGTCGTCCCTCGGCAAGCCTCAACTCCTTCAGAAACTCGCCGATCCGGCGGTTTCGCGCGGGAACCGGGTTCATCCGGGCGTCGGCTGCCAGGTGATTCTGCTCGATGCCGGCCACTGGGCCCGGATAGCTGATGACCTCGATCCGATCCGGATAGAGATAGACCTTGACCGGCTCCGGTTGATCGACGTCGTAGCCGCGGTGATAGGCCGCGTTGACCAGGGTTTCGCGCAGCGCCGTCATCGGATAGTCAACCCAGCGTCGCGCCTGGATGCGGTCCGGCCGCTTCCGCAGGTGCGTTACCGACAGATTCCCGAGATGGTTCAGGCAATCGCGAAGCTGGTCGAGGAGTCCGCCGCGGAACACGCGCTCCTCCAACACGTCGCCCGCTCGGTCCGCGAACTGCACGACCTCGGTCGTAGCGCCGCGAAACCAGTTCATCGGGTCGGCCCCGAACAGAAGCAGGCCGACGTTCCTGGGCACTTCGTGGTCGTTGACCTGGGAGGTGATCCGCATCCGCCGATAGGTTTCCCGTTCATCGGGCTCCTCCAGCAGACCGCTGCGAACCTCCCGCAGGTACTCACGGACCTTGATCGCCCGGATGTCCTCCACTTCCGCATCGCGGGCCGCGCGGTCATCCCAAGGCACGCGGTTCGTCTGCGCGATCAGCGACCGGAGCATGTCGCCTCGCTGCTCGGCGTCGACCGTCTCGGCGCCCAAGCGAATCCAGTACCGGCCGCGCCGATCGTCGGCGACGGGCGCTCGATGTGGCCGCATGTCGCTTGCCGGAACCCAGACGACGAGAAGGAGCCGGTCGCCGAACGTCTCGGGCGACAGGATGGGAGAGTACGGCGGATCGAGTCGCTGACAGTTACCGCGAATCCACTTCTGCGCCGCCTCGATCGTCTCGGGTGGGAGGCCCGACGGCGGAAGGACCGCATGGCCGCCCTCTTCACCGACGCCGATGACGATGTAGCCGCCGTTGAGGTTGTGAAGATCGTTCGCGAACGCGCAGATCGTCCTCAGCACCTGCGGCCCGGTGGTGTCCGAATTCCACGACTCCTTGAACTCCACGCGCGCCGACTCCACGCTTCGGCAATGGAGCAAGTCATCGAGGTTGATCTGGAGGATGTTGGCCACGATCTGAGCCGCCCGTCGTTGGCGTTCGTCCCGGCTTCCCGGCGCCTGGGGCCACCGGCCGGGAATCCGACCGTGCCGAGTCTATTCCCGCCGATGCCGGCCCGGCACGGACCGAGGGCCCTAACCGGGAAAGGTGGTACGGTGCGCCCAAGCCCTGCCACTTCAGGCTACGAGAGGAACGCCCCTTGACCGACACGACTGTGGGCATCAGCGGCTTCGGCGGCTATGTGCCGGAGCGAGTGATGACGAACGAGGAGTGGACCCGGTACGTAGACACTTCCGACGAGTGGATCGTCGAACGCACCGGCATCCACCGGCGGCGCGTCGCCGCCGAGGACGAGTCCACCGCCGACCTGGCAACGGCCGCCGCCAGGTCCGCCCTTGAGAGCCGCGGCATCGGCCCCGAAGGGATCGACGAGATCATCGTCGCCACGGACACTCCGGAGGTCTACACCCCGGACACGGCCTCTTTCGTCCAGCGCAAGCTCGGCGCCCGCGAAGTCCCTTCCTACGACCTGGGCGGCAGCGGTTGCGCCGGCTTCGTGCAGGCGATGGACGTCGCCCGCTCGCGGGTCCTGACCGGCACCCGCCGGGTGCTCGTCATCGGGGTGGAGCTGATTACGCGTCTGGTGAGCTGGAAGATCCGGGAGACGTGCGTACTGTTCGGCGACGCGGCGGCCGGCGTGATCGTCGAGCGCGGACCGCAGATGGCCGAGATCCTCGGCGCCAGGACCGGCACCGACGGCAGCCAGTGGAGCATTCTGACCCTGGAGATCGGCGGCACCCGCAAGCCGTTCAGCCTCGAGTACGCCCAGAAGGAAGAGCATCTGAAGCTGATCATGGAGGGCCGGGCGGTGTTCCGTCACGCCGTCCATCGCATGTCGGAAGTCGGCCTCGACGTGCTGGAAGCCGTGGGCGCGAAGCTCGAAGACGTGGCCATGATCGTGCCCCACCAGGCGAATCTGCGCATCGTCCAGGCGGTCGCGAAGAACCTGTCCGTGCCGATGGAGAAGGTCTACACGAACCTCCAGGAGTACGGGAACACGGGCTCGGCCTCGGTTCCCCTCGCGCTATGGGAAGCGCACAGCAAGGATCGCATCTCGCCGGGCGACCTGGTGCT
>JAPVWO010000106.1 GCA_027493375.1 Candidatus Multivorans thiocomprendens | reverse complement strand
GTGCCGCCCCTCTGGCAGCTCTGGATCGATACCGGAGGCACGTTCACCGACTGTGTCGCGATCGATCCGGAGGGTTCATCCCGGTGCGTGAAGGTCCTGAGTTCGGGAGCGGTCAGGGCCACCGTGCTCTCGAACGGACCTCGGGGGCCCCGGCTCGAGACGCGCTTCGATCTGCCTGAGGGCTTCTTCGCCGGTTACCGTGCGCTGCCGCTAGGCGAAGGCGCGCCGGCGCTGGTGGATCGGTGGTCGGCGGATGGAACCTGCAGTCTCCTGCCGGCGGAGAGCAGCGCCGCAACTCCCGCTTGCGAGCCCGGCCAGGTGCTGGAACTCCTGTCGCCGGAGAATGCGCCGATTCTCGCGGCGCGGATCGCCACCGGCAGGGCGTTGAACGAACCGCTGCCGCCGTGCGATCTCCGGCTCGCCACGACCCGCGGTACGAACGCCCTGCTCGAGCGGGCGGGGTCACGGACGGTGCTCTTCGTCACCGAAGGGTTCGCCGACCTGTTGCTGATCGGCGACCAGGCGAGACCGGACATCTTCGCGCTCGCGGTCGAGCGTCCGGCGCCCCTGTACGAACGGTCGGTCGAGGTCGACGGAAGGCTCGACGCCGAGGGCCGGGAGCTCGAGCCGCTGAACGAAGACGGCTTGGGAACCGTTGCCCGCGGGCTCGTCGAAGAGGGCTTCCGCGCCGCGGCCGTGGCGTTGATGCACAGCTACCGGAACCCGGATCACGAGCTGCGTGCCGAGCGCATTCTTCGCACTGCCGGCTTCCGGACGGTGTCGTGCTCGGCGGAGTTGGCGCCGCTGATCAAGATCGTGCCTCGCGCGCACACGGCCGTGGTCGACGCCTACCTGGGGAGGGCCGTCGGCGGCTACCTGGAGACCACGGGCGCCGCACTCTCTGGAGGTCGCGGGGAGGAAGCAGGTGAGAACGGCGGGGTCGCGCCCCGGGTGATGACCAGCGCCGGTGGGCTTGCGGGCTTCTCGAGCTACCGGCCCAAGGACAGCCTGTTGTCGGGCCCTGCCGGGGGCGTGGTAGGCGCGGCCGCGGCGGGCCGCGCCAGTGGTCATGAACGGGTGATCGGCTTCGACATGGGAGGCACCAGCACGGACGTCTCGCGCTACGACGGCGACTTCGAGTACAACTTCGAGTTCCGCGTCGGCGACGCGGTCGTCGTGGCGCCGGCGCTGGCGATCGAGACGGTGGCCTCCGGAGGCGGCTCGATCTGCCGGGTGGACCACGGCCAGCTCAAGGTGGGACCCGAGAGCGCCGGGGCGCGTCCCGGGCCCGCCTGCTACGGCGCCGGCGGACCGCTCACGATCACCGACGTGAACCTGTTGTTGGGGCGGATCGATCCGACGGCGTTCGGCCTGCCCATCGATGTGGCGGCGGCCGAAAGGCGCGCCACCGAGGTGCTGGCCGGCCTCGGCGGGGTCGACGAGCAACTCCTCGGTGGTTTCCTGGCGATCGCCAACGAACGGATGGCCGACGCGATCCGCCGCATCTCCATTTCGCGCGGCTACGACCCGACGGACTACGCCCTGGTCAGCTTCGGCGGCGCCGGCGGGCAGCACGCCTGTGCGATCGCATCGGAGCTGGGCATGGAAACGGTCCTCGTGCCCGTCGATACGTCGCTGCTCAGCGCCGTCGGCCTCGGCCACGCCGTGCTGGAGCGATTCGCTCACCGGCAGGTCCTCGAACCGCTTGACGGCGGTGGGGTGGGATCCGTGGTCGATCGCCTGGAACGCGAAGCGCTGAGCCGGCTGCTGGAAGAACGTGGCGCGAACCTGGAAGGCGCCGCGGTCCGGCGTCGAATCGTTCGGCTCCGGTTGCTCGGCCAGGAAACGGCCCTGGAGGTGGAACCGGGTTCCCTGGAGGAGGCGCGCTCCGCCGACGCCGTCGCCGCGCTCTTCGCGCGGCGCTACCGGGCGGTCTACGGCTATCCGCCCCCGGAACATCCGATCGAGGTCGAATCGATCCGGGTCCTGGCTTCGACCGCTCCCGCCGCGGCGAGGCTCGGCCGCGGGGGGGTGAGTCGGACCGGCGACGTCCGGGTGCGTGAACATCGGGCCTGGTTCGACGGCTGGAGGACCGCTGCACTCCTGCGTCGCGAAGAACTCTCTGCCGGTTTCGAGCGCCCGGGCCCCTGCCTGGTTCAGGAACAGCACAGCATCACGGTGGTGGAGCCGGGCTGGAAGCTGCGTGTCGACGAGGCCGGGGCGCTGGTGCTCAGAACTTCCGCGGAGAGAGGACGTACCTAGAGCAGTCCAGACCTGGTGCGGGTGGGATTGGCGTAGAGTTGTCGATTCCCGCCGTCGAGTCGCCCATGCGTTGCCCATTCGAAAAGGCCGCCCGCGCCAAGAGTCCATCCTCCTGGATCCAAGCGACTTGTCTGACGGCGAGCGTATGCGCGGCCACCGCGCTGGGCTGCACCCACGCGAGCGTTCTGGAACGCATTCCGGAGGTCGCCGAACCGCCGGCCGAGTTCGACCGCGGAAGCGACATGGCGCCGGCCGTGGCCGTGCCGGGTGCCTGTAGCGCCCTGGGCGATCAGGCTCTTCGGAACCTCCAGGATCGCCTGGCCCATCAGAGCTTCGATCTTCAGGTTGCCTGGAGCCGGGTCGAGGCCGCGGACGCCCGCGCCCGGGAGAGCGGCGCCTACCTGATGCCGCGTCTCGACGCTTCCCTCACTGGAAACGACCTGACCTTCCCGAGCACCGGTATCGTGAACCAGTTCCTGCTCGCCGGGGCGGCCTGGGACTCCAGCCTGGCGGCCAGCTTCGAGATCGATCTCTGGGGCCGCCTGCGGAACCGCGAGCTGGCGGCCCTGCTGGATGCCGAGGCGAGCGTTCATGACCTGCGTTCGCTGGCGATCAGCCTGTCGTCGGGGTTGGCCGAGGTCTGGTTCGGCGTCGTCGCGGAACGTGAACTCATCGCGCTCCTCGAGAGTCAGCAGCGGACTTCGGAGAGGTTCCTGGAGCTGACCCAGCTTCG
>JAPVWO010000105.1 GCA_027493375.1 Candidatus Multivorans thiocomprendens | reverse complement strand
ACCGACACGATCGACGCATCGGACGGCGACACGGTGAAGCAGGTGCTGGATCTCACCGGCGGCGGCGTCCACTACGCCTTCGAGGCGATCGGGCTCAAGGCCACGGCGGAGCAGGCGTGGGCGATGCTCCGGCCGGGCGGTACGGCCACCGTCATCGGCATGGTGCCGATGGGCCAGAAGGTCGAGATCCCGGGCCACGAACTGCTGCAGTCCAAGTGTCTGCAGGGCTGCACGATGGGCTCGAACCGCTTCCGCGTCGACATGCCGCGCCTGGTCGAGTTCTACCTGGGCGGCCGGCTGAAGCTCGACGAGCTGATCTCGGACCGGATCGAGTTCTCGCAGATCAACGAGGCCCTGCAGAACCTCAAGAGCGGCGAGGTGGCCCGCCAGGTCATCGTGTTCGATGACTAGCCGATTGCGCGCGGCCGCCGTTGCTTGCCGCGCCTTGGTTGTCCTTACTCTCGCGCCCGCAGCGGCCGGTGCCGGGGTCGTGGAGAAGGCGGGCCTGGAGGCCGCCGTGGCGGAGCGCGCCGACCTGCTCTGGGACGCCGCCCGGAAGATCTGGGAGTGGGCCGAGCCGGGCTACCAGGAAACGAAGTCGTCGGCCCTGCTCGCCTCCCTCGTCGAGGAGGAAGGGTTCGAGGTCACCCGCGGCGTCGCCGGAATCCCGACCAGCTTCGTCGCCTCGTTCGGCGCCGGCCGCCCCGTGATCGCGATTCTGGCCGAGTTCGACGCGCTGCCGGGACTGTCGCAGGAGGCCGTTCCCACCCGCTCTCCGCGCCAAGGGCCGGACTGGGGCCACGCCTGCGGCCACCACCTGTTCGGCGCCGGCTCGCTCGGGGCCGCGCTCGCGGTGGCCGACGGTTTCCGCGGCGGCGCTATTGGGGGGACGGTGCGGCTCTACGGCACGCCGGCCGAGGAAGGCGGCGGCGCCAAGGCGTTCATGGCCCGGGCCGGCCTGTTCGACGACGTCGACGCGGTGCTCCACTGGCATCCGGGTGACGGGAACTCCGCCGGTGATCCGACGAACCTGGCCCGGGTGGCGGCCAAGTTCCGCTACCGCGGGCGGAGCGCCCATGCGGCCGCGTCGCCAGAGGCGGGCCGGTCGGCGCTCGACGCGGTGGCGATCCTGAATTACGGCGCCGAGCTTCTCCGGGAGCACACGCCGGACCGGACGCGCATCCACCACGTGATCACCGCCGGCGGCGACGCGCCGAACGTCGTGCCGGCGTTCGCCGAGGCGTACTACTACGTTCGCCACCCGGACATCGACGTGGCACGCTCGATCTACGACCGCCTGGTTCTGGTGGCCGAGGGCGCCGCCCACGCCACGGAAACGGAACTGGAGATCGAGTTCCTGGGCGGCATCCACAACCTGCTGCCGAACGACACGCTGTCCAGGGTCTCGATGCGCAACTTCAAGGCGCTCATCGACATGGGCTACACGGAAACGGAGAAGGCGTGGGCGCGCAAGCTGCAGGAGTCGCTGCTCGAACCGCGGCCCCTTGCCTCCGTATCCCGACTGCGCGACGACACGGGCAACACGAGCCTGGGCTCCACGGATGTCGGCGACGTCTCCTGGGTGGCGCCGACGACCGGTATCCGGACGGCCTGCTGGGTGCCCGGCACGCCGGCCCACTCCTGGCAGGCGACCGCGGCCGGCGGCACGACGATCGGCCGCCAGGGCATGCTGATGGCCGCCCGCGTTCTCGCCGCCACGGCCTGGGATCTCCTTGCCGATCCTTCGATCGTCAAGGCCGCCCGCGAGGAACTCGATCGCCGGCTGGCCGACCGCCCGTACCGTGCCGCCCTCGAGGAGGGTCAGCAGCCGCCGCTCGACTATCGCAAGGCGCCCGAGCGCTGACGGCGTTGCAGCGACGGCGCCGCCGGTGACTGGACGTCGTCGGTGACCGGTCGAGTCAGTTACTTCGGAACCGGATGCCTGCGTGCAAGCTGATGTCGACGGCGGAGCCGTACTTTGCCGTGTTGTTGGTGAGGCTGAAGTAGGCGGAGCGGTCGAGGTTGCCGCCGCTGGACCCCAAGCGTCGGGCCCAGCCGATGTCGATCAGGGTCGCCGTGACGCCGAGAATGGAGAGGTTGAGCTGCCGGAACGGGCTCTGCTGGTGGCGGATCTGAAGGACGATCGAGGACCCGGGGCCGATGGGGCGTTCGCCGGCGATGGCGACGGTGATGATGTTCTGCGGCTCGAGCGTCAGCAGGTCGTGGCTGCCGAGGCGGGTGAAGCCGGCGTTGCCGTGGAGGGTCCAGCGCCGCCAGGGGCGGGACACGAGGTACTGGAGCGCGGCGTCGATCGAGCCGGTGCCGTGGAAGCGGTCGTCGTCGGCGGTGGGGAGCTTGATGTGGACCTGGACGGCCTGCCGCCAAGCGCCTGATTCCGGTCCGAGTCCGGACTTGAGCGAGACGATCGTTTCCCCGACGCCGAGCCCTGCCTGCTCGAAGCGCACGAACCGGAGCTGTTCCCCGTAGCCGCCGGGACCGTCACGCCGGAAGTAGAGGGCGTAGCCGTTCTCGAGGGTCTGGGGTCGCCCGGACTGGCGGAAGCCGAAGAAGTCGTGGAAACCCTCGATCAGCGGATCGATGAAGCCGCCGTCGGCGTTGACGACGCTGGCCTTGAGCCCGAGTTCGAGCCGCCGTCCGAAGCGCCTGCGCACGTCGAGCGTCAGCCGGTGGACTTCCATGTCGGCGAAGTAGATTCCTTTGAAGCCGGGCCAGGGCGAGATGCCGTCGAGTTCGTCGACCGTGACCGGGCCCCGGTAGCGGCGCGCTTCGATGACCTCGGACACGGATGGCGACCGCAGCCAGAAACTGGAGAGCCCCAGCGAGGCGGTGACCTGCCAGCGGCCTGTCCCGGGCCCGCCCGGCGCCGGCGCTTCGAGCGGCAGACTGAGGAACCCGGAGCCGCTGCCCAGCCAGGCCTCGGCCACGGGCAGCGGACCGAACCGGTGTTCCTGGGCGCCGAGGGAAGACGCAGCCGCGAGCGCGCTCGCCGCTGCCGCGAGGACGGTCAGGCGAGGCAGCAGGTTACTGCGCCGATGCCGCCGCCTGAATCGCCTGCCAGACGCGTTCCGGCTTGGCCGGCATGTCGATGTTCGTGATGCCGAGCGGCCGCAGCGCATCGACGATCGCGTTGACCACACATGGCGTCGCGCCGATCGTGCCCAGTTCGCCGATGCCCTTGGCGCCGAGCGGGTTGACGTCCGTCGGCGTGACGGTGTTGTCCAGCACCATGCGGGGGAAGTGCTTGGCGCGCGGTACGGCGTAGTCCATCAGGGTGCCGGAGAGAAGCTGCCCGCCGTCGTCGTACTGGACCTCTTCCCACATCGCCTGGCCGATGCCCTGGACGACGCCGCCGATCCGCTGGCCGTCGGCCAGCATCGGATTGATCACGACGCCGAAGTCGTCGACCGCCACATAGCGCTGGATCTCGATCTGGCCGCTCTCGGGATCGACCTCGACCTGGCACAGGTGGGCGCCGAAGGGGAAGGTCGTTCCCGGCGGTTCGAAGCGGGCGACCGCCTCGAGGCCGGGCTCTTCGCCCGGGACGGCGACGTTCCAGAGATGGGCCATCTCGGCGACCTGACGGAAGGTCAGCTTCCGTTCGGAGCCTTTGACCGTGAACTCGCCGTCCTCGTAGTCGATCTGGTCGACGGGCGCGTCGAGATGGTGGGCCGCGATGCGCGTGGCCTTGGCGTGTACCTTGGTCAGGGCCATGTGAAGCGCCGCGCCGCCGACGGCGATGCCGCGGCTACCGAAGGTGCCGACTCCGTGCTGGACCTGGTCCGTGTCGCCGTGGACGACGACGACGTCGTCGATACCGACGCCGAAGGCGTCCGAAGCCATCTGGGCGAAGGCCGTCTCCTGGCCCTGGCCGTGGGGCGACACGCCGGTATAGACGGTCACGTTGCCGCTGGGTTCGACACGGACGGTCGCGCTCTCCCAGGTACCCATCCGCTGGTGAGGCGCGGTGCCGGCCGAAGGACCGATACCGCAGACCTCGGTGAAGGCGGCGACCCCGATGCCGACCAGCCGGCCGTCGTCGCGCGCTTGCCGTTGCGCCTCGCGCGCGTCGTCGTAGCCCACGAGTTCGATCATCCGGTCCAGCGTCTTCTCGTAGTCGCCGCTGTCGTAGACCGCGCCCGAGGCGGTGGTGTGGGGGAAGGCGTCCTTGTCGACGAAGTTCCGTCGCCGCACGGCGACCGGATCGAGGCCGGTTGCGGCCGCCACCTCGTCCATCACCCGCTCGATGATGTAGGCGGCTTCGGGGCGCCCGGCGCCGCGGTAGGCCTCGGTTGCCATCGTGTTCGTGTAGACGGCGAAGGTCTCCCAGGCGACCGCCTTGATGTCGTAGCAGCCGCAGGACATCGTGTGCGTCGAGAGTGCGATGAAGGGACCGTAGAAGGACCGCCAGGCGCCGAGTTCGGAGATCGTCTGGCCCTTGAGCGCCAGCACGCGGCCGTCGTTCTGGAAGGCGACTTCGATCTTCTCGACGTGGCCTCGGCCGTGCGTCATGCCGAGGAGGTTCTCGGTCCTGGTTTCCGACCACTTGACCGGCCGGCGCAGCTTCCGGGACACCCAGCACAGGAGAGGATCCTCGGGATAGGTCGGTATCTTCGCGCCGAATCCGCCGCCGACCTCCGGTGCGATGGCGCGGATGCGGATCTCGGGGATCCGGAGGCACATCGCGATCTGCTGTTTGACGAAGTGGGGGGCCTGGTTCGAGGTCCAGATCGTCAGCTTGCCGGGGCCGTCCTCCCAGTGCGCGCAGATCGCGCGGCCCTCCATCGGAAAGGGGGCGACGCGCTGGTTGAGCAGGCGCATCGAGAGGGTCTGGTCGGCCTGCTCGAAGAGCTTGTCCGCTTCCGGGTTGGGGACCGGAACCTGGATGCAGATGTTGCTGTCGAGTTCTTCGTAGACCCTGGGCGCGTCGGGCGCCATCGCGGCTTCGACGTCGACCACGGCTTCTCGCGGCTCGATGTCGACCTCGACCAGGCTGGCGGCGTCCCGGGCCGCGTACGGCGTTTCGGCGACCACCACGGCGACCGGCTGGCCGACGTGGAGGACCCGGCCGTCCGCCAGCAGCGGGTGATCCGCCTTGCCCATGCCCGGCATCTCGGCCCCGACCGGACTCGGCCCGACCTGTCCCTCCATGTCGGCGTAGGTGTAGACGGCGACCACTCCTGGGTGGTCGGCCGCGGCGGCCGTGTCGATGGAGCGGATGGCGCCGGCGGGGAAGTCGCTGCGCACGAAGGCGGCGTACGTCATGCCGGGAAGCTTGACGTCGTCCGTGTAGGTGCCGAGGCCCCGGATCAGGCGCGGGTCCTCGCGCCGCTTGATCGCCTTGCCGACGGAGTTCGGACGGAACGCGACCATCAGGCCGCTCCCGCGGCTTCCGCCGCGTGCAGGACCGCGTCGACGATCTGCTGGTAGCCGGTGCAGCGGCAGATGTTGCCGTCGATCGCTTCCCGGATCTCCGCCTCGGTCGGGTTCGGGTTGTCGTCGAGCAACTGTTTCGCCGCCATGATCATCCCGGGAGTGCAGTAGCCGCACTGGAGGCCGTGCTTCTCCCAGAACCCGACCTGCAGCGGATGCAGGTTGTCCGCGTCCGGGGCGAGTCCTTCGATCGTCGTCACTTCCTGGCCGTCCGCCTGGACCGCCAGCACGGTGCAGCTCTTGACGGCGCGTCCGTTCAGGTGCACGGTGCAGGCGCCGCAGAGCGTGCTCTCGCAGCCGATGTGGACTCCGGTGAGGTCGAGTTCCTCGCGCAGGAAGTGGACCAGCAGCGTGCGCGGCTCGACGGCGCACTCGTGTTTGTTGCCGTTGACGGTGATGGAAACGGAAACGGATCCTGGCATCGATGCTCCTGTCGAAATCGGGTGTTGTGGCGGCGGCATGGTATCGCAGCGCCAGCGGGATATGATGCCGCCACTCAGGAACAGCAAACCCTTCGGATCAGGGAGACCGACATGAAGAAGTCGCTCATCGCCACTGCCGTGCTGGTTGGGTGCGTCGTCGCCGCATCCGCGGTCGTCGCCGCCGAAGACGGCATCAAGCGGACCGCCGACGGCAAGCCGGACTTCACCGGCGTCTACGACATCTCCAGCATCACGCCGTTCGCCAGGCCCAAGCAGTTCGGCGACAAGCTGACCCTCACCGTCGAGGAGGCGCAGGCGAACGCGAAGTCGCGAGCCGACAGGAACGCCGCCCAGGACGCTCCCAGCGCTTCGGCCGGCGAGCGCGCGGCGCCCGAGAAGGGCGGCAACGTCGGCGCCTACAACAACTTCTGGTTCGAGTGGGGCAGCCAGAACTACATGATCGACGGCAAGTACCGGACCTCGGTGCTGACCGATCCCCCGAACGGCCAGATGCCGCCGATGACCGAGGAGGGCAAGGCCCGAGCGGCCGCCGCTCCCAAGTTCGCGTGGCCGAACAAGGGCTATGCCTGGTGGCTCGAGACGGGCGACATCCCGTACGACGGCCCGGAAACGAACATCGTCGGCGTGCGCTGCCTCTACCAGCCGACGGCCTCGGTCGCGATCCGGCCGCTGCCCTACAACAACGTGAAGACGATCGTGCAGACCGAAGATCACTTCATGATCATGATCGAGTGGATGCACTGGACCCGGGTCGTCCGGATCGGGGGCGAGCACATGCCGGCCGACTACACCTCTCTTGCCGGAGATTCGATCGGCTGGTGGGAAGGCGACACGCTGGTCGTCGAGACGACGAACTTCCGCGACATGCCCGATCTTCGCGGCGAGGGCGTGCGGGTGATCGAGCGGTTCAGCCCGAACGACGGCAACAGCCTGCTCTACAGCTTCACGGTCGAGAACCCCGAGTACGAGGCGCCGTACAGCGGTGAGCTGCCGTGGGCGAAGACGACACAGAAGAGCTACGAGTACGCCTGCCACGAGGGCAACTACGCGGCGGGCAACACGCTGCGCGGTGCGCGGTTGCTCGAGGCGGAGTACGAGGAGGGCCAGGCGAGCAGCAGCCAGGAGTAGGTCCGCCCTCTGGAACCGGGCGCGCTGGCGCCCTCGCCGGCTTCCGAGGAAGATGCGCCGCGAGGCGGCGGCGCTACACGGCCTGGATCTGCCGGCTCACGCGTCCGATGATCCGCGGCAGCGCCTCGTGCGCCTCCGGCGGCACGCGGAAGGTCGTCATCCAGGACAGGGCGGCGAGATCCGGAAGGTCGACGGTGTCCCGGCCGGCCAGCAGCGCCGCTCCGCGAAGGATCTTGATCGCCTTGACCAGGAAGGTGCGGTCGGTGAGCAGCGAGTTCGTCTCGTTGCACTCGAACTCCAGAACGAGGGTTCGCAGCACGTCGAGCAGCGCCGCTCGTACCGCCGCTCCGACTTCGACCTCGTACATGCGCTGGTTCAGCGCGTCGAGCGTGGCGCGGTCGGTGACGGGCGCTGGATCCGGCTGTTCGACCACTGAGCCTGCGGCGAAGCGGTCGATGAGCGTCTTCGCCTCGTCGACGCCGCTCTGAATGAGGCCGGAGACCCGCAACTGGAGGGCGAACCGGTCGAGGTTCGCGGGATCGAGCGGTTCGTTGTAGTACTCGTCGTCCATCGGATTGCCGGTCGCGATGGCGGCCATCAGCGGAATCGGCTCGGCGCCGAACCGGCGCTCGTTCAGGATGCGAAGCAGCACGTTGAGCGCCTCTCCAGGCGCGCGCGAGATGTCGTCGAGCACGGCGATCTCGGCCGTGAGCAGGCCGCCCGGTTCGATCCGCTGGTGGATCCGCTCCGCCTCGCCGGCCGTCCCGGGCGCGGCGCCGTCCGTCTGGACCTTGCGGCGCTCCAGGACGATGTCGCCGACCAGCTCGGCGAGCCGGGTGTCGCGATGCAACTGGTAGAAGAAGAAGTCGAGGTCGGAGCCCCTGGCGGCGACCTCGGCCAGCCTTGTCTTGGCGGTGCCCGGCGGCCCCTCGACGTAGATGTGCTCCCGCGTGATCAGCGCGAGGAGCAGGGCCGTCTTCACCTCGTCGTGACCGACGACGTGGTGGTCGAGCAGATCGTGAAGGGGGGTCAGGTCGCTCACGGCCAAGTCACACGGAAAGGGGGCGACTCTATCTGCACGGGCACTACCGCTCTTCCAGCCGGAGACCGCCGCCTGCCAGCGGGCGTCCGCAGAAACGTAGTCCGCCGGTTTCCAGCGAGATGTCGTCGAGTACCGGCGGACAGTCCCCGTTGCCCAGGAAGACGGTGTGCAGGGCGACGCCGAGCCGGCGGGCCAACTGTCGCTCACGGCGGACGCTCGTGTCGCCGATGATCGGCAGGCCGTCGGTCAGGAGGACGATGTGGCGGTTGCGGCCGGAGCCGCCACGCAGACCCTCGAGTGCGGTTCGAAGCGGCGCCTCGTAGTTCGTCTGGCCGACTGCCTTGGCCTGCCCGGCCTGCTCGGCGAGGCGCGAGTACGACCGGTGCAGCAGCCGGCCGCCGACCTGGTGGGGCAGCGCGCGGTGGTGGAACTCCACGTAGCCGACGCGCATGCGCCTGCGGGCCGCGACCCGAAGGATGCCGAGCACGACCTGACTCGACCAGACGGTGAGCCGCCCGGCCATCGAAGCGGAGATGTCCCGCAGGACGGCGACGGCGCCGCCGGCGCTCCTGCGCTTGCGCTCGAAGGTCCGTGGCGCGCCGGGCAGGCGGCCCTCGGTAAACAGCAACGCCTCGATCACGTCGGCGTCGATGACTTCATCCAGATCGCGCAGCGGCCGGTAGCCGCGGGGCTGGCCGCCAGGGTCGGTGTCCGGATCGATTCGTCCCCGCTCGATACGCCCGACGAGCGCCCGCAGGAGCGGATCGACCTGGGCGGGCGGAGGCGGTTTGCCGAACAGGGTCGGGGGCGCCGGCAGGTCGGCCTGATCGTCGATCCACGAGTCGGACGCCGACGATGCCGCCGCGGCACCGTCCGAGTCGTCGCCCTGGGACTGCGCCCCGGGCATCTGGGCGCCGGTTTCGGTCATCGTCACGTTGGGCGGGTCGCCGAGCAGTTCCTCCAGGATGTGGTCGAAGTCCTCCTGTACTTCTTCCGGCAGCCGGTGGGCCACCATGTAGCGGATGGCGCCAAGGTCCCGCGGCGCGGCGGCCGGGGCGCCGCGCAGGAACGCGTGCGCGCGGACGAGCCGGAGCGCCGCCGAACTGAAGGAGCGATCGGACATCAGGCGGTCGCCCGAGGCGGACTCGTCGGCGCTGCGCTGGCGGAGCCGGTCGAGCAGCCGGTGGTAGGCGTCGATGGTCCGCGGTTCGACCCTGAGGGCCGCGGCCGCCCGTTGCGCGGCGTTGCGGGTGGTGGTGTTCATCACTGCGGCTCGCGGTGCGGCGTTTGCCGCCGCGGGGGCGTGGCCGCTGCCCGCGGCCGCCCGGACGCCGGCCCGCGACGACTCTCGGGCCGCCTCCCGTTCGAGCAGTACGGCGGCCTCGTCGAAGAGCCCGCCGGTGAGCAGACCGGTCAGACGAAGCTGCACGGCGAAGCGGTCGAGTTGGCCCGGTTCGAGTGGGTCGATCGGGGCTTCGACCTGCTCCAGCGGTCCGGTCGCCACCGCCGACTCGAGCGGCAGGGGCTGCCCCAGGGCGTGCCGTTCGGCGAGGATCCGGAGCAGCGGTCCCAGAGCCTCGCCGGGGGAACGCGGCAGATCCTCGAGCAGGGCGACTTCGGCCTGGAGCAGGGGCCCGGGAATCAGCTCCCGTCTGAGGCGCTCGTGGCCACGGTGGCGGTGGCGGCTCAGCAGGACGTCGCCGAGCAGATCCGATTCCCGAATGTCGCGATGGAACACCAGCGTGTGCGTGCGGGCGCCCGACAGCGCGGCCAGGTCCGCGGCAAGCTCCGACTTGCCGCAGCCGGGCGGGCCCTCCAGGTAGGCGTGCTGTTCCGCCAGCAAGGCAAGGGTCAGTCCCGTCGCGGCATCGTCCTTCCCGATCAGCACCCGGCCGAGCGCCGTCCGCAGGTCGACGAAGACGGTGGCGAGTTCCGTGGTTCGGCGATCCGGGGCGGGTTGGGTCATGGCCGCGGAATGCTACTTGGCCGGTGCTTACCCGCCTACGGCGCCGACGCAGGCTGGATGGCGTCGGTTCGGCGCAGGTCCGGCTCCTTTCGAGGGGAGGTTCCCGGAAGAACCTGGCGGGAACCGCGGTTGGTAGGATGGTGGACGCGTCGCGTTCCCGTGCCGTCGTTCGTTTGCGTTCGGCACTCAGGAAACCAGGAGGTCCCCAGGGATGAAGAGAGTTGCGACGGTTGGACGACGGTTGGCGCTGGCTACCGCGTTGGCGGGCGGCGTTTTCCTGTTGTCGACCGGTTTCGGGTTGGCCGTTGCCGCCGATGCCGCGGTTGGCGTCGAGGCTGCGACCCAGGACGACGAGAAGAAGAAGCGCAAGGCGGAGAAGAAGGCGGCGGCTCGTGCGGCCAAGGAACAGAAGCGTCTGGAAAAGCAGCGCCGGCAGCGGGGCCGGACGGTGCGCGCGGTCGTCGTGCCGTCGGAGCCGGCCCCGGCGTCCGGACCGGCCGCATCGCCCGCGCCGGAACCCGCGGTGGCGTCCGTGCCGGCTTCCGCGCCTGAACCGGCGCCCGTGCCGAAGGCTGAGCCAGCGGGAGTCCCGGCAGCGGAACCGACGCCGACATCCGCGCTTGAACCCGTCCCTACCGCCGAGCCGGCCCCGGCTCCGCAGCGTGAGCAGCCGCGCGCGTCGGAGCCGGCTCCGCGCCCGGCGAGGACGCCGGCTCCTGCCCCGGCGCCGAGGGATTACGAACTCGGCGAACGCATCCGGGTCGCGGAGGTGCTGCTCGATGTTCTCGTCACGGACCGCAAGGGCAACGTGATCGAGGGTCTGGACGCCGAGGACTTCGTGGTTCTCCACGACGGCGAGGAGCAGGAAGTCGTCGGCGCCTCCTTCTACGGCGGACCGAGCGAGTTGTCGGCCACCGGCGAGGGCGCCACGACCCGAACCGACCGGTACTTCATCCTCATGTTCCACGACCAGCGGATGCAGGCGCCGCAACTGGCGGGTCCCCAGATGGACAACGCGCGCTGGCTCAAGCGCTGGATCGAGGAGGAACTCCAACCCAATGACCAGGTGGCGGTGTTCGCGTACCAGGCACGGCTCAAGGTCTATCTGGACTTCAGCCGTGACCGCGACGAGATCCTGGCGGCGGTGGATGCCGCTTCCCGCGGCAAGAAGGACCTCGAGCCCTGGCTGACACGTTCGGAGCCCGAGTTCGACCCGAACTCGCCGTCGTTGATCGTGAACCTCCCGGCTGGCAAGGAACTGGCGCGGCGGAGTCGCAAGCTCCAGCAGGCGCTGGAACTGCTCGGAGAGGCGGCCTCGGGAATCGCCGGTCGCAAGAACATGGTGATGTTCAGCCTCGGCTTCGGCGAGATCGGGCAGTTCGGGAGTTACACGCCGGACCCGCGGTACTACCCGCAGATGCGCGAGGCGCTGAATGCCGGAAACGTGGCGGTCTACACGATTGACACCATGGGCAGCCGTCGCCGCTCGATCGACCCAGGGCTACCGCGACATCAAGGTCAGGGTCCGCGACGGCAACTACAAGGTCCGCTCCCGCACCGGCTTCCGCTACGGCGAATCGGCCGGCCCGTAGTCCGCAGATGATCTCCGCCGACGCGCGCTACGAGAAGAAACGGATCGAGGTCCACGGTCACGAGATGGCCTACGTCGATTGTGGCGAGGGCGATCCGATCGTCTTCCTTCACGGCAATCCGACTTCGTCGTACCTGTGGCGCAATGTGATGCCGCACCTGGAGGGACAGGGCCGGCTGGTGGCGCCGGACCTGATCGGCATGGGCGACTCGGCGAAGCTGCCGGAGAGCGGGCCGGACCGCTACCGGTTCGTCGAGCACCGGCACTACCTCGACGGCTTGCTCGAGGCGATTGGCATTGCGGAGAACGTCGTCTTCGTCATCCACGACTGGGGTTCGGCCCTCGGTTTCGACTGGGCCAACCGGCACAGGGACGCGGTTCGCGGCCTGGCCTACATGGAGGCGATCGTCAGTCCAATTCCGAACTGGGACAAATGGCCCGAAGCGGCGCGGGGTGTCTTCCAGGGATTCCGGTCACCGGCGGGCGAGGGCATGGTGCTGGTGAAGAACGTGTTCGTCGAGCGTGTACTGCCCGGATCCGTGCTGCGGAAGATGACGGACGAGGAGATGGCCGTCTACCGGAGTCCGTACGAGGAGGAGGGCGAGTCGCGCCGGCCGACACTCACGTGGCCGCGTCAAATCCCGATCGCCGGGGAGCCGGAGGAGGTCGTCGCCATCGTGCAGGCCTACGCCGACTGGCTGGCGGAGTCGGAGGTGCCGAAGCTGTTCGTCAACGCGAGGCCCGGCGCGATCCTCACCGGCGCCGTGCGGGAGATCTGCCGTGCGTGGCCGAACCAGACGGAAGTGACGGTCAAGGGCTCCCACTTCATCCAGGAGGACTCCCCGGACGAGATCGGCCAGGCGATCTCGGAATGGTTGCCTTCCTAGCTGACGTTCTCCTCCCCGATACCCACATTCATGTGTGACGCCTGAGGCAATCGGGCACGCGGAGGAAGCTCACATGCTGCGCAGTCTGCTCCGGGAAGGAAGTCGCTTCCCAGCGACGGTCGAGGTCTCGATGCTGGTCGTCGCGCTGAGCGCGATGGCGGGGTTGGCGACGGCCCAGGATGACGAGACGGGGCCAAGGCTCGATGGGCTGAAGCGCCTCGACCTGCCGCAGGAGATCGCCCGGGCGTCCGATGTGCGCTGGTTGGCGGACGGGGAGATCGTTCTCGGCGTCATCGGCTCGGGCATTCATGCGTGGCGGCTTGGCGAGAAGGGGGCCGAACTCCGGGTGGCGCTGGAGGATCCCGCCCCCGAAGTGCTCGAGATCGGCGGCAGGGCAGTCGTCAATCGGAACACATTCGAGCGGGACTACGGCCTGCTTGGGAGCTCGCCCCAGGGCCTTGCTTTTGCGGACCTGTTCGGCGGGGTGTTCCTGGCGAACGACAGCGGGATCGACGGTCCGGTAGACATCAAGTTCCTGGGCGATCTGGACCGGCGCGGGGCGCTCACCGCGGCAGTTGGCCTGATGCTCAGGGATGCCGACGGCTGGGCGCCGTACGCGGCCTGGTTGATCGCGGACGGCGGTGGCTCACCACGTGGCCTGTTGCCGACGCGGGACGGTGGGCGCGGTCTGGAACTTTGTCGCGACGCCGAGCTCTCGGTGATTCGCTTCATCTCGGAGGATCGCCTGCTCGTGATCCCGGGCGCCGAGGCCGGTATCTTTGTCTACGACGTCGACGGCTCGATCCACGACAGTCTCGACGCGGCGACCTTCTTTGCCGAGACCGGCTGCGATGTCGAGCCGAATGAGTGGGGCAACTCGCCGCTCAATGACGCCTACGCTCGGGCCGACTGGCTGAGCCCGCGTCGCGTCATCGACGAGGTCGTGGCCGACGGCGCCGGCAACGTCTACTTCTTCGTTCGCTACGGGGCGGATCGGCCCGGACCGGAGGCGGCTGCGGATCTCGATTCGCTGCCTGATCTCGGTCCGCGAGCCGCCGCGACCGACATTACGGCGACGTTGCCCAACACGGATCCTGCCTGCCCTGCGCCGCATTGCTACGAGCCCGCTACACCGGGTTGGGCGCCGGCCACGGGCGCCTACCACTGGCGGCCGGCACCGAGGTGGCGCGCCGAGGGCTCTCGGCGCCGGCCTTCGATTCACCACGTGGCGCTGCGTTCGAGTGGGCCGGCGTACCGGGAGGGTCAGTCAGGGACCTGGTCGTCGCCGCCGTGCCCCCGCCGAGCGGCAGGGTGTGCTGGGACCTGGTCCACGCTCGCGTGGGCGATCTCCGAACCGTGGCGAGGCAACCGTGCGTCGTCGAGTCGGAGTTCGCCGATACCCGGCTACGCGCCGACCTGCGTGGTGACCGGGTGGTGATCCTGCTTCGCGGCGGGGCGCTGCGGGGAGCGGACGTTCGGGCTGCGGAGGCGTTCGAAGCCCGCCTCCTCCCGCCGGCCGGGTCGGGAGACTAGGGCGGTGCGGTCCTCAGTTTTCCTCTTCCTGGTCGCGCTTGGAGCGGTTGCCGTCCCGGCAACGGGACAGGACGAAGCGGCTGCCGGCGACCAGTTCCAGTTCGTATGCCCCAGGCAGAGCGATCCGGCTCTCCTCGACGGGATTCCCGTGCCTGCCGACAGGACGTGGGAACGGCGAGACGAAGTCCCGCCAGGCGGTGCGGCGCCGGCTGGCTGTTGGGCGTGGAGCGACTCCTGTCCACCCCGGCTCCTCGAGGCCGGACAGAACGCGGCCGCCGCCTGCCGCGCCGGTGCCGAGTCATCCAGGCCGCTGACCGTCCGCATGCTGGCCACCGAGGCCTCGAATCAGGATGGCGGCACCGCGGACGAGTTCGAGGTGGTCGCGGCGCCGGTGGCGATGTGGCGGGAGGTACCCCGGGAGCTGCTGCCGTCGACCACGGTCGAGTCCGGATCGCTTTCCCTGCTCCGCTATGACGAAACATGGCGCGTCCAGGGGTTGGCGGGAGGCCTCGCCTCGACCTGGCGGGACGTGACTCCTGAAGAGGGCTCGGTGGAACTCGCGCTGCGGGAGGCGGTGGAGTTCACCGTGCAGGCGACCGCGGGCGGCGCGCCTCTCGCGGGTGCGCGGATGTACCTGGCGCGGCCGGGTTCGGGTGCGTACGCCGTATCCGAGCCTCTGGGCTTCGGGATCTCGGACGCCGACGGCAAGGTGAGCTTGACCGTGTCCGAGCGGGAACGGTCCGCGGTCCTCGTTTCCCACGTCACTCGGAACGCGTCGGCGTTCGAGCGTTTCGACGAGACGCCAGCGGTCGTCGAGCTCGGCCCGGGGTTGGCCCTGACAGGCCGGACCGTCGATCCCGAAGGACTGCCCGTCGCTGGTGTACGGCTCCTGGGCTTGTCGTGGGTTGGCGACGAACTCGTGGCGATCCAACGCCATCTGGGCCTCTCCGACCCGGACGGCCGCTTCTCGCTCACCGGCTTCGCGAAGGGCTCCGCGTCCCTGCGGACCGACGGCGGCGAGCTGGAGTACTCCCGGAGGCTCGACCTGGATGGTCCCCTGGACCTTGGGTCGATCGTGCTTGGTGCGCCTGAGTACTACTGGGTCCAGGTCGTCGACGCGAGCCGCGGAACACCGGTACCCGAGGCGCGCACTCTCTTCGAGGGCGGAGAGACAACGACGACCGACCGGGATGGGCTCGCGTGGGTCTCGCCCCGTTTCAACCGGATCCTCCTGGTCGACGCCAAGGGCTACCGGAGGGCGCGGTTCCAGTTCGCTGGCGGCAGCGCCGCGGCCGAAGCAAACCCGCCGCCTGGCCTGGCGGCCCTCCGTGTCGACCTGGACGGCGACGCCGGCGCGACGGCCGAGACGCCCCTGGTGCTGCGGCTGGCGCCGGCCTTCACGGTCGAGGGCGTCTTCGTGGCGGCCGATGGCGTAACGCCGGCCGCCTCCGGGCGTTTGGTTGCCTCTCAGTCAGTGGCCGGCGGGAGCAGGACGAGCAACGGAGCGCTCGCGGCGGACGGTTCCTTCTCGATGGACCTTGAGCCGGGCGCCTACAGGCTGGAACTGACGGCCGCGAATGCCGGAAGGCGCGTACTGGAAGTCTCCGGGTCGGCGGGCGACACGCGGGACCTGGGCGTCATCATGGCGCCGGCGTCGGCCTGGGTGTCCGGGACGGTCGTGAGTCCCGAGTACGCGCCGGTGCCCGAAGCGAGGATCTCCTACCTGCGTCCGACCGAGTTCGGTGCCTTGATGGCCCGCGCGATGGGACGGGTAGCGGAGGTCACGGCAAATGCCGACGGCTACTTTGAGATGCACGGCCTGGAACTCGGTCCGTCCAGCCTCCGCGTGGAGGCGGAGGGATTCGCTCCGCTGGAGTTCAAGGTCGAGGCCGCGGCGGTCCAGTGGGTCGACGCCGGTTTCGTCGAACTCTCGCGCGGGCGCCGGATCACCGTGCGCTCCGACGTCGACGGCGGCATGGTGCACCTGGCACCCGGCAAGGAGCACGATCCCCTGGGTCCAATGACGGCCGATCTGGTCGACGGCGCGGCCGTGTTCGAGCCCGTGCCGCAGGAGCCGCTGCGGATTCGGGTTGAGGAAGACGGAGTACCGGTCTGCGAGCTTCGCGAGGAGGCCGGAACTGGTGACGAGATCATCAGATGCGATCGGAGCACGGTCACCGTCACGGGTCTGGTGACGGTTGCAGGACAACCCGGGAACGGGAGGTTGAACTGGCAGTCGAAGGTGGGAAACCCGCAACCCGAAGGGATCTTCCGCACGCTAGGCGGGTCGATACGGCGGAGCCAGGTCGTCACCAGCAAGCTCGAACTGACGGCGCCCATCGACGGCGAGGGTCGCTATCGGTTGGAGTCGATGCTGCCGGGCGAGTGGAACGTGACCCTGTGGTCGGACAACGACGGATGGCAGCAAGGGCGTGAGGTCACCGTGCCGGATGTTCCCGGTGAGGAAGTCGTGCTGGACTTCCACTATGGTGGCGTGTCCATCGACGGAATCGTCGTCGATCCCGAAGGACAGCCCGTCACCCATGCGACAGTGGACATCTTCCCGGGCCGCCGGGCGGTCGTAGCCGGTCGGAACGGCCGTTACGAGATCAGAGACCTTGCGCCCGGTGCCTACCAGTTGCGGGCGCGGTTTCAGCACTCGCGTTCCGACCTGGTGGACGTGGAGCTTCGGGACTACAACGACCGCCAGTCCGTGCAACTGGACCTGCGGGACGATCCCTCCGACGACGAACTTGTGATCCGGCTCGCCGGTGCCGCCGGCGGTTTCTGCTTCGTCGAGATGGAAGGCACCGGGCAGCGGACCGTTCGAATCGATCGCGGC
>JAPVWO010000104.1 GCA_027493375.1 Candidatus Multivorans thiocomprendens | reverse complement strand
CCCGGACGAGCTCGCTCCCACCGACATCACCTCCGAATCGCTAGCCGTGCTCCGGGAAAGCAGGGTCGAGGAGGTCATCCTGCTTGGACGTCGGGGACCGGCGCAGGCGGCGTTCTCGCCCCAGGAGATCAAGGAAGTCGGATCGCTCGAAGGCGTCAGCCTCCTGGTGTCCGAAGCGGAGATGGACCTCGACGAGATCAGCAGCACCTGGCTCGAGGAGAGCGCCGCGCCCAGCGCCCGCCGCAACGTGACGTATCTGACCGAGGTCGCAGGCGCAGCGGTAGGCGACGACGACCGCCTCGTGACCTGCCGATTCCTCGTTTCGCCCATCGACCTTCAGGCCGGCGACGACGGTCGGGTGAGCCGGGTCGTGATCGAGAAGAACGAGCTCTACGCGGCCGACGACGGCACGCCCCGGCCCCGAGGCACCGGCGAGACCGAAACCCTGGATGTCGATCTGGTGTTCAAGGCCGTCGGCTATCGCGGCGTCCCGCTGCCGGGCGTCCCGTTCCACGAACGCTGGGGCATCCTGCCCAACGACGAAGGCCGCCTGCAGACCGAGCCGGACGGCGAGGTCGTGCCCGGCCAGTACGTCGTCGGCTGGGCCAAGCGCGGCCCGACCGGCCTGATCGGAACGAACAGCCCCGACTCGACCGCCACGGTCAAGAAGATGCTCGAGGACATCGACGGCGTGACGGCCCCGGCCGACCCCGCCAGGGCCCCGGAGAGGATCGTCGAGCTGCTCCGCGAACGCGGCGTCGACTTCGTGAGCTTCGACGACTGGAACCGCCTCGACGAGGACGAGGTTCGGCTCGGACAGGAGCAGAACAAGGTCCGCGAGAAGTACACCACTCTCGCATCGATGATGGCGGCGGTGAACCGGCTGCGCTAGCGCTGGCATCCCACATGACGAAGTCGGCAGCCCCCCTTACTTCACTTTGCCCGACCCTGAACTGAAGGCCGGCGTACGCTGTCGTCTCAAGCACGACCCCGGTCGCATCGGGGTCCTGACGGGCAGATCGCGCTCACCTGGGGCACTCCCCAAGCTCCAGGTTCAGTTCCCGGAGGGCGCTGTGTTTGTTCCCGAGGATCAACTCGAAGCGATGCCGGCCGAAGAAGACGCCCTGGATCTTCTACAGCGCGGCCGCCTCGGCGACGAACTCGATCTGCGACTCACTCTCGCGCACGCCCGCCTGACCGGGAGACTGGCCGACGTCATCTACAGCATGGACGTCACGGGAACGGACTTCTACGCCCACCAGTTCAAGCCTGTCGTCCGACTGCTGAACTCCGTGGCACGAGGGATCCTGATCGCCGACGAGGTCGGGCTCGGAAAGACGATCGAGGCTGGTCTGCTCTGGACCGAGCTTCGAACGAGATACGACTTTCGCCGCTTGCTCGTTCTGTGTCCCGCCGTACTACGCGAGAAGTGGCAGCGCGAACTGAAGAACCGCTTCGGCGTAGACGCGGAGATTCTCGACGCGAGGGGAACACTGAAGAGGCTTCGCCAGGCAGCGAACGAAGAGACTCCGAGCTTCGCAGTCATCGCCAGCCTCCAGGGCCTCCGACCCAAGAAGCGATGGCGAGAGTCCACCGACGGCGCAGCAGCATCGGAACTGGCGCGCTTCCTGCTCGATCGGGAACAGGCGGACCCGCTGATCGACATGTGCGTCGTGGACGAGGCCCACCACCTCCGCAACCGGGAGACGACGACCTCTCAACTCGCCCGGCTCGCCAGGACCGTCTCCGACTACATCGTCCTGCTGACAGCGACCCCAATTCACCTCCGCAGCAACGATCTCCACGAGCTTCTCCGCCTGGTCGACGAAGGCATGTTCGACCGTGGGCAGTCGTTCACGGAGCTGCTGGAGGCCAACGCCCCACTCGTCAGAGCCCGCGAACTCGTTGTCGGCGGAGCGCCTTCAGGGGCAACCTCGCTCCCTGAGCACCTGGAACTGGAACTACGGAACGCCGACCGCAATCCCCTGCTCCAGGACAACCGTCAACTGAAGCGCCTCCTGGACGAGAAGATCTGGACCGAGGACTTCTCGAACCCGGCCAACGTCGCGCGAGTTGCCGAACGCCTCGACCGGCTGAACCTGCTCGGCCACACCGTAACTCGCACGCGCCGGCGGGAAGTCCAGGAACACCGCCCCGAGCGGGATGTCAAAGCAGTTCCGGTCGAGGCGACGCCAGCCGAGATGGAGTTCTACAGCAACGTCACCAGGCTGGTGCGTGACTACTGCATGGCGAGCGACGTCAGCGCCGCCTTCCTCGAAGTCACTCCTCAGCGACAGATGTCCAGCTCCATGCCCGCAGCCCTTCGGCTATGGCAGCAGGGCACCGGCGGCGGCTACGAAGCCCTCGACGACTGGACCGACGAGGAGGGCCCACTGAAGTCGGAGCTGATCGCTCAGGCGAGGCAACTTGGAGACTTGGACGCGCTATGGACCAGGGACAGCAAGTACGAGCACCTCGCTGCACTCCTGTCGGACTGGTTCAACAAAGAGCCCGACTCCAAGGTCATCGTCTTCTCCTCCTATCTGGCCACGCTTGACTACCTTGAAGAGCGTTTGAAGCAGCGGGGAATCCCATGCATGGTCCTGCAGGGCTCGACGTCCGACAAGGACCATGCCGTCGAGCAGTTCCGTCAATCTCCCAGCGCCCAGGTTCTCCTCTCGTCGGAGGTTGGCAGCGAGGGAATCGACCTGCAATTCGCCAAGGTCGTCATCAACTACGACCTCCCCTGGAACCCGATGCGCGTCGAGCAACGAATCGGCCGCGTGGACCGCCTAGGCCAAAAGGCGTCCCAGATCCACGTTCGGAATCTGTTCTACAAGGACACGATTGACGCTCGAATCCATGAGCGGCTGATGGACCGCCTGGGCATTTTCGAGGGCGCACTCGGGGGGCTCGAACCCATCTTGGGTGAAGTCGTCAGGAACCTGCGCAAGCAGCTCTTCACGACTCATCTCACTCCGGAACAGGAAAACCAGCGAATCGAGCAGGCTCGTTTCGCTCTGGAGAATCGACGGCGCGCCGAAGAGGAACTGGAGCAGGAAGCGGCCCATCTCACTGCCTATGGGGACTACGTTCTCCGGCAGATTGGAGCGGCGAGAGACCTCCACCGCTCGATATCGGCGCCCGATCTGGTCAAGTACGTCACCGACTACCTGCGTATGCACTATCGCGGCTGCCTCTTTCGCCAGATCCCCGGGCACGATCTGGTGTTCGACATCGATCTCTCGAACGAAGCTCGGTTCGATCTCGCCAACTTCATCCGGCAGGAGAAACTAGATGGAGACTCATGCCTGACACGGAGTTCGCTTCGCGAGGTCCGGTGTCGCTTCGAGAACTCGACCGTTCCCCGGATCCGGCGCGGAGAGGAAGCCATCAACCAGTTTCACCCTCTGGTGCGCTTCGTATCCTCGCGCCTAGAGGTGTCCGAGGAGCGCCGGCGGCCCGCAGTCGCCGTGCGCCTAAGGGCCAGTCGACTCCTCGGCGAGGTAGGGCCAGGAATCTATGGTTTCTCGGTACAGCGATGGTCGGTGCGCGGGCTAAGGCACGCCGAGAAGCTGTCCTACGCTGCGATACCCGTCGCTCCCGCCGGCGACCCGCTCCGCTCAGGCGACGCCGAGCTTCTCAGGCTCTTTCAAAGAATGGGTGGGTTCAGGCGGCATGGGGATTGACGTTTCGGAAGTCGAGCTTGCCAGCGATGAGGAAGAAGGCGATGAGTATGGT
>JAPVWO010000103.1 GCA_027493375.1 Candidatus Multivorans thiocomprendens | reverse complement strand
CTGGAACAGAAACCGGCGCATCCGTCCGCCGCCTTCGCCGATCCGGCCCGTCGCCAGGCCGCGCACGGTCAGCGTCATCGTCTGGCTGCCGATGTTGCCGCCCATGCCCATGACGACCGGCGCGAAGGCAAGGAGGAACGCCTCGTTGAGCCGGAGCTGGAACTGCTTCATCAGCACGCCGGTCAGGGTGAGGCCGATGAGGTTGATCAGGAGCCAGGGCAACCGGATGCCGGCAACCCGCCAGGCTCGCTCCCGGTACAGCAACTCGTCGTCGGAGGTGCCGACCATCTTGTAGAAGTCCTCTTCGGCCTCCTCCTGCACGATGTCGATCACGTCGTCCACTGTCACCAGGCCCAGCAGGCGACGCCCATCGTCCACCACCGGAATCGCCAGGAAGTCATAGCGCGAAGCGAGCTGCGCCACTTCCTCCTGGTCCGTGTCCGTCTTCGCCGTGACCAGGCCGCGGTTCATGATCTCGCCCAGGGTCCGGCTCGGAACGGAGAGCAGGAGCTCGCGGAGCGACAGCACGCCGACCAGGCGTCCCTCCGGATCGACGACGTAGAGGTAGAAGATCATCTCCACCTCGCCGTGTTCCCGGATCTCGGCGATCGCATCGCCGACCGAGGTGTCCTCCGGCAGCGAGAAGAACTCGGTGTTCATGATTCGTCCGGCCGTGTCCTCCTCGTAGGCGAACTGCGTCTGCAGCTCGTCGCGGTCCGGCCGGTCGAGCAGGGCCAGCACGGCCTCCCGCAGCTCGTCCTCGAGACCGTCGACGATCTCCACGCTGTCGTCGACCGCCAGCGGCGACAGCAGGCCGGCGATCTCGGATGGAGCGAGTTCCTCCAGCAGGGGCCGGCGTTCGCCCGGCTCTAGTTCCAGCAGAACCTCGCCAGCCGAATCCGGAAAGTCCTCCAGGGCTAGGCGAACGACGAACAACTGCTCGGTCGGCACCAGTTTCCTGAGCGCGGCGGCGACGTCGCCCGGCCGCACCTTGCTGAGGACGCGGGACAGGTTCCGGCGGGCGCCGCGGCGAGCCAGCCGGCGCATCGTGTCGCCCAGAATCTCGACTCGCTGGGTGGACATGACGCGCCGCCGGCCCTTCAGTCGACCTCGAAGACGGCGTCGATCTCGACCGGTACGTTGAACGGCAGCTTGTTCGTGCCCACGGCGAAGCGGGCATGCCGTCCCCGGTCGCCGAAGATCTGCACCATGAGGTCGGAGGCACCATTGATCACCGCCGGGTGGTGCTCGAAGTCGTCGTCGCAGTTCACGAATCCGCCCAGCTTCACGCAGCGCTTCACACGATCCAGGTCACCCTCGCATGCCGCGGCCACCACCGCCACGATGTTGACGCCGACCAGCCGAGCCGCCTCCTGCGCCTCCTCCAGCGAGTAGCCGACGCCGACCTTGCCGCGATAGGCCAGCTTGCCGTCGCGCACCGGAACCTGGCCGGAAACGAAGACGAGGGAGTCGATGCGCACGAACGGAACGTAGTTGGCGGCCGGCGCCGCCGGTTCCGGCAGTTCGATGCCCAGTGCCTCCAGCCGCTCCCTGACCGTGGTCATCCCTCAGCCCCCGTCGAAGGCGACGAACAGCTCCTCGAACGCCTTGATCTGGTTGCCCGCCGCCGACGACGGCACCAGGATCGGCGTACGGATGCCGGCGTCGAACCAGCGCTCGACTCCTTCGCGGACCTCCGCGACGGTTCCGAACAGCGTGCAGTCTGCCAGCCAGCGGTCGGAGAGGAGGCCCGGAATGCGATCCGTCTCGCCCCGTTCCACCGCCTGCTCGACGGCTTCCATTTCCTCGACGTAGCCCGCCGCCTTCCAGTAGTTGCGATAGTTCGGTAGCAGCGCGTAGCGACTCAGGGTCTTGCGGTTGCGGGCCGCGGCCAAGTCGCGATCGTCCGAGATCACGGTCGGGATCATGTTGCCGACAAAGAAACCGGGATCGCCGGCCTTCTCCCCGGCGAAGGTCAGCGAATGGGCCATGCGGGAACGGGCGCCGTTCGCGAACACCATGCCATCCCCGATCTCGGCTGCGGTGGCGATCATCCGGTCGCGCAGCGTGGCGAGAACGATCGGCGGCAGTTCGCCGGCGCCCCGCACCGCCTTCAGCTCGTCGACGAAGGCGCGGATGTCCCCCAGCGGCTTGCCGACGGTGACGCCCAGTCGGGCGTGCGCCGGCGCGTGGCTGACGCCGACGCCGAACCAGAAGCGGCCCTGGGACACCTCGTGGATGAACGAGGCCGTGTGAGCGAACTCCGTCACGTGCCGGGTGTAGATGTTGACGATCGACGTGCCGAAGTGGATGCGCTCGGTACACAGCGCGATCGCCTCGCAGAGCGCCAGACCGTCGCCCATGCTCGGACAGTAGATGCCGCTGAAGCCGCGGCGCTCGATCTCCCGTGCCAGATCGAGGGTGAGCCGCCGGCGTCCCGGCACCGCGGCGAGAGAGACGGCCGGGAGGCCGTTTCGTGCTTCGGAAGTCGTCGTCATGGCGGCGGCAGGGTATCAGCGCGCGGGTCAATGTGAGCGGACCAGAGCTGTCCAACGAGAAGTGATCGTGAGCGGGGGTGTGCAATCCAACGAGAAGTGATCGTGAGATGCGGCGATCGGGGATCATTGGAGGATGATCTTG
>JAPVWO010000102.1 GCA_027493375.1 Candidatus Multivorans thiocomprendens | reverse complement strand
CCTCAGGCCCTCCCCGGGCTGGACGGCGTTGCCAGGCGTTTCTCCGCGCGACGCTGGTTACGGTTTCAGACCCAATCCGAGGCGTCGTCCCCGGAATGCCCGATGTGGACGCCGGCTTCCTGCCAGCGCTTCACCGAGGCTTCAACCTCGGGTGTGAAGTCGGCGAGGAACTCGCCGGGCGTCGCGGGGTCGGGAACCGCGACCGCGGACATGCAGTCGGCCAGCACGTGCAGCCGGCTGGCGGGCACGTATCGGGACTGCATCTCGGCCAGCAGGTCGTCGACCGTGTGACGAACGCAGTGGCTGGCCGCCTGGCCGGCCACGATGATCGCATCGGCTTCGAGCAGCCGCTCGATGAGCGTTTCGTTGCGCCGATCGAGTTCCTCGCCGTCGTGGCGGACCAGCACTTCGGGCGCGAGGACGGAGTAGTACTCGGTCAGGGGGTTCGTGCCCTTGATCAGGATCGGCGTCTCGGCGCCGCGTGCGTAGCTGAAGAACAGCCGGGCTTCCTGCACGGCGCCGACCAGGCCGTGGCCCTCGCTGCCGAGAAAGCAGTGCGGCGGCCACAGGTAGAGGCGGTACTTCCCGGTCGTCTCGAGCCGGCGGCAGTAGTCCAGGGCCTGTCGCCGGAGCCACTTCGCGGTGCCGTCGCCGAACCAGCCGGCGAGGGCGGGGCTGGGCACCGCCTTGCCGGCTTCGACCTCGGACGCGAGCACTTCGCGGTAGGCGTCGAGCTGTTTGCCCGAGGCGTCCACCCAGAACGAAGAGAAGAAGATCTGTTGCGGTGTGTGGCTGTCGAGGCTGGAGGCGATCTCGGTCAAGTTGCCGAGGTTGCGGTAAATGAAGCGGACGACGCGGTCGGTGTCCTCGATCGCGCCGCGGCCCGAACGGCCCCCGACGTAGAGCGCGCCCTCGCGCAGGCAGAAGTCCCGCTGCTCGTCGACCAGCAGGAGGACGCGGCGGGCTTCGTCGCCCGTTGCGGGAGTGAGGTTGTGGCGGCTACGCCATTCGGCGGCCGCGATCGCGACCTGGTTCGGGTCGGGGTTGTATGACCATTCGCCGCTGCGGTAGGGATCGCTGTTCGGACCGGTGCCGGCTGGCAAGGGTAGAAGCGCCATGTCGGGTGGAACGCTAGCAAGGGACTGCTGCTACTCTCGCGCCCTTCCATCAAACGGCCATGAAGCGGCCCCGCAAGCGAACAGGAGCAGGCAAGTGAGCTACGAGTTTCTCCAGGTCGAGAAGAACGATCACGTGTACCAGGCCGAGCACGGCAGCAAGACGGTCCGGGCCGGGATGAAAGGAGTCCGGGGCGGTTTCGGCGGCATCACGGCCCGCTTCGACCTGCACAAGCCGATGATCGCGGCGGTCAACGGCTTCGCGCTCGGCGGCGGCTTCGAGCTGGTGCTGGCCTGCGACATCATCATCGCCTCCGAGAAGGCGACCTTCGGCCTGCCCGAGCCCCGGGTCGGCCTGATGGCGGGAGCGCTGGGCGTGCACCGGCTGCCGCGGCAGATTCCCTACCACCAGGCGATGGGCATGCTGCTGACCGGCCGCCACATCACGCCGCAGGAGGCGAAGGAACTGGGAATCGTCAACGAGGTCTGCGCTCACGACGAGTTGCTCGACCGGGCCCGGGCCTGGGCGGCGCAGATCCTGGAGTGCGCGCCGCTATCGGTGCGCGCCAGCAAGGAAGCCGCGAACAAGGGTCTCGGCATGGCGCTCGAGCAGGCAGCGGGTTCCATCTTCCCGTGGACGGCGCAGATGAACCAGTCGGAGGACCTGATCGAGGGTCCGAGGGCGTTCGCCGAGAAGCGGCCGCCGAACTGGAAGGGACGCTAGGCCGCCAGGGCGCCCGATCCGTGGAGATCGAAGGCAAGGTCGCCGTCGTCACCGGCTCGTCCTCGGGCGTTGGCCAGGCGACGGCGGAACTGCTGGCGAGCCTCGGCGCGTCGGTCGTGGTGAACTACCACGGCGGCGCCGAAGCCGCCGAGCGGATCGTCGGCGGCATCCGCGACCGTGGCGGCAACGCCGTTGCCGTTCAGGCCGACATGCGGAAGGACGCCGACTGCCGGCGTCTCATCGCGTCAGCGGTCGAAGCCTTCGGCGCGCTGCACATCCTCGTGAACAACGCGGGAATGACCCGTTTCATCGCCCATGACGACCTCGAGGGCGTCACCGATGAGGTCTGGAACGACATCCTCGGCGCCAACCTGCGCGGCGTCTTCAACTGCACGCGCGCGGCCGCGCCGCACATGAAGGAGGCGGGCGAAGGCGCCGTGGTCAACGTCGCCTCGATTGCCGGAATCGGCGGCGGCGGCAGCAGCATCCCGTACGCGGCCTCGAAGGCCGCGGTCATCGTGATGACGAAGTCGCTGGCGCGGGTGCTCGGGCCGGAGATCCGGGTCAACACGATCGCTCCCGGCTTCATCGAGGGGCGCTGGCTGCGCGGAGGGCTCGGCGACGAGAACTACGACAGGGCTCAGGAGCGTGTGAGCGCGGGAGCGCCGCTCCAGGGCGTGGCGACTCCCGAAACCTGCGCGGATGCGATCCTCGCCCTGATCGAGCGCAACGTCTTCGTGACCGGCCACACCGTGACCGTCGACGGCGGCTGGAGCCTGTAGGCCAACGGGGCCCCACACTGGGTGCGCCGGCGCCCCCGCCGGCCTGTAGCCGCCGGTCTTCCGACCCGCGGGGAGAAACGCGCGAGGCGTCAGCCTCGCTCCCTACTTCCTCAGCGTTTCCTGCTGCACCGTCAGCGCCTCGATCCGCTCACGGTCGACCTCGACGCCCAGCCCCGGGCCCTCCGGCACGTCGACCCAGCCGTCGCCGTCCATCGTCCACTCCGGCGAGACGACGTCGCGCGCCCAGTAGCGGCTGCTGGGGCTGACGTCGCCCGGGATCGTGAAGTTCGGCAGCGACGCCAGGGCGACGTTGCAGGCGCGGCCGATGCCGCTCTCCAGCATGCCGCCGCACCAGACCGGGATGTCGTTCGCCTCGCAGAGGTCGTGGATCGCCTTCGAAGCGGTGAAACCGCCGACCCGGCCCGGCTTGATGTTGATGATCCGCCCGCTTCGGAGGCGGATCATGTCCTCGGCGCGGGCGATGTTCGTGATCGATTCGTCGAGGCGCCATCAGCGGCGCGTCGGGGCCGAGCCGGTCCCGGACGGCATGCAGGTACGGCAGGTCCTGGCCCGGCTTGATCTTCAGCTTGATCTTCCGGTAGCCCTCGCCCAGCGCCTTTTCGGCCTTGTCGGCCAGTTCTTCGGGCGAGTTCTGGATGCCGATCGAGATGCCGGTGCCGATCCGTTTCCGCGTGCCACCCAGCAGCGAGGACAGGCTCTGACCCGCCTTCGTCGCCGCCAGTGCCCAGGCGCCCATCTCTATCGCGGCCCGGGCCATCTCGTGGCCGCGGAGGTCCTCGGCCAGGGCGGCCGACACGTCCTCGGGCGTCTCGAAGCGTCGGCCGAGCACCCGCGGCGCGAGCCACTCACGGATCGCGAGAGTCGCGGTGTCGATGCTCTCGGGCGAGTAGTTCGGGAAATCGCCGGCGACACACTCGGACCAGGTCGAGGCCCCGTCCGCGTCGACCAGTTCCAGCAGCAGGATGCGTCGGGTCGTCGTGACGCCGGACGAGATCCGGAACGGCTCGACCAGGGGCAGTTGGATCTCGCGCAGGGTGATCGAGTCGATCTGAAGGCTCATTGCGTCTCCGTTCCTTCGAGCTTCTCGAGCCGGTAGTAGTAGCGGCGGTTCTGCAACGTGTGGGCGCCGCCGCCCGGACGCCAGGTGAACCCGGTCACCGCGTAGCCGCTACCGAGGTGCCCCTGGAACTGCGCCCGGGTGCGCCGCCGCCAGGCGGAGGCGTCTTCGGGCGCCGAGCGCAGGATGGAACCGATGTTCGGCGGCACCTCGACCCAGGCGGTGTTGACCACCTTCTCGTCGACGGGGAAGGGTGGCGTGTCCCGGGTCGGTCCGGCCGCCTGGCCTCCCTCCATCAGGCCCGCGACCCGCTCGCTCCCGATCGGCCAGGCGACGATGAAACGGTCCGTCCCCAGTCCGCTGTGCAGGATGCTGCCTGTGTCCTCGCCGTACATGTCCACGACGTACTCGACCGGCAGCGCTCCGAGCCGGTTCAGGTTGAGGTTCGCGTTCCGGGCGACCAGGGGGTCGTAGGTC
>JAPVWO010000101.1 GCA_027493375.1 Candidatus Multivorans thiocomprendens | reverse complement strand
ATCATCGTGTAGAGGCAGACGATCAGGACGACGACGAAGAGCGACAGGCCGTAGCTCAGATCGAGCAGCTCGACGAGCAGCGAACCGATGCCCTTGAACACCGCCGTCATGTAGAGGAAGCTGGAGAAGATGACGATCACGGCGGCGGCGAAACGGGCCGGCCGGCTGTTGAAGCGGAAGCCGATGTAGTCCGGAATGGTCACCGATCCGAGCGTTTCCGTCACGCCGCGCAGCCGCGGCGCCAGCCACGCCCAGGCGACGAAGGAGAGGACGACTGCGGTCGGGATGATCAGCAGCCAGGCGATGCCCGAGGCGTAGGCCCTGCCGGCGAAGCCGATGAAGCTGTTCGTGCTGGCGTAGGTGGCGAAGAAGGAGACGCCGAGGATGATGCCGCCGAGCGAACGGCCGCCGATCAGGAAGTCGGCGAGATCGCGTGTCCGCCGCTGGCCGATCAGGGCGTGGTGGACCAGTACGCCCGTGTACAGGGCGAACAGGACGAGGATCAGCGCGTGCTCACGGAGCCACATGAGGTGTCTTCAGGGTCGATGCTCGTGTGGCGCGGTGCGCGGCACCCGGGATCGGCGGCTCACAGGCCCATCTGGTCGAGGTACCAGCCGTCGAAGACCTGGACGCAGGCCTCGCTCTCTTCGTATGCGGTCGGGCGGTAGCCGCGGGAGGCGACGCCCAACTGGGTACGCGCGCAGACGTCCCAGTCCTGGCTGTTCACGAGGTGCCAGAAGTCGACGGCGTCGCTCGGGTCGAACCCCGGAGCGGCGGCCGTGTCGGGATCGAAGAGCCACTCGCAGACGATCCGGGTGCGGCCGGCCTCGATCGGCCAGAGCGTGTGGGTCATGACGTAGTCCCGGTGCAGGCTGATCAGGAGGTTGGGGTACACATGGTAGTACTGCACCGAGGTCCGGTCGGCGACTTCGATGGCGGGCAGGTCGGGCCGGTTGCTCTGCCCGGTCGCGGTCATCGTGTTGCAGCCGCCGTTGAGCGTCATGGGTCCGCCGACGAAGAAGCGCCCGGTCTCCAGGTTGCCGCTGTTGCGGTAGTCGGAGACCCGGTTCAGCTCCGGGTGGACGACCGCGCAGTGGTAGCACTCGTTGTAGTTCTCGCACAGGATCTTCCAGTTCGCCCGCGCCTCGTACTCGTGCCGGTCGCCGCGGACCAGCCGGCCGAGGGTGAAGCGGGACAGGTCCGGAAGGTCGGCGGAGACCTCGGCGAGCGGCGGCCCGTCGGCCGCCAGAGACAGGAAGAAGAAGCCGTCCATCGCGCCGATCCGAACCGGCACGAGGCCCGCGCTTCCGGCGTCGAAGTCGTTCCCCATGTGCGGAGCCCCGATCAGCCGGCCGTCGAGTCCGTAGGTCCAGGCGTGGTAAGGGCACTGGAAGACCCTGGCGGTGCCCGCGCACTCGTCGACGACACGCGCCCCCCGGTGACGGCAGACGTTGTAGAAGGCGGCCAGATCCCGCGTCGCGCCGCCTGGAGTTCCGTTGATCCCGAGGGCGCCCGGCTCGCTCGAGCCCGGTCGGTTCGAGCCGGCGTCGTCCTCCGGCGGCGCCGTTCGCGCGGCCACGATCGACTCGCCGCCGATCTCCCGGGTCACGAACCTCCCCGGTTCGTCGAGTTCCTCAAGCCGCCCCCCGCACACCCACATCCGCGAGAAGATGCGCTCCATCTCGTCGCCGAAGACGGCGGGGTCGGTGTAGAGGCGGCCGTCCAAGGGCCGGGGCGCCATGCGAGGATTCATGGCCTCGATCCTAACGAGGCGCCGCTTCCGACCGAGGAGCAATTTGTCGGCGCGCGTCGGTTCGCCGGGCTTCCGGCCGCCATCGGGCGCGGCGTCGTGAAGCGGCGGGGCCGAAGCGCCCGCGCGAGCGGCCTCAGGCCGTCCGGTCCGACCGTCTGGCCAGGAGCCGGCGGACTCCCGCGAGAGCAAGCAGCAGGAGGGCCAGGATCTGGTAGATCGGCCCGTTGTAGCCCTTGATCTGGGTGAACAGGGAAGCGCCGGCGGCCTGGGCCGGGGACACGTCCGGGTACTGGATCAGCATTGCGGTGATCTGGATGTTCTCCCCCAGGTCGACGATGCCGGCCGCGACTGGAATGAAGGCGAGCCACCACAACCGCTCCGTCGGGCGGCACCGATAGATCAGGCCGGCGAAGAAGCTGACGTAGACGATGGGGAAGAGCGTGTCGAGCGTCGGGCTGGCCCACGCGTACACGCGGCGCCCCTCGGGGCCGTACTCCTCCATGGCGGCCATCGCCTCGTCGTGGGTGTAGCTCGACTTGTAGTCGAGCAGTTCGCCGTTGACGGGCAACGCCGGAAAGACGACGAAGAGAAACACCAACGTCAGGACGAACGTGGCGGCCAGCACCCTGGTCTGGCTTGCGAACTCGAACCACTTCTTCATGCGGCGCCTCCTGGCTTGAAGGTGGAGGCCGGCGCCGGGCCGGTCTCCGATGATCGCCCAGTCTGTCACGTTCCGCGGGCGCCCGAAGGCTGGATGAAGCCGGCCGGGTACGAGCCGTCTCGCCGGGACGTCCTCGGCGGGCGCCGTGTGAGATCATCCGCCCATGCCGCGCCGGGCTCCGCAGGGAACGCAGGCCGTCCAGCGGGCGCTGGCCCTGCTGAGGTCCTTCACGCCCGAGGCGCCGGAGCACCGTCTGTCGGAACTGGCGGCGGCGCACGGGCTTCATCCGTCGACGGCGCATCGCCTGCTCGGCGTGCTGGAGGCGGAGGGGCTGATCGGCCGCGGTCCGGACAGCCAGGCCTACCGGTGGCTGCCGGGTGCGCCGGGCGCCGGAGATGCCGGGTCGGCACCGCGCCACAACGGCCCGCGGCCGCTCGAGCCGTTGCGGACGCCGTTCCACCGACGAACATCGGCGCTGTGCGAGAGCGACGCGTGGCGCGACTGGTCGGGCTACACGTGCGTCGAGACCTACGAGCCGACGCCTGAACGCGAGTACTGGGCGGTCCGCAACGCGGCTGCTCTCATCGACGTGTCGCCGCTGTTCAAGTACGAGATCTCGGGCGCGGACGCGGTGCGGTTGCTGGACCGGATGATGACGCGGGACTTCTCGAAGAGCCGCGCGGGCCGGGTGATGTACACGTCCTGGTGCAACGAGGAGGGCCACCTGCTGCAGGACGGCAACGTGCAGCGCCTCGCGCGCGAGCGCTTTCTGGTCAGCGCGGCGGAGCCCTGCCTGCGCTGGTTCGAGGACTGCGGCCGGGGCATGGACGTCGAGGTGCGGGACGTCTCGGAAGACATCGGCGTGCTGGCGCTCCAGGGGCCGCGGGCGCGGGCGGTAGCCGAGGCGACCACCACCGGCATCGACTTCGGCGCGATGCGCTACTTCGACCTTGCGGCAGGCGCGGTCGGCTCAGGCGCCGGGGGCGCCCCGGTGACGGTGACCCGCACCGGCTACACCGGCGATCTCGGCTACGAGTTCTGGGTGGCCGCCGAGCGCGCGGAGACGCTGTGGGACGCTCTCGTCGAGGCGGGTCGGGACCACGGGCTGCTGCCCGCGGGGCTCCTGGCGCTCGACATGGTGCGGGTCGAAGCCGGCTTGGTGCTGATCGACGTCGACTACGTGTCCGCGGCGCACGCCGAGATCGAGGTGCTGAAGGTCACGCCGGCCGAGGCGGGCCTCGGGTTCACCGTGAAGCTCGACAAGCAGGCCGACTTCGTAGGCCGGCGGGCGCTCGAGCTGGAACGCGATCGCGGACCGGCGTGGGCAATGGTCGGCCTCGAGGTCGACTGGTTCGAGCTGGAGCGGCTGTGGTCCGAGATCGACCTCCGCCCGCAGGTCGTGGGACAGCCGGCTTCCCGGGAGCCGACGCCGGTGTTCGCGCCCGGGGGATGGCAGGTCGGCCAGTGCACGAGCCGGTTTTTCTCGCCCCTGCTCAAGAAGTACATCGGCCTCGCCACGGTGCACGCGGACGCGGCCGCCCTGGGGACGGAACTCGACGTCGAGGTCGCCGTCGGCTACGGCCGGCGCAGGGCACGGGCGCGAGTCGTCCGCCGGCCGTTCTTCAATCCGCTCCGCAAGACGATGGTCGATCCGATGCCTGGAGTCGACGGATGACGGTGGAGCTGACGGAGGCCGCCGGCACCGGCGGCGGCAGGCCGTCGCGCGGCGGCGTTCGCTTCGATGCGATCGTTGTCGGCGCCGGCCACAACGGTCTGGTTGCAGCGGCCTACCTCGCCCGAGCCGGCCTCGACGTCGTGGTGCTGGAGTCCTCTCCCGAGATCGGCGGCGCCACCCGCAGCGAGGAGGCCTTCCCGGGTTTCCGGTTCAGCGTGTTCTCCTACCTCGTTTCGCTGTTGCGGCCGGAGGTCATACACGAACTCGACCTGGTGCGCCACGGCCTGCTCGTCGTTCCCACCGCTAGCACCCTGAACCCCCTGCCGGGGGGCGACTGCCTGTTCCGCGAGGCGGATCCGCAGCGGACATTCCGCCAAATCGCCCGTCACTCGCGCCGCGATGCCGAGGCGCTGTTCGAATACAAGCTCGAGATGCGCCGCATGGGCCACATGATGTACCGGTTGCAGCGGGCTGCGCCCGACGAACTGGCCGCGGCCATCGGCGACCGGGTCGCCGAGAGCGCGGAGCACCTGGACGTCGAGGTGTCGGCGGAGGTCGCCGACATCGCGCGTTACTTCCTCGACCTGCCGCCGGCCCGGTTGCGCTCCTTCGTCCAGATGCTGACGATGAGTTCCGCCGACTTCCTGGGCCAGTGGTTCGAGTCCGACGTCCTGAAGGCCGCGCTTTCGAGTTCCAGCATCATCGGTTCCATGCTGTCGCCCCGCACGCCGGGCTCGGCGTACGTGCTGCTGCACCACTACATGGGCGAGGTCGACGGGGTCTACCGGGAGTGGGGCTTCCAGAAGGGCGGCACCGGCGCGGTGGCGGCGACGATCGCCAGGGCGGCGCGGAGTCACGGCGCCGAGATCCGGACGGACAGCTCCGTCGCGCGCGTGCTGGCCCGTGACGGCAGGACGGCGGGCGTGGTGCTCGCGAACGGCGACGAGCTCCGTGCCGGCGTCGTCGTGTCGTCGGCGGCGCCGCAGATCAGCCTCGGCCGTCTGCTCGATCCCGACGACATCCCGGGCGGGGCCGGCGCCGGACTCGCCGAACGGGCGGCGCGGTGGCAAAGCGGCGGTTGCGCCGGCAAGGTGAATCTCGCCATCTCCGGCCTGCCGCGGTTCGAGTGCATGCCGGAGCCCGGCCCCCACCTCTCGGGCGGGATCACGATCGCCCCTGGTCTCGACTACGTCGACCGCGCCTACGACGACGCGAAGTACGGCGGCTTCTCGGAGCGACCCTTCATCGACATGATCATCCCGTCCGTCCTCGATCCGGACATGGCGCCGCCGGGCAAGCATGTCCTGTCGTGCTTCGTGCAGTACGCACCGTACGAACTGGCGGCCGGCGACTGGGATGACGGGCAGAGGGAGGCGTTCGGCGATGCCGTGGTGCGTACCCTCGCGGACCTTCCGGACACCGTTGCCCGGCTACTACGTGTGCGGTTCGTCGACGCAGTTCGGCGGCGGCATCTCCGGCGGTCCCGCGCGGCTGGCCGCGCTCCGGGTGCTGGACGATCTGCGGACCGCCGACACGGCCGCCGGCGTGAGCGCGAAGACGCCGTGAGCGGTCGGGTAGCCATCGTCGGCGGCGGCCACAACGGACTGGTCGCCGCGGCGCTCCTGGCGCGTTCGGGGCGCGATGTCGTTCTGCTCGAGGCGCGGCCGGAACTCGGCGGGCTGGCGGCGACGCGGGAGCTCATCCCGGGCCACCGGGTCGATGCGGGCAGCAACGACCTGGGGATGTTCCGCCGTTCCGTCATGGAGGAGCTGGAGCTTGGCGGGCATGGACTCGAGTTGATCGAGGCGCCGGCGGTAGCCGCGGTTCCGGCGACCGCCGATTCGAGCGCCGTCGTGCTCTGGCCTGAAGTGGCGCGTACGGTGGAGGGGCTGGGCGAGGTCAGCCGTCGGGATGCGGCAGCCTGGCCCGGCTTCGTGTTCGAACTGGCCGAGCGCGCGGCGGCCCTTGAGCCGCTCCTTTCCAGGCCGTTGGAACTCGCCGACATGGGGCGGCTTCTCATTGCGCCGGAACTGCTGCGGGCGCTGTCCTCACCGCTCGAGGAGTCGCTGCGCGAGCGGTTCGAGAACCCGTCGCTGCTGGCCGCGCTTTGCGGAGTGGCGCTCCCCGCGACCGGCCTGGGGCCTCGGGCGAACGGTACCGGCTGGCCGTTGCTCTTCCACTGCGCGCTGGGCGGTTCCGACCGGTTGGCGCCGGTGGTGCGCGCTCGGGGCGGCGCCGGGGCCCTGGCTTCCGCCCTGGCCGCTTCGGCCGCGGCGTCGGGCGCCGGGATTCGGACCGGCGCCGCCGTCTCCCGGATTCTCGTGGATTCGGGCCGCGTCGCCGGTGTGCGGCTGGCGGATGGCGAACGGATCGAAGCCGGGGCCGTCATCTCGACCGCGACGCCCTCCGTCACCTTCCTCGATCTGATCGGCGCGCCGCTCCTCGAGCCTCGCTTCGTGCGACGCCTGCTCAACGTGAAGCACCGGGGCGCCGCCGCGAGACTGGCCCTGTCGCTGGACGGGCTGCCGGCTTTCCGCGGCCTGGAGCGGCCGGCGCTGACTGGCCGGATCGTGCTGGCGGAGGAGCCGGACGACATCGAGCGGGCGGCCGACGCCGCGAAGTACCGCCGTCTGCCGGCGCGGCCGTGGATCGAGGCGGCGCTGCCCACGGCGCTCGATCCGACGCTGGCGCCCGCGGGACGGCACCTGTTGCTGGCGACGGTTCACCACCTGCCGTTCGACCTGGAGGGCGGCTGGACCGCGGGCGGCCCGGAGTTGCTGGCCCGGGTGGCGGCCGAACTCGAGCGGTGGGCGCCCGGCATCGGCGGCCTGGTCCGGGAGCACGCGGTTCTGCTTCCCACGGACTACGAGGCGGACTACGGCGCAACGGCCGGCGGGCTCCATCATGGCGAGATGAACCCGTCCCAGAGCCTGTGGCTTCGACCGACGGCGTCGGCCTGGGCGGGCGAGCCGCTTCCGATCCACGGCCTGTGGCTGGGGGGCGCCGGCTGCCATCCCGGCGGAGGTCTGACCGGCTTGCCGGGAATGATCGCCGCGGTATCCATGCTCAGGGGATAACCTCGCGCGACCCGACCTGGAGATCATTGATGAAGAACTTCCTTCCCTTCGTGTTCGCGCTCGGCACGGCCCTCTGCTGGGGCCTCTACGGCCCGGTTCTGGGCAGGGCTCGCCTGGTGGACGAGTCCATGTCGCCGTTCAAGCCGTATGTCGGCATCGGCATCGCCTATCTCGTCATCGCGATCGTCGGCGGCCTGATCGGCATGAGACTGATGGGCGACAGCTTCGAACCCACGGGGCCGTCCGGCGTCTGGGGTCTCTACGCGGGCACGCTGGGAGCGTTGGGCGCGCTGTCGCTGACGCTCGCCATGTTCAGCGGCGGGGCGCGGATTCCCTACGCCGTCATGCCGGTCGTGTTCGGCGGCGCGGTCACCGTCACGGCGCTCTTCACGCTCTATCGCGGCCGGGGCCAGCTCGAGGTGAGTCCCCTGCTCTGGGTCGGCATCGGCGGGATGCTGATCTCGGTCGTGCTGATCACGACGAACACGCCGCACCCCGGGCCGCCGGGCGGCGGCCACGGCGAGCCCGCCGAGCACGCGGCCGTCGCTGAAGACGCCGGCGGCGATTAGCGGGCCGGCAGGCTGGAGCTACGTTTGCCAGCCGCCGAACGCGGCCCGGAACGGCTTCACCATGTGGGCGCCGTAGCCGACGAGAAACAGCGCCGATGCAATCAGATGCATCGCGATCCAGGTCTGCCGCCAGACATCGCCGACGGCGGTCTGGATCAGGTAGCCGGAGACGATCATCGGGGCGCAGCCCAGCAGCAGGGACAGGCCGCTTCGGCGGCGGTCGCGGACGCGGCGCCGGACGTGCCGCCAGACGTGGTCCCGCCAGATCAGGCCGACGGCGAAGACGAGCACGGGCGCCGTCCATAGGTGCAGGTGCTGGACGTGCGGCTGCCACGGGTGGCCGACGACCGCGAACTCGTCGGCGGGCGCGGTGAAGTAGCGCATCCAGGCGTAAACGAGGCCCGTGCCGCCGACCAGCAACGTCGACGCGTGAACGGTCCAGGCGGTCAGGCGGTTCATGGTACGAGGTCGCCGTCCCGGAACGGATCCTTCCTGAGCACCTGATCGAGCGCCAGGATCCGCCGTACCGCGTCGGTGGTGGCGCGGGCGGTCAGGGTGGCGCCCGTCACCGCGTGGATCGACCGTTTCAGGCGCAGCCTCGAATCGAGCCGCAGCCTGAGGAACTGGTCGTACCAGCTCCGGCGAGGGATGTACTCCTCCGGTTCGAGGAAGGACATGACCTCCAGACGTACCACCCGACCTTCGGCGTCGACCACGACCATCACCGTCTCGGCCAGCGTGCGGACCCGGTGGACATCGAAGTAGGCGATGCCTCCGCAATCGGAGCGATAGCGAACGACGAGCCGTGAGTCGATCCTGGCGCCGGCCAGGTCCGCGGCGCGTCGTCGTTCGTCCCGGGTCAGGTAGAGGGTCTCGCGATCGACCCCGCAGTCCGGGAAGGCGAGTTCAAGCGCTTCGTCGCGGGTCAGGAACACGCCGCCGGCGGCTGGCTGCGGGGCCCACAACGACAGCACGAGGGTGCCGGCGGCCGCGGCCGCGAGCGAGGCGCGGCGGCTGGTCGCGTCGAAACTCACTACGTTCCGTCTCTGCCGGGCAGGTTTCTAGAACAGGTAGCCCATGGCCAGGTTCCACTCGTCGAAACCGGTGCCGCCGGGGTTGGTCCAGTCCTGGTAGCCGACCTTGAAGACGAGACGGTCGATGGGCTGCCAGGCGGCGCCCCACGTCAGGATCTCGCGATCGAAGATCGGGTCGCTTTCGAATCCGGCCGGCACGCGCACCTGGGTGTCGATCGACTCGATCCGGACGAACGGCGACAGCGAAGCGCGGCCGCCGCGGCGGGCGAGCACGTCGTAGGCCAGTTCGACGTAGTGCCCCTCCAGGCGTTCGCCGATCGAGTCGCTGCCGGTGATGCCCAGCGCCGCGTTCAGACGGGCCGCGTCGCCGACGTCGCCCTGGGTCCACAGGCCGCGCAACCGGAAGCCCCGGTGGCTCCAGTCGAAGTGGAAGTCGAGGATCTCGGTACGGGCGTCGATCGTGGCGCCTGAGGGGTCGAGGAGTCCCTGGCCGGAGTTCCCGACGTAGGCCGAGACGCCGACGATCAGTCCGGGCGTCGCGGTGTAGTCCAGACGTCCGGTCCAGGCGAAGTCCTCCGCCTGCGCCTTGGCGCCCTTCTGGCGTCCGCCGCGGAGGCCGTTGGACGTGAAGCCGGCGCCCTTCAGGCCGTTGACCACGTAGCTCCGGTAGGAGAAGGGCCCCACGTCGCCGAAGATGCCGGCGCCGTTCTCGCGCCACGTACTGGGAATGAGCACCTGCTCGACGTAGGGACGCTCCGCGCTCGGGAAGAGAGTGGGCTCGTGGAGTTCGTTGAGCCAGCCCATGGGGAGCAGCAGGATCCCCGTGCGGAAGTTCAACCGCGGCTTCCACAGGTAGTCGACGTAGGCGAACTCGACCGAGGCGCTGCCGGACTTGGACGTCGAGGCGTGCTCGAACTCGATCTCCGAGTTGAACACCCACCGCTCGTCGAACTTGTAGCCGACGTAGACGATGGCTCTCAGGAAGTCGAACACGTCGCCGAAGCCGGTCGGTTCGCCGCCTTCGCGCTTGCTGGCGTAGCTCTCGAAGACCATTTCGCCGTAGCCGCCGATCGAGAGGCCTTCCTCCACTCGATAGACCTTCGAGGCGGCGATGCCCAAGCCGTAGAGGCCTTCGGCGGCTTCGGTTCCCTCGACCGCCGCGGAGCCGAGGTTGAGCTTCTCGATCTCCTCGGCGAGGACCTCAATCTGGCGTTCCAGTTCGGCCACTCGCTCGTCGGGCGCCTGGGCTGCGAGTTCGGCGATGGCCCGGCGCAGGGTCTCTATCTGCTCCTCGAGCGTCGCGATGCGCTCTTCGGTGGCCTCCTGTGCGGCTGTGGGTGCGGCCGTCAGGACGAGGGCCGCCAGTGCCACGAACAGCACCAGCGATCCCGGCCCTGCCTTTTGAGAGTCGATCTTCATCCTGTTCGTCCGCCCCCAGTCTTTCGCCAGGCAACGACGCTGTTTCCCGGCGAGCCCGGGATAGTGGATCGTACTGGTCCTATTTGTCAAGGACCGGTCAGGCGCGGACCGGATTGCTGGCCGGCTTCAGGGTGCCGGCGTCGGAGAAGGGAGCTACTCGACGACGCGCGTCGCGTTCGCTTCCATGTCACCGAAGTCGCTGGCGAAGGCGCCGGTGAGCGTGTCGCCGTCGACCATGCCGGAGAACTTCAGGCTGAGCGACTGTCCGCCGGCGTCGATGTCCATCGTGAAGCCGAGCGTGCCGTCGTCGTTCCAGGTTACGTCGGCGAGCTCGACGTCACCCTGGGGCGAACTCATCGTTCCCATCAGGCCGCTGGCGTCACCGGACACGATCAGGGTGGGTTCCTGGGTGCCGAGCGGAGTCTCGATCGTCATGTTCCAGGAGCCGACGGCGGCGGGCAGGGCCGGCGCGCCGTAGCCGCTGCAGGCGACCGTAAGCAGGGCGGCGACGAGGGCCAGGAGCAGGGTGTTGCGGAGTTTCCCGGTTGTGGGGGTCATGGTGGCCTTTCCGGTCCCCGTCGGGACCCGTGTCGTTCAAAGCGTTGCCTGGAGCGTCCGATCGCTCCGTAGTCAGGATCGCGTAGGCGGCGAATGATAGCCGAGGAACGGGTTTGGCGGCGCTCTACTCGTTCTCCAACCGGCGGCGCATGTCGTCGAACATGGCCAGATCGGCCAGCGATGGTTCCGGATTGTGCAGGTCGAGGCTCGCGAGCGTGTCGCGCACGATGTCGGCGACCGCCCAGCGCATGTACGGCTTGCTGTCGGCCGGAATCGCGTACCACGGCGCGTGGCTCCTGGTCGTGGACCTGATCGCCTCGCCGTAGGCGCTCATGTACTCGTTCCAGAACCCGCGTTCGCGGACGTCGCTGATCGCGAACTTCCAGTGCTTGTCGGGCCGGTCGAGACGGCGCAGGAAGCGCGCCTTCTGCTCGTCGCGGGAGATGTTGAGGAAGAACTTGAGAATCACGGTGCCGTTGCGCGCCAAGTGCCGCTCGTGCTCGACGATCGACTCCATGCGCTGCTGCCACAGGCCGTTCGGATCCAGACGGGGGAGGTTCTGCTTCTCCAGTATCTCGGGATGGACCCGGACCACGAGGACCTCCTCGTAGTAGCTGCGGTTGAAGACGCCGATGCGGCCCCGCTCGGGCAGGCTGCGGGCGGTGCGCCAGAGGAAGTCGTGATCGAGCTCTTCGCTGGAGGGCTGCTTGAAGTTGAACACCTGGCAGCCGGCCGGGTTGACGCCGGTAAGCAGGGCGTTGATCGTGCTGTCCTTGCCGGCGGCGTCCATGGCCTGAAAGATCAGCAGCAGCGCATGGCGGTTCTCCGCGTAGAGCAGCCGCTGCTGGCGGCTGATGTCGCGCACGGCCCGGCGCCGCAGTTTTCGGAGCTCGTTGTGGCGCGGGGCATTCGCCGGCGGCGCCGTCCGCCACTGCCGCGGGTCGAAACGCTTCGTACCCTCGGGCACCAGGTAGCGTTGCGCCGGCTTAGCAGCTTCGCGGGCGCCTTCGGGGCCGGTCTCAGACATGAACGCCTAGGATACTCGCTACGGATTCACCGGGCCGGGAGACGATCGCGATGAAGCGAACCCATCGACGCGAATTCCTCAGGACCATGGGGGTGGCGACGGCAGGCGTGGCCGTTGCGTGCAGCCTGCGGTCCGAGCGGGACCTGGATCGCATGCCCAACGTCGTCTTCATCCTTGCCGACGACATGGGCTACGGCGACATCACCGGGTTGAACCGCGACTCGCGGATCCCGACAGCGAACATCGATCGCCTGATCCGCGAAGGCCGGTACTTCACCGATGCCCACTCGCCTTCGGCCCTGTGCACGCCGACCCGCTACGGCGTGCTCACCGGCCGCTACTGCTTCCGGACGCGGGTCAAGCGCAGCGTGCTCTGGGGCTACAGCCGCCACCTGATCGAGCCCGAACGCACGACGGTCGCGTCGCTCCTCAGGGACAGCGGCTATCGGACCCACTGCATCGGCAAGTGGCACCTGGGCATGGACATGCCGGCGCGGGGAGGGGGAGGTTTCCCCGAGGGCGACGAAGTCGTCGACCAGCGCTCGTACACGGGCGATGTCGACTGGGCGGGCCGGATCGAGAACGGGCCGGTCGCCAACGGCTTCGACACGTTCTACGGCATCTCGGCTTCGCTCGACATGCATCCCTACATCTACATCGAGGACGACCGCTTCCTCGGCGAGTGCACCGCCCTGAACGACCTGCTCTTCATCACGGAGGACACCAGGGAAGAGCGCTACGGCGACAACCTCGGCCCGGCCCATGCCGACTTCCGCGCCGACGAGGTGATGCCGAAGCTGACCCGGCGGACCGTGGAGACGATCGAGGCCCAGAGCCCCGACGAGCCGTTCTTCGTCTTTCTCGGCCTCACCGCTCCCCACATCCCGATCGTCCCCTCGGAGAAGTTCCGCGGACTGAGCGAGATCGGGCCCTACGGCGACTTCTGCCTCGAGGTCGACGACACGGTGGGGCAGGTGCTCGACGCCCTCGATCGCAAGGGACTGGCCGACGACACACTGGTCATCTTCACCGCGGACAACGGCTGTGCGCCCTACATCGGAGTCGAGGAGATGAACGAGCAGGGTCACTACCCCAGCTACGTCTATCGAGGCTACAAGTCGGACATCTACGAGGGAGGCCACCGCATTCCGTTCGCCGCCCGCTGGCCGCGGCGGATCCCCGCGGGAACCCGTTCGGACGAGATCATCTGCCTGACGGACCTGCTGGCGACTTGCGCCGGCCTCACTGGCACGAGGCTCCCGGAAGACGCCGGCGAGGACAGTTACGACATCCTCCCGGCGCTTCTCGGCGAGCTGCTGTCCGCACCGATCCGGGAGGCGACCGTGTATCAGGCGGGCGACGGCTCGTACGCGATCCGGCAGGGGCGCTGGAAGCTGGAGGACACGCCGAGCTCGGGCGGCTACTACCGGGTGTCCCGCGAAGAGGCGCGCGAAGCCGGCATGCCGGAGATCCAGCTCTACGACCTGTCGGCGGACGTCGGCGAACGGAAGAACGTGTACGCGGAGCACCCCGACGTGGTCGAGCACCTGATGGTCCTGCTCGAGAAGTACAAGCGCGAACCGCGCAGCGCGCCGGTGCGGGGATAGGGGCGGCAGAAGGTCCGGAAGCCGGCGCTGCGCGCCGGATGCCGGCGGGGGCGCCGGCGCACCCAGTGTTTCCGCCGCGCGGGCTCCTGGGACCTACCTGACGTTCGTTCCCGGCAGGAACGCGGCGAGTTCCTGGACGACGGAGGCGTACTCCGGCATGGAGGCGAGGTTGGTCCACTCGTTCGGATCCGCCTCATGGTCATACAGTTCCTGGCCGCCGCCGTGGTACTCGATGTACCGCCAGCGCTCGGTGCGGACGGAGTGGTTTCGGTAGCCGTACGTCGTCAGTACGGGCCGCGGCCACTCGGCCTTCGGGTTCTCCAGCAAGGGCACGAGGCTCTGGCCGTCCAGTCCGCTTCGGCCGGGGACTCCGGCGAGCTCGACCAGGGTGGGGTACAGATCGATCAGGCTGACCGGGCGTGGACTCGTGCCGCCGCGCCCCGTTTCCGCCGGCAAGGAGATGATCAATGTCGTGCGGGTGGTCACCTCCCAGAGCGCGTGCTTCCGCCAGTGCTGCTTCTGGCCGAGATGCCAGCCGTGGTCGCCCCAGAGCACGACGATCGTGTTGCCGGCGTGCTCGCTCGCGTCCAGGGCATCCAGCAGGCGGCCGACGTGCGCGTCGACGAAGCCGACCGCGGCCAGGTAGCTCTGCACCGCCCGCTGCCACTGGTTGTGTCTCAGCACCATTGCGTGGTCTTCGCCGTGCCGGCTGAAGTTGCGGGAGTCCGAGACCGCGTACACCTCCGCCGCGAGCTTCTTCCCGAACGCCGGAAGATCGTCCCGGTCGCCGTCCAGGGTCGCCGGCAGCTCGATGCTCTCAAGCGGGTGCAGGCGGAAGTACTTCCGTGGCACGTACCAGGGCAAGTGCGGCTTGGTGAAGCCGCAAGCCAGGAAGAAGGGCTTCTCGCGCGGCTTGTTCAGCTCGCCGATCGTCCAGTCCACGACCTTGACGTCGAACATCTCGGCGTCGTCCACGTCGAGCGGTCCCCAGGGCGCCCAGGCGGACTCCGGGACGCCTTCCTGCCGTTCGCCGACGTGCCGGGGGCCTCTTGGCCGCGCCGGCGTGTAGTACTCGTCCCAGGAGTCCGGATCGCCGGCGCGCGTTCCATGGAAGATCTTGCCGCCGCCCTGCGTGGAGTAGCCATGCGCCTTCAGGTGCTGCATCAGGGTCACGGCGTCGGGCAGCTTCTCGCGAAACCGCTCGCCGTTGCCGTAGACGCCGGACTTCGACGGCAGGACGCCCGACAGCAGACTGACCCGGGAGGGGTTGCAGAGAGGCGCCGGTGCGTAGGCCCGCGTGAAGGACACGCCGCGGCGCGCCAGGCGATCGATGTTCGGCGTGCGCGCCTGCGGGTGGCCGGCCAAGTGGCCGACCCAGTCGTTCAGGTCGTCGACGGCGATGAAGAGGATGTTGGGATGCCGGTCCTCCGCGGCCAACGGCAAGGCGGCAGACGCCGAAAGGGCGATGAGCAGCGCGCTGAATCGGAACTTGGCCAAGCGTACCTCCCGTCCTCGCGGGAACCCGTCCTACCATAAGGTTGGTTTCGAACGCGAGACATGCGCGCGACGGGAATTGGGTGCACCGGCGTCCCCGCCGGCAGCCGGCGCGAAGCGACGGCCTCCTGGATTGCCCCGCGCTAGAGTCGAGGCCGTGCAGACCCGCCGTGCGTTCCTGACTTCCTCCGCCGCGATGCTGAGCGCGGCGGCGCTGCCCGCCAGACGGCCGCGGGCCGGCCGCCTGCCCAACATCCTGCTCTGCATTTCCGACGACCAGTCCTGGTTGCACACCGGGGCCGGAGGCGATCCGATCGTCCGGACCCCGGGCTTCGACCGGGTGGCGGCGGAGGGGGTCCTCTTCCCGCACGCCTTCTGCGACGCGCCGACCTGCGGACCTTCGCGCAGTGCGCTCGTGACCGGTCAGCCGATCTGGCGACTCGAGGAAGCGGGGAACATCCACAGCACCCTGCCGGCGAAGTTCGCCACCTACACCGAACTGCTGGAGCAGGCGGGCTATGCGATCGGGCACACGCGGAAGGGCTGGGGTCCGGGCCGGTTGCCGCCGGGAGGCCGCACGCGCAACCCGGCGGGCGACAAGTTCGAGAGCTTCGAGGCCTTTCTTCAGACCCGCGGCGAGGACCAGCCGTTCTGCTTCTGGCTCGGCAGCTACGACCCGCACCGGCCCTACACGGCGGGATCGGGGCAGGAATCGGGCAAGGATCCGGCGAAGGTCGAGGTGCCTCCGCACCTGCCGGATCACCTGATCGTTCGCGACGACATTCTCGACTACTACGTCGAGGTGGAGCGGTTCGATGGAAGGGTGAACGCCGCCCTCGAACTCCTCGAACAGGCGGGAGAACTCGAGAACACGCTGATCGTCGTCACCAGCGATCACGGCATGCCGTTCCCGCGGGCAAAGGCCAGCCTGTACGACTACGGCAGCCGGGTTCCTCTCGCCGTTCGTTGGGGAGACCGCGTTCCCGGCGGCCGGGTCGTCGACGACTTCGTCAGCCTGAGCGCCCTGGCTCCGACGTTCCTGGAGGCGGCGGGACTCGAGCCCGCGGCGGAGATGACGGCGAGCAGTCTGCTGCCGCTGCTCGCCTCTTCGGCGAGCGGCCGCGTGGAACCGGAGCGCGACGCGGCCTTCATCGCGATGGAGAGGCACGACGGCTGCCGTCGCGGCGGCAAGGGCTATCCCTGCCGGGCGATCCGTACCGCCAGCCACCTGTACGTCCGCAACTTCGAGCCCACCCGGTGGCCGTCCGGTTCGCCCAACGCGAAGGACTGCGCCCGGGGCATCCCCTATGGCGAGGTCGATTCCTCGCCGACGAAGACGCTGATGATGGAGTCGCGCGGCGAACCTGGGATCGACCGCCTGGCCGAGCTCTCCTTCGGGACCCGGCCGGAGAACGAACTCTACGATCTACGGAGCGACCCGGGGCAGTTGAACAACCTGGCGGGGCAGTCCTCCGCGCGGCAGCTCGTCGGGCAGTTGCGTGATCGACTGATGGATCATCTCGCGGAGACCGGCGATCCTCGGGCTCTGGGTCTGCCCGCGCCCTGGGACTACTACCCCTACTACGGCCGGCGGGTCAACGAGGACTGGGAAGTCGACCCGCTGCCGGGCTAGAGTTGCCTCAACCCCCTCTGGAAGGAGATAACGCATGAACAGAGTCGACTGGTACTACCACCGCAACGGCTGAACGAGCTGCAAGAGAGCGTCCAAGTTGATGGACGCACGCGGCGCGGAGATCGTGGACAGAACGCCGGCGAGCCGGAAGCTGGGCCGGTCGGACGCGGAGGCGTTGCTCGCCGACGCGGAGACCCTCTACGTGGCCAAGGGGCGGAAGCAGGCGGAAGTGCAGGCGTCGGACCCGGGCGCGGCCGACATGATGTTGGGCCCGACGGGCAACCTGCGGGCGCCGGTGGTCAGGGTGGGTCGCACGCTGATCGTGGGCTACCACGAAGAGGCGCTGAACCAGGCGCTCGGGTAAGCGGGGAAGCGCCCGGGCTGGCGACTCGGGCTCGCCGCTTCGCGGCATCGCCCGGATGCCGGCGGGGACGGCGGCGCACCCAGTGATCAGTTGTAGCTGAGGGGCCTGACGTCCTCCGGGTCGTCGCCCTCGAACAGCAGGCGGCCGTCGACGAAGCGGGCGCTGGGGAGCGCGACCGCCAGCACCTCGCCCAACTGTTCGACGGCGTGGACCGTCAGCGTCTCCAGCACGTCGGCGGGCAGATCCTCCAGGTCGGCCTCGTTCTGCTTCGGCAGCACGATCTCGCGGATACCGGCGCGCACCGCGCCCAGCACCTTCTCCTTGACTCCGCCGATCGGCAGCACGCGCCCGGAGAGCGTGATCTCCCCGGTCATCGCGATGCGTGCTTTCGCCGGCCGGCCGGAAAGTGCCGAAACCAGGGCGGCGGCCATCGTCACGCCGGCGGAGGGGCCGTCCTTGGGAATGGCGCCCGCCGGTACGTGGACGTGCACGTCGGTCTCGAAACTCCCGGGCGGGATCCGCAGCGCATCGGCGTTCGATCTGGCGTAGGTCCACGCCGCCCGCGCCGACTCCTTCATGACGTCGCCGAGCTGGCCGGTGAGCTGGAGCTCGCCCTTGCCGCCCGTCGTCTCGACCTCGACGAACATGATGTCGCCGCCGACCGGCGTGTAGTACATGCCCGTGGCGACGCCGACCGCGTCCCGTTCGAGCGCCCGCTCCGGCCGTACGCGAGGGCGGCCCAGGAACTCCCGCACCCCGGCGGCGCCGACGTCCGTCGTCGCGACCGCTTCCACGGCTTCGTCGGCGCCGTCGCCCGGTTCCTCGGGCGTCGACGCGAGCCTGCGCGCGACCTTGCGCACCATGCGGCCGAGTTCCCGCTCCAGTTGCCGGACGCCGGCCTCATGGGTGTAGTGGGAGATCACCTCGCCCAGCGCCTCGTCGCCGACCTCGATCTGGTCGGCCGACAGGCCGCCGTTGCGGACGGCGCGGGGCAGCAGGAACTGGCGGGCGATGCCGAGCTTCTCCCGCTCGGTGTAGCCCGAGAACTCGACCGTTTCCATGCGGTCGCGCAGGGGCGCCGGGATGTTCTGGGTGAAGTTCGCGGTGGCGATGAACAGCACCTGACTCAGGTCGTAGGGGACGCCGAGGTAATGGTCGATGAAGGCGCTGTTCTGGGCCGGATCGAGCACTTCGAGGAGGGCGGCCGACGGGTCGCCCTGGAGCGACGCGCCGAGCTTGTCGACCTCGTCGAGCAGGAAGACGGGGTTCTTGACCCCGGCCTGTTTCATGCCGTGGAGGATCCGGCCGGGCATCGAGCCGACGTAGGTGCGCCGGTGGCCCCGGATGTCCGCCTCGTCCCGAGCGCCGCCGAGCGAGACGCGGACGTACTCGCGGCCCATCGCGCGCGCGATGGACTTCGCGATCGACGTCTTGCCGACTCCTGGAGGGCCGGCGAACAGCAGGATCGGACTGCGGCCGGACGCGTCGGTGCGCGGGTCTTCCGCTTCTTCCCGCCGGGCCCGCCGGTCGTGCATGACTCGCACCGCCAGGAACTCGAGGATGCGGTCCTTCACGTCGTCGAGGCCGTAGTGATCCTCGTCCAGGATGCGGGCCGCGTCGGCGAGGTCGAGCCGTTCCTCGCTCACCTCGCTCCAGGGCAGTTCGCAGACCGTCTCGATGTAGGTGCGGATGACCTGGGACTCCATCGACTCGCGGCCCATGCGCTCCAGCCGCCGGAACTCACGGTCGACCTCCTTGCGGGCGGCTTCCGGCAGCTCCAGGTCGGCGACGCGCGCCTTGAGCTCCTCGAGATCGTCGGCGCCGTCGTCGTCGCCCAGTTCCTTGCGGATCGCCTTCAACTGTTCTCGGAGGTACATCTCGCGCTGGCGGTCGCCGAGCTCCTCCTGGACCTGGGTGTTGATGTCCTCCTGGGCGTCGAGAACCTTGATGCGCCGCTGGACGAGCGTCAGGACCCTGCGCATCCGCTCCTCGACCGCCAGGGTCTCGAGCAGGGACTGGTGGTCGTTGGCCGGGAGTTCGAGATGACCCGCCACCAGGTCGGCGAGCCGGCCGGAATCGGTGACCGCGCGCAGCGTCTTCGTGATGACGTCGTTCGGGATACCGGACCGGGCGCCCAGCTCGGCGGCGCGGTTTCGCAGTTCCTCGTCGAGGGCGACGAAGGCGAGGTCCTTCGGGTCGACCGGCAGCAGTTCCTCCGCCGGCGACACGGTGGCGGTGAGGTGCTCGTCGCCCTCCTCGATGCGCAGAACGATGCCGCGGTGGAGTCCGACGACGACCGCCTGGGTGCCGCGCAGGCCGTGCTGTAGCTGGACGACCCGGGCTACGACGCCGATCGTGTGCAGGCCGAGAGGGTCGACTTTCTCGCTTTTCTCGCGCTGGAGCAGGGCGAAGAACGTGCGCTCGGGATGCTCGGCGGCGGCCTGGATCGCGCTCAGCGTGTCGGCCCGTCCGATCTCCATCGGCATCGTGACGCCCGGATAGACGACCAGGTCGCGGAGGACGATGACGGGCAGCTCCGGCTTGGGCCCTCTTGCCCGCCTGGCCAGCGGCCCTTCTGGCAGCGCCTGTTCCTCGGGCGGCGCGTCTCCCTCAGCCTCGTGGTTCTCGTGCCGGTCGTCGGGTTCAGTCATGTGTCGAGTGCCTCGCGGTTCGGGGCGGTTCGTCGTTCTTGTCCGCCGGAACGGAGCTAGCGCAAGATCTTATTCCATTTCGCTTAGGTTGTACATATCTTAGTGCTTCTCCATAAAGGTCAATTCGAGCAACCTCTCCTTGCGCCGCCAGCGGTCGTTCAGCCAGTTCGCTGCTTCGTCCGGTTTCACTGTAGCTATCGGGATCGCCTGCCAGGTCACTTCCACCGACCCCGCGGCGCCGCCGAGGAACTGCCGCACGCCTGTTCGCGTCCCGCTTGGCGGCCGTGAAGCGCGTGCCCTCGGCAAAGGACAGGATGGCTGCGGGCGACTCGAGGAGGGCGGCGGCTGCTTCCGTCACGCGGCGGCGGTCCTCCCTGCGCCGGCCCGCGGGATCGGCCCCGCGCCGGGTGCGACGCCGCAGCACCGGGAAGTCGAAGGCGAGGATGATCAGGCCGAAGATCGGCACATAGAGGAGTTCGCGCTTGCACAGGAAGGTGACGATGGGGCCGCGCGTGGCGATGAGACTCTGGACCAGGAAGATGTCGGCCCAGGAGCGGTGGTTCGAAAGGACGATGTGAGGCCGCGCCGGGTCGAGGCTCGGTTCGCGGGCGCGCCAGGAGGCGCGGGCGACGTGCCGCAGGAGCACGTTGTCGACGCGCACGGCGGCACGGTAGATGCGGGCCGTGACGCGCCGGAACCAGGGCCGCGTCTTCCCCGTCGCCTTGGCCGGAAGCAGGACGAGCAGCGGCAGTGCCCAGAAGGCGAGGTTCAGCGTGATGGCGGCGAGGCAGATCGCCGCCATCAGGTGCTGCCGTGCCGTCAAGTCCCGCGTGGCGGCCAGGGCAGCAGCGTGTTCGTGCGGCGGACGTAGTCCCGGTAGCCCGGATCGTCGCGCCACTTGCGGTTGGCCCGTGCTTCGAGCATCCGTACGCCGCTGATCCTGGTCAGGAGCAGCCAGACGAAGACCGGCGACACCAGCGTGACCAGTTGCCAGGC
>JAPVWO010000100.1 GCA_027493375.1 Candidatus Multivorans thiocomprendens | reverse complement strand
GTCATCCTGCGGCCCTCCTCCGCCGACGGCATGGAGGACTTCATCGACGACTTCGAGAAGTACACGGTCATGGACTGCGGCCACTGGACCCAGCAGGAGAAGCCGGAAGAGACGAACCGGGTGCTGATCGACTGGCTGCGGCGGAAGGTCGCGTAGGCCGCCTAGTCGCTGACTCGCTCCCACGTCAGAGCGTCCTGGATCAAGCCACCGTCGACTTCCCGCGCCGGCGGCTCGAGCGTCAGAGTGCCGTCTCCGAACTCGTAGCCGCGACGTGCGTCCGAGCCGATACAGCCGGGGAACCAGCAACCGGGCCGCTGGTGGACGACGAATCCCTCGTCCTTGTGGATCGTGTACGGCCCGAAGTAGCTGACGTACGTCCCCATCGCGGCGCCGGCCTCCCCCGCCGTCGGGCGGCCGTCGGCGAAGACTTCGCGGTCCGGGCGCACGAGATGGACCGCCATGTGACCGGAGGCCGTGTAGATGATGAAGCCGTCCTCGTAGGTCCGCTGCACCGGCAGCGCTGTGCCCGAGTCGTCGGTGCGGTCGAGCCGCGCGAACTCCCAGAAGCCGATGAAGCGCCGGTGCTCGTCCGTGAGGTCGGCGAGGTCGGGCAACCGCCTCCAGGTCAGCCGCACGACGCCGCCGTCGGCGCCGGCCGGGGGCTGGAGCGTCAGCCGGTCCTCTTCGAACTCGTACTGCCGCACGTAATCCGAACCAGCGCCGCTCGCGTTCATGCTCGCCCGCAGATGGTGGGTGACGGTTCCGGCCTCCGGGTCGACCGTGAAGCCGCCGAAGTAGGACGTGTACGACCTGTAGGCGGCCAGGATCTCCTCGGGTGTCGCCTCGTCACCCGCATACGGCGCCCGATCGGCGCCCTGAATGACGACACCCATCGTTCCGGCCGGGTCGTACATGATGAAGCCGGTCGACGATTCGTTGCGCGACAGTTCCTCGCCGTCGCCCGAGTAGCGAACGATCGAAGCCAACTCCCAGGCTCCGTGGAAGGGGGTGCCGGGATCGCCGACCGGCGGCATCGCGGGCGCCACGTCGGCGGTGGGACCGGCGCAGCCACCGAGTAACAGGACGACGCCGGCAAGGGCACAGTGAATCGAACGCATGATCAGGATCCTCCTGATGGGCTGGTGGCGACGCCGAGGACACCGTTCATCGCCGCCTTCAGTTTCGCCTTCGCGGCGGCCGCCTCAGATGCAAGTTCGTCGTCGGCCAGGGGTGCCTGCTCCTGCACATCGTTCTCGAAGTCGAAGAAACGGCCGTCGTCGTACAGCTTGTAGCGGCGATCGTGGACGAAGGTCACTTCCGGGATGTTCAGGAAGCGCGGCCGGAAATCGGTGAAGACCCAGTCCCGGGAGGAGTCCGTCTCGCCGCGCAGTACAGGTATGAAGCTGCGGCCGTCGATCACGCGGTCCTCGGGAAGCGCGGCCCCCGCCACCTCCGCCATCGAGGGGAGAAAGTCGCTGAAGTCGATCAGGGCGTCCGACACGCGACCTCCCTCAAAGCCGGCCGGCCAGGAGGCGATGAAAGGGACATGCACACCGTAGTCGATCGTCCCGCCCTTGCCGCCGGGGATCACCGTGCCGTCCTGCAGCGTGCTGGTGATCTGTCTGGGCGTGCCGTTGTCGGCGGTCAGCAGGATCAGCGTGTTGTCCAGAACGCCCAGTTCCTCCAGACCGTCGAGCATTCGGCCGATCAGCTTGTCCGTGTAGGCGACCATGTCGCCGAAGTGGGCCGGGTCCGGGGCGCCACGGTCCGCCGCCCAGTCCGCACTGTCCGGGGTGGGCACGAACGGGGCGTGGACCAGCGCCATCGAGTGATAGGCCAGGAACGGCCGGTCGGGCTCCTCGGCGACCTGCGACCCGATCCGGTCGAGCAGGAACTCCGCGAACAGATCGGGGCCGTAGTGACCCTCGTGGGTCCCGCCTTCCCCACCCGGCCCCCACAACAGCGGATCGGCGTACCGCTCCCCCTTCTCGTGGTAGTGCCAGACCAGATAGTCGTCGAAGCCGGCCTCTTCCGGCGTCTGCCCCAGGCCCTCGCAGCAGTCCTTCTCCCGCGCCCACGCCTGCTTGAAGCCCGACATCTGCCACTTGCCGGCCAGGAAGGTCGCGTAGCCCGCGTCCTGCAGGAGGTTGGCGAAGGTCACCTCTTCCGGCGGCAGAACGCCCCACTCCGTGTAGTTGCGGCTGTTGTAGCGCCCGGTCACCAGCTTGAGCCGCGACGGGGAGCAGAGCGGCGTCGAGTAGGCGTGGGTGAAACGGACTCCTTCCGCCGCCAGGCGGTCAATGTTCGGCGTCTCGTAGGACGCGCCGCCGTAGGCGCCGATCGCCTCGAAGCCGAGGTCGTCGATCAGGATGAGAAGGATGTTCGGCCGCTTCGGCGACTCCGCCGCGCGCTCGCCGGTATCCGGCGCAGGAGCGCAGGCGGCCGCTAGGGCCGTCACCACCAGCCACCAGTGCCTGGACGGACGCATCACGCGTCCGGGAACTGCCAGTTCGGCGGTGGCTTGAAGCCTTCACGGCCTGCGAAGAACGGCGCCACCGGATTCGGCGGCTGTAGCGCCCGGAAGTCGGCCGCCTTCTGGAGCAGGCGAGCCACCAGATCGGGATGTTCAGCCGAGACGTCCCTTTCTTCGAGCGGATCCTGAGCCAGCCGGAACAGGAGCGTTCGCGACACCTCCGCCGAACCCTGGCGCACCAGCGGCGGCCCTACGACGACCAGCTTCCATTCGCCTTCCGCTACCGAAACCTGCTCCCGCTCGGGGTCGAGCTGGGCGATGAAGGAGTAGAAGTCACGGGCCGGACCGGCATCGGCCTCACCCGCCAGCACGTCGCCGACGTCAACACCGTCGAGCGGCTTGCCGCCGTGATCCTCGATGCCCGCGATTCCCATCAGCGTCGGCAACACGTCGACGTAGGACACCGGCGCCTCGATCCGACCTCCGCCCTCGATGTTCCCTGCCGGCCAGCGCGCCGCCGCGGCCACCCGGGTGCCGCCCTCGAACACGCTACCCTTGGCGCCGCGGTAGGGGCCGTTGTCGCCGATGCCGACGGAACCGCCGTTGTCGCTGAAGAACAGGACGAGCGTGTTGCGGGTGATGCCGTGCCCGTCGATTGCGTCGAGGATGCGGCCGACACCCTCGTCGAGCGAGTGGACCATCGCCGCATGAACCCGGCGCCCGTTACGGCGCCGCTCGTCGGCGGCAAGCGGCCGGCCGGCGGTCGACTCCTCCCAGCCGCGCGGCGGTTCGAGCGGCTCCAGATCGGCATAGAGCGGCAGGTCCTCCTCCTTCGCCTGCAGCGGAGAGTGCGGGGCACTGAACGGCACGTAGAGGAAGAAAGGCGCCTCTGCGTTGGCGTGGCGGTCGATGAACCGCACCGCGTGCTCGGCCAGCAGGTCCGTGACGTAACCCTCCTCGTCGACCGACTCATAGTCGTGGCTCCAGTCGCGCTCGCCCTCCCGCTCCTTCGTGAAGTAGTCGACCGCCGTGTTGTGGCCCACGAACTCCGTGAACCCGCGGCGCAGCGGGTGGTACTTGCGGTCGAAGTGGCCGAGGTGCCACTTGCCGAAGATGCCGCGCTGCTCGTAGCCGGCCTTCGCCAGCACCTCCGGCAGCGTGACCTCCGATGTGTCCATCCCGTAGTCGCGCCAGGGCGCGATCACCGCCCGCATCAGGCCGAAACGGATCGGATAGCGGCCCGTCATCAGGCCGGCCCGGGTCGGCGAGCAGACCGGAGCGCTGTAGAACCGCTCGAGGCGCACGCCCTCCGTGGCGATCCGGTCGATGTTCGGCGTGGCGATCTCGCCGCCGTGGAAGCTGACGTCGTGGCGGCCGAGATCGTCCGGGACGATGAGGACGATGTTGGGGAGGGGGTCCGGGGCGGCGGTGTCGGGAGCACTATGGGTGCAACCGCCGAGAATCGCGATAGCAAGAGCCGAAAGCCTGAGCTGACGCCAAGGAAGCGGGAGGTGAAGCACTACCTCTCTAGGGTACACACCGACTATCGCTCGCCGCTTCGCGGTTCGCCCGGATGCGGGCCGGAAGACCCGCGCACCCAGTGCTTGCGCTTCGCGGCCTCGCGCCGATGCCGGCCAGAGGGCCGGCGCACCGGCAGGCGCAACCAGTCTGGGGCTACGCTTCGCGGAGGAGATCGGTGATCTTCTGGCGCGAGGCGCCGAAGGCGGGCAGCAGGCCGCCGAGGACGCCAGTGATGGTCGCCAGGAAGATGCCGGAGAACATGGCGAACGGTGTCGTTCGCAGTTGGAATGTGATCTCACTGAACGTCACCTGGTTCATCGTGCCGGTCTGAATCGCGTTGAGCGGCAGCGACAGCAGGGCGCCGAAGCCGCCTGCGACCACTCCGAGCAGCACCGCTTCCAGGAAGAAGCTGCCCATGATCGAGCGCCGCTTGAAGCCGAGGGCGCGGAGAGTACCGATCTCGCGGGCGCGGGCGGCGACCTGCGCGTACATCGTGTTCGCGGCGGCGAAGCAGGCGCCGATCGCCATCAGCACAGCCAATACGTTGCCAAGGATGATGAACTGGCCCGAGGACGTTTCCGACTGGAGCTCGTAGTACTCGGGTTCCGTCAGGGCCTGCACCTGGAGCCGCTGGTCGGCCTTGACCGTTTCGATCAGGTTGCTCGCTGCGGCCGGCGACGCGGCCTGGAGCCGGGTCGACGAGTAGTAGCCGCTACGGCGGAACGAGTCGCCCAGGTCGCGATAGTCCCCCCAGATCTCGGAACCGTGGGCGCCCACGCCGGCGAACGTGCCGACGACACGGAACGTGTTCCGGCCCATCTTGCGCTCGTCGCCGACCCGAAGACCGAGCCGGCCGGCCAGGCTGCGGCCGACGATGATCTCGCCGCGGCCCGGCTCGAAGACCCGGCCCTCGGTGATCTCGAAGCCCGGCCGGATGGCGAATGCTCCGGGCTCGACGCCGCGGACCATCACGTTCGTCTCGGTGCCATCGACCCGCTGGAAGATCTGGATCGTGACCGTTTCGCCGGAGGCCATCACCGCGCCGTCGGCCGTTCGCTCGACGCCGGGCATGGCGGTCAGCAGACGGTGGCTCTCCTGCGCGTAGGAGCTCTCCATCTCGGCGCGGGTGCCGTCCCGCATCACGATGACGACCGAGGGGTCTCCGGTGTCCGCGAAGGCGGCCCGCAGGCCGCCGGCGAGGGCGAGCACGCCGATGTAGACCAGGACGACGAAGCCGATCGAGGCCAGCGTCATGAACGCCACGCCACGGCGCTCGAACAGGTTGCGGTAGGTGTACTTGATCGGGATCATGCTGTCTCCTCGCGCGTTCCGGCCATCGTCAGAGCCGCCTCAGTCCGTCGACGATCTTGAGCCGCGCCGCCGCAACCGCCGGGAAGACGCCGCTCAGCAGCCCGACCGAGATGCCGATCGTGACCGCGGTCACCAGCACCTGGGAATCGAGCGCGAAGCCGCCGAAGCCGAAACCCATCTGCTCCAGGAACGGCGTCGCGCCCTGAATGGCAACTGCTGTGAAGCCGACGCCGAGCAGAGAACCCAGCACGCCGACCGCCAGGGACTCGCCGATCACCATGCCGAGCACCTGGTTGCGCCGGAAGCCCAGGGTACGGAGCACGGAAACCTCGGTGGTCCGCTCGCGCGCCGCCATCGCCATCGTGTTCGCGGTGATCAGGAAGATGGAGATGACGATCGCGAGTCCGATCATGGTGAAAAAGAACTGGATGTTGCCCAGCATCTCCGTGAACGAGGCCGCAAACGCCTCGGCGGTTTCGGCTCGCACCTGGTTGTCCGAGTTCTCGAACATCGCCTCGGCGGCCGCGATCACCGCCGGAGCCGCGTTCGGATCGTCGAGCCGCAACCAGTAAGTGCCGTTCTGACCGGGATTGCCCATCGCCTCCTCGACGTAGCGCCGGTGGAAGAAGATCTGCCGCTCCTGGCCCGGCTCGTCGTAGTCGAAGATCGCGCGCAACTGGAGTTCCACGTCGATCGGGTAGATGTCGCCCTTGATCGTGATCGTGTCGCCGATCGACCACCCCTGAATCTCGGTCAGCTCGCGGCCGGCGGCGAAGGCGGTGCGCTGCTCCGCGAACGCCTCCCACTCCTCCTCGTTCCAGGTGTAGTCGTAGAAGACGCTCCGAAACGTCTCCGGATCGACGGTGAAGCGGGGAAAGAAGTTCTCCGGCCGCTGGTCCTTGTAGACGCCCTGGAACCAGTTCTGCGGCGTCACCGCGACCACGTTGTCGATCGTCCGAAGCCGCTGCTCGTACGCCTCGGGAAGCGGGAAGGTCAGCGAAATCGCGTTGCGCACGACCAGCCGGTCGGGGATCTCGGACTCGTCGGCGAAGCTCATCGCGTCGTTGACCACGCCCAGCAACGAGAGGATGAACAGAGCCATCGCCAGGCTGGCCATCGTCAGGAAGGTGCGCCGCTTGTTGCGCAGCAGGTTGCGTCGAATCAGCTTGATCATGAACCAGCTCCCGCGTCGCCCGACACCAGTAGCCCCTTGTCGAGCCGCACCAGGCGCTTCGCCCTCGCGGCCGCGGTCGGGTCATGGGTCACCATGAGAATCGTCTTGTTGAACTGCTCGTTCAGTTGACCGAGGAGGTCGAGGATCTCCCGCCCCGAGTCCGCATCGAGATCGCCGGTCGGCTCGTCGGCGAGCAGCAGGGTCGGATCCGTGACGATCGCCCGAGCGATCGCCACCCGCTGTTCCTGGCCTCCGGAGAGCTGCCGGGGATAGTGCTTCATCCGGTTCTGCAGGCCGACCACGGAGAGCGCGGTCTCGACCCGCCGCTTGCGCGCGGCCCGCGACCCGCGCCGCAGCGTCAGCGGCAGCTCCACGTTCTCGTAGGCCGTCAGCACCGGAATCAGGTTGTAGAACTGGAAGATGAAGCCGATGTGCCGCTGGCGCCAGCGGGCGAGTCTGCTCTCGTTCATCCTGCTCACCTGCTCGCCGGCGACGACGAGGTCTCCGCTGCTCGGCTGGTCGATCCCAGCGAGCAGATTGAGCAACGTGCTCTTGCCGGAACCGGACGGCCCCATCAGGGCGACGAAGTCTCCCGCCTCGACGTTCAGGGTAATGCCCTGGAGCACCTTCAGCTCGAAGGCGTCCCGCCGGTAGTTCTTCGTCACGTCGCGCATCTGGACGACGGTTTCAGCCATCTATCAGCTCCCTCGTTGGACTCTGTCAGCCCGCTGTTCCTAGGAGGCCTCGCGTACCCGCAGGCCCGGTGTGAGCTCCGGCGTCGGACTTCGGACGACAACCTCGCCGCCCCGAAGGCCGGACAACACCTCGAACTGGTTGCCGTCCTGCTCCAGGCCGAGTTCGATCGCCAGCCGTTCCAGGCGGCCCTCGCGCAGAAGCAGCACGTAGTCGCCGCCGCCGTCGTTCGCTATCGCTTCCGCCGCGACCAGGATCTTCGGATCCGCCTGGAGCACGGTCTCGTCGACTCCCTCCTGCAGGAAGGTGACGCTGCAGCTCATGTCCGGCACCAGGCGAGCGTCCCGGTCGTCGATCGTCACCTTGACCTGGACCACTGCGCGCTGCCGGTCGGCGGTCGGCACGATTTGCCGCAACGTGCCGTGATACTCGTGGTCCGGCACGGCGTCAACCTTGATCGTGGCCGGCTGGCCGAGCTGGATCCGGGCGATGAAACTCTCGTTGATGTCCGCCTCGACCTCGAGCGAGGTCGGATCGGCGATCCGCACCAGCGCGCCGGTCGACTGCTGGCTGGTGAATCCGCCAGGCGCCACCATCTCCCCCACCTCGACGGTACGCTCAATGACCACGCCGTCGACCGGCGAGCGGATCACCGTGTACTCCAACTGCGCGCGGACCGAGTCGAGGCTAGCGCGCGCCGTGCCCACTTGCGCCCTCGCCACCTGGAGCGTCGTGATCGCCGCGTCGAGGTCGGCGCTGGGAGCCACGCCCGCCTCCACAACTCGGCGCTGGCGATTTTCTTCGCGCACCGCGTCCGCGAGGCGGGCCGTCGATTCGATGAGGGCCGCCTCGGCCCGACATCCTCGCTGTCGAGCACAGCGATCAGGTCGCCCAGCGCGACTGAGTCTCCCTCGTCAACGTGAAGTTCGGTGATCCGGCCGGTGATCTTCGCCCCCACGGCCGCCCGCACCCGCGCGTAGGTGTAGCCGGTCGCGGTGAGCACGGTGGACGCCTGCTCGGGGGTCAGCCGCTGGACCGTCGTCGTCTCGACCTCGGGCATGAGGAACGGCACGTACTGGTCGGGCGGCACCCGGTAGAAGGCGAAGACCGCGGCCGCCACAAGCAGCAGCACGATCCCCCACTTGATGACGCGTCCGCGCCGGGGCCGGTACTCGTACTCGTCGTCGTCGCGCAGGATCGACAGATCCGGCCGCGGCGGCGAGATCCCGGAACCGTCGCCCTGACTTGCCGGCGCGCTCACCGGCGCACCGCTGGCTTGGGCGGACGGGCGCCGCCGGCCGATCGTTCCATGCCGCGCATTCTATGGTTCTGGTTTACGCGGCGAGGAACCGATGGTTTCGGGCCTGGCCGTGGCGACGAGGATCGACCGTGGCCTTCAGGGATCTTCCCGCTACTCCAGTCCCAGCGTCGGTCCACCCGTCATGAACTGGTACTCGGTGACCTGTCGGTACGTCTCGCCCGGCCGTAGGACCGTGCTGGGGAACCGAGGTTGGTTCGGGGAGTCGGGAAAGTGCTGGGTTTCGAGGCACAGGCCACCTCGATGGATGTACGGGCGACCGCTCTTTCCGACCAGCGTGCCGTCGAGGAAGTTCCCGGTGTAGACCTGCAGCCCCGGGGCCGTCGTCTTCACCACCAGCTTCCTGCCACTCGTCGGTTCGACGACGACAGCGGCCAGACGCATTTCGCCGTCGTCGCCCGCCGGCCGCAGCACCCAGTTGTGATCGTAGCCGCCCCCGAAACGAAGCTGGTCGAAGTCGTCGTCGATCCGGTCTCCGATCAACGCCGCGGTCCGGAAGTCCATCGGCGTGCCTTCGGTGGACACGATCTCGCCAGTCGGAATCAGCGTGCCGTCGACGGGCGTGTACTGCTCGCTGTTGAGCAGGAGCTCGTGGTCCAGGATGTCGCCCTCGCCCTCTCCCTTGAGGTTGAAGTACGAGTGGAAGGACAGGTTGACGACGGTGGGCTCGTCGGTCACCGCCTCCGCTTCAATGCGAAGGTCGCCGACCGACGTCAACAGGTAGCGCACGCGGAAGTCCACGTTGCCCGGATAGCCTTCCTCGCCATCGGGACTCCGGTATCGGAGCACGACGCCCGCACCGTTCCCGTCCTGGAACGGTTCACCCTCCCAGACCACGCGGCTGAGCCCCCGGACACCGCCGTGGAGACTGTTCTCTCCATCGTTCTGGGGCAGCGTGTGGTTCTCGCCGTCGAGAGTGAAGCGGCCCCCGGCGATGCGATTCGCATAGCGCCCGACGACAACGCCGAAGTAGGGGTTCGTGTCCGCGAGATACGAACCGAGGTCGTCGAAGCCGAGCACGACATCGGCGAACTCGCCGTCCCGGCCCTGGGCCGTCAGGGACATGATCGCGCCGCCGAGTTCGGCGATCTCGGCCTGGAGCCCCGTCCGCGACGCGAGACGGAAGATTTCGACCTCCCTGCCGTCGACTTCGGCCCACGGGCGCCGCGTCACTTGCACCATCTCACGCAGAACGGCTATCTCTTCGGGCATCTCGGGCGGAGGATACGTGTACCCACAAGCTCCCGCGCCGATGCCGGCCAGGAGAAGGATGGGGACGGGCGACCGCACGGTCAAGCGGGCAGACTAGCAGCGGGTCGCCTGCCCAACTTGCTTCGCGGTCGTCCGTCGCGCAGACTCAAGGGCAGCCATGCCTGACTTCCACCACCAACACCCCTTCGAACACCGCGGCGACGAGCCGGAGTACCGGCTCCTGACCCCGGACCACGTCCGCGTCGAGTCCGCCGGCGGCCGCGAGACCCTCCGTATCGATCGCCGGCCGCGTGTTGCCCGGTTGCCAGGACACCGGCACCGCGATCGTCCTCGGCTACAAGGGCCAGGACGTCTACACCGACTTCGACGACGAGGAGGAACTCTGCCGGGGCATCTTCGACGCCTACCAGGAGCGCAACCTGCGCTACTCCCAGATGGCGCCGCTGTCCATGTTCGAAGAGAAGAACACCGGCACGAACCTGCCCGCCCAGGTCGACCTCTACGCGGCGCGCGGCGACGAGTACCGGTTCCTGTTCATTGCCAAGGGTGGCGGCTCGGCGAACAAGTGCTTCCTGTACCAGGAGACGAAGGCGATCCTGAACCCGATCTCGCTGATGAACTTCGTCGACGAGAAACTCCGCACCCTCGGCACGTCGGCCTGCCCGCCGTACCACATCGCCCTGGTCGTCGGCGGCACCTCGGCCGAGGCGACGATGAAGACGCTCAAGCTCGCGACCTGCCATGCCCTGGACGACCTGCCGACCAGCGGCAACGAACTCGGCCGCGCCTTCCGCGACCTCGAAATGGAGCAGCAGATCTTCGACCTCTGCACGCGGATCGGCATCGGCGCCCAGTTCGGCGGCAAGTACTTCGCCCACGACGTGCGGGTCATCCGGCTGCCCCGGCACGGCGCCTCGCTGCCGGTCGGCCTCGGCGTGTCCTGCTCGGCCGACCGCCAGATCCTGGGCCGGATCAACCGCGACGGGGTCTTTCTGGAGCAACTCGAGGAGAACCCGGCGAAGTACCTGCCCGAGACCGACGAGAACGAACTCAGCGGCCAGGTCATAGCACTCGACCTGAACCGGCCGATGGACGAGATCCGGGCCGAGCTGTCGAAGTACCCGGTCGCGACGCGGCTGGCGCTCACCGGTCCGATCGTCGTCGCCCGCGACATCGCCCACGCCCGGCTCAAGGAACTGCTCGACCGCGGCGAGGACCTGCCCCGGTACTTCAAGGACCAGCCGGTGTACTACGCCGGCCCCGCGAAGAAACCCGAAGGCAAGGCGTCCGGCTCGTTTGGCCCGACGACGGCGGGGCGCATGGACCCCTACGTCGACCTGTTCCAGAGCCACGGCGGCAGCATGGTCATGCTGGCCAAGGGCAACCGCTCGCCTGAAGTGCGCCGCGCGTGCGAGAAGCACGGCGGCTTCTATCTAGGCTCGATCGGCGGCCCGGCCGCGGCACTCGCAGAGCAGAGCATCCGGAAGGTCGAACTGCGCGAGTTCGAGGATCTCGGCATGGAGGCGATCTGGCAGATCGAGGTCGAGAACTTCCCCGCCTTCATCGTGATCGACGACAAAGGGAACGATTTCTTCTCTCCGTTCGAAAAAACTCGCGCGGTGGCGATCGGTGGCGGGAGAAAAGCGTAGGAAACGCCTGCTCTGCCTTCAAGAAATGCCTCTTGTCACAGAAAACCGCAGAACATTTCTCTGCGGCGCCCTGTTTCTCTCAGTTTTCTTCGCCGCCACGGTGGCGGCCGCTCAGCGGGCCAGCTACCCGCCCGAAGAGTTCACTGAACGACGGGCGCGCCTTTGCGAACGTCTCGACGGGGGCGCGGCGCTCCTGTTTGCCGAGACCATGCCGCGCTACGGCGCCCGCTTCCGCCAGGACCACGACTTCTTCTACCTGACCGGGTACGAGGGCCGAAACGCCGTCCTGCTGCTTGAGGTCGACGGCTGCGAGGCGCGCCTCTACCTTCCCCACCAGGGCGACCGCGAGAAGTTCATCGACGGGCCGAACTGGCTGTATGCCCCCGAGCAGGCCGAAGGCAGCGGCTTCGAGGTCGACCACCTCGCCTACCTGCCCGAGCACCTCGCCCGGCGCCGCGGCCGGATGCCGGCAGAGGCCGGGAAGCTCCTCTGGATGCGCCTGGGCGAGCGCGACGAGCTCGACCTCGCCCGCAGCGAGAAGGGCCTCTACCTCGGCCGCCGCGAGCAGAACCCCTGGGGCGGGCAGCCGACCGAGCAGGCTCACCAGATCGCGACGATCCGCAGCCGCTACCCCTACGCCGAGCTGCGCGATCTGACGCCGCACCTCGACCGGCTGCGGATGATCAAGACGCCGAGGGAGATCGAAGTTCTGCGTCGCGCCGGCAAGGTCAGCGCCGATGGCATCGCGGCGGCCATCCGCGCCACCCGCACCGGCGGCTGGGAGTACGAACTGGAAGCCGCGGCCAAGCACGTGTTCCTGAAGCATGGAGCCGAGATGGAGGCCTACCCCGCGATTGTCGGCTCCGGCCCGAACGGCCTGATCTGGCACTGGGTCAGGAACGACCGGCAACTCCAGGACGGCGACCTGGTCGTCATGGACTACGGCGCCTCCTTCGCCTACATGACGATGGACATCACCCGCACTTGGCCGGCTACGGGCAGGTTCGACGAGGTCCAGGAACGGGCCTACCGGGCCGTACTGGAAGCGCAGAAGGCGATCATCGCCGCGATGCGCCCCGGCGTCACCCGGCGTCACACAACCGCGATCTGCCGGGAGATCTACGACCGCTGGGGCTTCGAGGACAGGCCCGCCCATGGCGCCGGCCACTTCGTGGGCCTCTCCGTCCACGACGTCGGCGACAGTTCCCTGCCCTTCGAGCCGGGTATGGTCATCGCCGTCGAGCCGATCCTCGAGATCCCGGAGCGGAACATCCACATCCGCGTCGAGGACACGGTGCTGATCACCGAAGGCGAGCCGGAGATCCTGAGTGCTGCAGTGCCGAAGGAAGTTGACGAGTTGCTGGCCTTGGTCGGACGCAAGAAGTAGAGATCCCGCGGACCGCCGACAGTGATTGCAATGTAGGCGCTGTCATTGTAGTCTCACGCTCATGGCCCAGCTCACTATCCGCAACGTCGACGAAGCGGTCGTGCAGGCATTGCGACGTCGCGCCGCGGCTGCCGGCCGATCAACCGAGGAAGAAGCCCGCCGCTCACTCGCGATGGCCGTCGGGGTCGACCGCGAAGCGGCACGCGCTCGCCTCGACGCCGTCCGTGCAGCGATAGCGCACGACGACGATGAACCCGTCGAGCAACTGGTTCGGAAGCTGAGGGACGGAAGAGCCCACGACATCTCGGGCTGATTCGTCTTGCCGCTCCAACGCGTCGTCGTTGACGCCAGTGCCGCCCTGAAGTGGGTTCTCGAAGAGGAAGGCAGCCCTGACGCCCTCGAGCTGCTGGGCCGGGATGTCCTTCACGCCCCGGACTTCCTGCTGCTGGAAGTCGCGAACGTCCTCCGAACGAAGGTCCGCCGGGGCGCTCTGTCACGATCCGACGCCGACGCCGCCTTTCGGACGCTGGCCGCCGTACCGATGGCTCTGACACCGCTGGCCGAACTCATTCGACCGGCCCGTAGCCTGGCTTTCGCGCTGGATCTGACCGTGTACGACGCCGTCTACGCGGCGCTGGCCCAACAACTCGACTGCCCGCTAGCAACCGCGGACAGGACGCTCGCCCAGGCCACGACGGCCGCGGGACTAGCCGGTTCAGCGCAACTCATCCGTTAGCAAGCGCTCTGGAGAACCCCCTCCCTGACGAGTCGCGCCACCAGGGTCAGCTTTCCCTCGGCATCCAGGCAGTCGGGCAGGTCCTCGATGGCGAACTCGTCAGCCGTCGCGGCGAACTGAAGCGCCGGCCAAACGCCGACCGGCAGCCTGAGTTCCCGGCCACCGAACCGGAGGAGGCACGACTCCCTGTCCGTCACGGCTTCGGTGAGCAGCCCGGCTCGGCGCCTTACCCGCGAGCGGGGCGTCAGCCGGTCTCCGTGGAGCCGCTGGCTGAGCAGGTCGGTGAACAGGGGTACATCGGCGGCCAGGACCTCGTCCGCGAAGCGCCGCCACACGACCTCGGCATCGAATCTCGACTGCACCAACGCCAGCTTCTCGCCGAACAGGCGCTCTCGCTCGGCCAGGGGGTAATCCTCGCGAGCGAACTCGCGAGGGAGATTGCGGCGCAGCGATTCTTCCTCGAGCGCCGCCGCGGTGACGCTTTCGACGAGGAACTCGGCCCATGTGAACGCCGTGAGCCCGAGCGTGATGTGCAACGACGTCTGCCCTGTCGAACGGGCCGAGTGCATCAGGCCTCGTGGAAGGTAAAGGGCGCTGCCCGGGCCGAGCTCGAACTCGTCGGTGACGTCGCCGGGAGGCATACCGCGTTCAAAGCCCTGGCCGCGGAGTGGCAGTTTCACCTTCGTGTCGTAGATCGACCAGCGCTTGGTGCCGCTGATCTGCAACACGAAGACGTCGTGGGTGTCCCAATGCGGGGCGAACCCCTGCGCCTCGGGCGGCGTG
>JAPVWO010000010.1 GCA_027493375.1 Candidatus Multivorans thiocomprendens | reverse complement strand
CCCGCCGGGCGCAGGACGGTGAGCGCCCCGAACATGAACAGGAACATCGTGAAGGTGTTGCCGAGCCAGAAGAAGATGACCTGGTCCTGGATCACGTAGCGCATCCAGCGCCTGAACCGGCTCGCGTTCTCGGGACTCTCGATGTAGCGATAGCCCGATTGCACTTCGGCCGTCTCGTGGACGCGCAGCGGATTCGCCAGCACCGGGATCCGGCCCCCCATGCCGACGTTCTTGTCCCGCAGGTAGAAGGCGTACCAGAGATTGCCGGCGCCGCCGATGCCGGCGAAGACGACCGCGCCGAAGAAGCGGGCGAAGGTGAACTGGTCGTCCAGTTCGATGTGGCCGAAGTTGACGAGTCCCCGACCCATCTCCTTGATCGCGTCCCACGTGCCCACCGAGAACGCGACGTAGATCAGACCGATCGTGATGACCAGCACCATGATCCCGATCGCCCGTTCGACCGCCTTGTACATCTGCTTGGGCCCGAACAGGATCAGAGCGATCAGGCCGAACGTGACGGCGGTCCAGAACCACTCCGGGCCCGGGCCGTCGGGTCCGAAGAAGAGCGCCTTGAGCGCCGCTCCCGACATCCGCGCCCAGCCCGGCAGGAAGAGCCCCACGAAGCCGAGCGACAGGAAGGCGTAGATGACTCCCATCGACATCCGCGCGTAGGAGGTGTACGGGTGCTCGCCCGTGACCACCGCCCAGCGGCCGATCTCGATGTTGATCCAGAGCTGCAGGAAGACGCCGAGCGCCGCCGCCCAGATCATGACCGCGCCGAACTTGGCCGTCACCCAGGGCCAGACCGCGAGTTCGCCGGCGCCGATCGCCAAGCCGATCATGATCGCGCCGGGCCCGGCGAGCTGCCAGAAGGAGAGCTTGCGCTCGGGGAGGTTCTCCTCGCGCAGGGGTGGGATGGGTACCGGCATAGGGAAACTCCTCCGGCCGGTCCGGCCCGTCACGGTTCAACCGGCTCGCCGCGTTCCGAGGTGTCGGGTTCTGAGCACTGTAGCAGCGCGAACGACGGTCCCGACTCGCACAGCCGCCCGTCTGACGTTACGATCGGCCGCACTTCACCATCCACGCAGGAGGAGACGACGATGAAGCGAGGGATGCTCTCACCATGGCGGCCCGCGGTCGCAGCGCTGCTTGCCTTGACTCTGGCCGCCGCGGCGCCGCTGGCTGCCGCCGACCCGGAGGTCACCATCTCGAAGCCGGAGCGGGTCGGCCTCTCGGCCGAACGGCTCGCCCGCATCGACGCGGCGATGAACGGCTACATCGAGGCCGGCAAGGTCGTCGGCGCGACCGGTCTGATCGCCCGCCGCGGTGAGATCGCGTACTTCAACACCTACGGCTACCGGGACCTCGAAGCGAAGGAGCCGATGCCGAAGGACGCGCTCTTCCGCATCTACTCGATGTCCAAGGCGGTGACCGGCGTCGCCGTGATGATCCTCCACGAGAAGTACGGCTTCCCGCTGCGCACGCCCGCCTCGCGCTGGATTCCGGCGCTCGGCGATCTGGAAGTCACCGAGTGGAGCGTCGCCCCGACCGGCGATCCGCGCATGGAACTCGTCCCCGCGAACCGCGACATGACGGTCCAGGATCTCCTGACCCACAGCGCCGGCATCAGCTACGGCGGTCCGCGCAACGCGCGCGGCGGCATGTACTACGCCGATCTCGGGGTCGGCAACCGCGACCAGACCCTCGAGGAGTTCGTCGACAAGCTGGGTCAGGCGCCCCTCCACGACCACCCCGGCACGGTGTGGCGCTACGGCTACAGCATGGACGTCCTGGGCCGCCTGGTCGAGGTGATCTCGGGCCAGACCTTCGACGTCTTCCTGGAGGAGGAGATCTTCAAGCCGCTGGGGATGAAGGACACCGCCTTCTACGTCCGCCCGGGCACCCAGGACCGGCTGGCCGTGCTCTACACGCCCGACCGCGAAGCGGGCGACGGCACCGTCATGCGCTCCAGCGCGCCGCCGCAGGACTCCTATCTCAAGAAGCCGAAGATCTTCTACGGCGGCGCGGGCCTGGTCTCGACCACCACCGACTACTACCGGATGGTCCAGATGCTGCTCGACGGCGGCCGCTACGACGGCGGCCAGTTGCTGAGTCCGAAGTCCGTCAAGCTCCTGTCTTCCGACCACATCGGCGACATGCCGCGGGTCGGCCGATCGCTGGGTCCCGGCGACGGGTTCGGGCTCACCTTCCGGGTCGGCATGAACCCGGGCATCAACGGCGCACTGGGTTCCCCGGGTGAATACAGTTGGGGCGGCGCCGCGGGCACCCGCTTCTGGATCGACCCCCAGGAGGAGATGGTCGCCGTGTTCATGATCCAGATCCTCCCCCACGCCGGCCTGACGTACGGCACGGAGTTCCGCAATCTCGCCTACCAGGCGATCATCGACTGACCCTTCCGGAGCACGACGAACGATGTCCGACCGCAGCCAGGAAGTCCGCCTCGCTTCCCGTCCCGCCGGCGAACCCGAGGCGGCGAACTTCGAACTCGCCGAAACCGGGATGCCGGCCGCGGGCGCCGGCCAGGCGCTCGTGCGCAACGTCTACATGTCGGTCGACCCGTACATGCGGGGCCGCATGCGGGACATCAAGTCGTACACGCCGCCGTTCGCCATCGGCAAGGCGCTCGACGGCGGCGCCGTGGGGGTCGTCGAGGAGTCGAACACGGACGCGCTCGCGCCGGGTGATCTGGTGTCGAGCCGCTTCGGCTGGCGCAGTCACTTCGCCGCTCGCGCGACGGAACTGCAGAAGCTCGACACCCACGGCGCGCCGCTCTCCGCCTTCCTCGGCGTGCTCGGCATGCCCGGAATGACCGCCTACGTCGGCCTGCTCGACCTCGGCGAACCGAAGGAAGGCGAGACCGTCTTCGTGTCGGCCGCCGCCGGCGCGGTCGGCAGCCTGGTCGG
>JAPVWO010000001.1 GCA_027493375.1 Candidatus Multivorans thiocomprendens | reverse complement strand
GCGTCGAGAACGGCGTCGATCCCGGAACGGTCGAGATCGTCCCAGAACGACTCGGGGATGTTCTCCGGGTTGCCGTACCAGGCCCGCATGGTCGACGACGCCAGCGTGAGCGGACTCAGCATGTCGATGACCAGCGAGTCGCCCAGCAGGTCGACTGCCCGCGTCGAGTACCGCTCCTCGCTCTGGGCGAACAGCCTGTGCCTGCCGAAGGCGAGGTACGGCGCGCCGACCGTCGACGCGGCGAGGACGGCGCCCGCCCGGGCGCCGTGCCCGAGCAGAGTTCGGCGTGACAGGCGGGTACGCGCGGGTGTTGCCTTTGGCATGGCTCGTGGCTCCCAGGTTGGGGATCGATCAGCTGCGGCTGTGGCGCAGTCGTGGTGTATACCATCGACGAATCCTGGGCCAATCGTCCTGGGAACAGGTGCTGAAGAATGACGACGCTCCACACTGGGTGCGCCGGCGTCCCCGCCGGCTGCCGCCGGAGGCGGCGGAGTAGACGTGCCGGCCGTGAGGCCGGCTCTGCAGCCGCGGCGCTCCTCGCCGCGCTTCTCCTCGCCTGCAACCCCGCCACCAACGGGACCAGCGAAGCCGACACCCAGGCGTTCGACGTCGTCTTCCAGGGCGCCCGCGTCATCGACCCCGAGAGGAGGCTCGACGAGGTCAGGAACGTGGGCATCCGGGGCGACGTGATCGCCGCCCTCACCGAAGAGTCCCTCGCGGACTCGCTCGCCGACGGAGGCGTCCTGATCGACGCGGCCGGGCTGGTGTTGGCGCCGGGCTTCGTCGACCTCCACGCCCACGGTCAGGGTCCGCGGGCGCACGAGTACCAGGCGAGGGACGGCGTGACCACGGCGCTGGAGCTCGAATGGGGCGTGCCGGATGTCTGGTCGTTCCTGGACTCTCGACGGGGCAGGTCGCTCGTGAACTACGGCGTCACGGTCAACCACGGCGCCCTGAGGGGCCTGGAGATCGTCCCGGAGGAGGAACGGGCGGACCTCGCGGCGGCCTTCGCGGCTGCCGGCGCCGAGGACGAACCGCTCGACTCCATGCGCGATGCCGCGCAAAGGACGTACTACTCGGAACTGTCGCCCGAGCGCTTCCCCGCCATGCTGGAGCATCTGCAGGGCGGGCTCGAGCAGGGCGGCCTGGGTATCGGAATGGCGACCCAGTACTACCCCGGCGCCAGCCGCAGGGAGATCTTCGAGGTCTTCCGGTTCGCCGGCGAGAAGCGGGCCACGATTCACACGCACGTGCGCTCGATGAGCATCGACGCGATGCAGGAAGTCCTGGCCAACGCGGTCGGTACCGGGGCGCCGCTGCACATCGTGCACGTCAACAGCATGGCGCTGGGAGAGATCGACACGGTCCTCGACATGATCGACGGCGCTGCCCGCCTGGGGCTGGACGTGACGACGGAGGCGTACCCCTACACCGCCGGCTCGACCAGCCTCGAGTCCTCCATCTTCGACGAGGGCTGGCAGGACCGCCTGCAGATCGACTACGGCGACCTGCAGTGGGAGGAGACGGGGGAGAGGCTGACGAAGGAGACCTTCGACCGGTATCGCCGCGAGGGGGGAACCGTGATCCTCCACTTCATGAAGGAGGAGTGGATCGAGACGGCCCTGGGCAACGACTGGGTGATCGTGGCCTCCGACGGCATGCCCTACGCCCCGGGCGCGCACCCGCGGACGGCCGGGACCTACTCCCGGATTCTCGGCCGGTACGTGCGCGAGCGGGGCACGCTCGACCTGATGACGGCGCTGTTGAAGATGAGCCTGCTCCCGGCGGACCGGGTGGCGTCGATGTCCGAGCAGATGAGGCGGAAGGGCCGGATCCAGGTCGGCGCCGACGCGGACATCGTGGTGTTCGATCCGGAGACGGTGATCGACACCGCCACCTTCGAAGGCGGGCTCTCGTTCTCGGAGGGCATCGTCCACACGATGGTGAACGGCGTGTTCGTCGTGCGCGACGGTGAGACCGTGGAGGGAGTCAGCCCCGGTCGCCCGATCGTCGGCCGCTTCGCGCGTTGACCGTCGACACGAGGACCGCGGGCGAGGCCGGGTCGGCGGAGCAGGCCGCCGGCTACCCGTCACTCGGCGCCGCCAACTACGGCGTTGTCCTTCTGTTCCTTGCCTACGTGCTGTCGTTTCTCGACCGCAACATCCTCTCCCTCCTGGTCGGCCCGATCCGGGAGCAGTTCGGGATCACCGACTTCCAGTACAGCCTGCTCGCCGGCGCCGCGTTCGC